>CAZFJS010000135.1:0-5171 GCA_964519605.1 uncultured Gammaproteobacteria bacterium
TGGCTTCAGGGGAACGCATTGAAATACGTGGTTTCGGGAGCTTTTCCCTGCATTTTAGACCACCACGCATGGGACGTAATCCCAAAACAGGCGAACAGGTTGAGCTGGCGGGGAAATATGTACCCCATTTCAAACCGGGCAAGGAATTGCGGGAGCGCGTCGATGCCAGGTTAGAAAGCGAGGGTGCTGGACCACAGGGGGAAGAATCATCATCCAGAGAGATGATGAGCACTCCGCCTTCCGGCTTCTGAGGCTGGGAATCTTACAAGAGGGGGCATGATGGCACGTGTAACGGGGTTTATCATTCTTCTGGCCGTTCTGGTGTTCGGCCTGTTCTTTGGCTTGCTGAATGCAGAGCCGGTTAAGTTGGATTACTACTTGGGAAGTCGTGAGTTGCCACTCTCCCTGGTGCTGGTCTGCACCTTGTTATTGGGTGCCTTGATCGGCGCCTTCGCCAGCGTCAGTATGGTGCTGAGATACCGGCGAAAAATCGGTCGCCTGGAGAAGGAAATCAGAGGCAGCAAAAGAGAACTGAGTAATTTGCGCACCTTGTCGGTTTCCGCAGGCGGTGCCGACTGAGTCGTGAACCTTGCCCCCATTACCGCGCTTCGACAAGCTTGTTGATGCAGGCTTCCGGCGAGACGGCGGGCGCGCACTTCATTCGCACGATGGTATTCCTTTCCCAAAAGCCGCGCCGCGCTACCTATAGCCAGATTCTCAATCGCGGTAATCTGAGCAAATGACGGGCATAGGCGTGCGCAACCGTATTATTGTCGCTCTGGATTTCGATGCGCCTGATAAGGCACTGGCGCTGGCAGCCGAGCTTGATCCACATCACTGTCGCCTCAAAATTGGCAAGGAACTGTTTACCCGTAGCGGACCTGCCTTGGTGGGGCGGTTGGTCGCCGATGGCTTCGATGTTTTTCTCGATCTGAAATTTCATGATATTCCCAATACGGTTGCCAAAGCCTGCCAAGCTGCGGCAGAGTTAGGGGTGTGGATGGTCAACGTGCATGCTATGGGCGGTCGACGGATGCTGGTGGAGGCGCGCAATGCGCTGGAAGCATGCCGTCATAAACCCCTGCTGATTGCCGTGACGGTACTGACCAGCCTGGATGAGCAGGATCTGCATGAGATCGGTTGCCAAGGTAAGCTGGCTGATAATGTTCTGCGCTTGGCGGCATTGGCCCATGAGGCAGGACTGGATGGCGTAGTCTGCTCCCCCTGGGAATGTGCCGCTATGCGGACAGAATTCGGTAAAAATTTTCTTCTGGTGACGCCGGGTATCCGAGTCCGGGGTACGCCACAACAAGACCAAAAACGAGTCATGACACCGCGAGAGGCCATCATTTCCGGGAGTGATTATCTGGTGGTGGGTCGTGCAGTCACGGCGGCGGACGAACCACTGTCAGCACTACAGGAGATTCGTGCGGAAATCGATTCCCTCTAGAATATTTGACCAGTGCAACGGTTGTGATAGGCTTGTCCTTGCACAAGGAGTGGCGGTTGGTGATACCTCTGCCACTATTAAGTCAATTAAAACAAGGAGTGTTGGCATGATTAACCTGCGTCGAATATTCGCAATCTTCGTTCTCGTCTTGAGCAGTGCAGTTGCTTGGGCGGGCAGCGTGAATATCAATAAGGCGGATGCACAGCATCTGGCGACGGCCATCAAGGGTGTGGGCCCCAAAACCGCGCTGGCAATAGTGGCGTATCGGGAACAACACGGTCCCTATCGCTCAGTGGATGAGTTGATGAAGATCAAGGGGATCGGCCCGGTGACTATTGAAAAAAATAAAGATCGCCTGACGATAGGTAAAGTGGAGAAAGATAAAATAAAATAGCCGTAGGCATATTTTGCTAGTCAATACTTGCGGCCTTGCTCCTATCAGCAAGGCCGTTTTTTTGAACCCCCATTGAGGTATGTACTTATTAAGTCGGTGGAATGATGTCAGAAAAAGAACCACAAAACATGGTATCCAGGAACCTAGAGGCCTATCCGAGCTATTATCAGGAACCTGAAATCAGCCTGATCGACCTCTGGCTGGTGCTGGTGAAACGGAAAAAGATTATTTTGTTTACAACTGTAGGCATGCTGCTGCTGGGCTTGGTCTACGTGTTGTTAACCCCGAAAAAATATTTGTTTCATACTGCAGTGGAGATCGGCACAACCCTGGTGAGGGCGGGTGATGGATTGGCCACCCGACTAATCGATACCCCGGATACTGTCATTGCCAAGCTGCAGGAAAGTTATATCCCTGCCACACAACATGAGTTGGCCCAGCGCAAGGGGGGAGATCACTGGGTACCGGACGTGGAGGCACGGATTGCCAAAAAAAGCCAGATTGTGATCCTCGAGGCTAGGGGACCAGCTGTCCGTGAAAAGGATTATTTGACCGCGCTCAATAGTGTTCTGGGGAAACTGAAAGCCGACCACCAGCGACAGATCCGGGTTGTTCGTGCCCAGTTGTCTACTGAGTTGTCGTTGGCAAAGGTGGAACAAGCGTCGGTGGAGGATCCTGCCACCTTAGAGACTAAGCTCAGCGCGTTGGATACCGAGCTGACGCAGTCGAGGATTCGTCTGGATGAACTTAGAGATGAACGTATTCTGGCGGTTCCCCGCCAGAAGCTCGAGGCGGCACTGGAACGCAGTAAAAATAAGCTGTTGAATCTTAAGGACAACGCGCGCTTGCTGCAGAATAAGTACAAACGCCTGGATGAGATCGATAAGTTGTTAAAAAAGCAGATCAGCGATTTTGAAAAGCAGAATAATGAGACGATACTACAGCGCAGCAAAGCTGCCGGGAATGTTACGGATGCCCCTTCTGCCATGACCCTGATGATGATCGACAATGAAATCCAGAAAAACAAGACCCGTTTGGCCGATCTGGAAGAGCGTCTATTCATTGACCAGATGAATGCCCGGGAGGCTCTGGAGAAGGAGCAGGAAGACAATCGTCGGACCCAGGATGTGCAGGCCAAAGTGGTCGAGACCGCCCGGGATGAATTAGCGAAGTTATCACTGGATAACAAACGTGCGCAGGAGCGACTCCTCCCGCAGATCACAGAAATCACTAAACGTATAAAAAAAGTCAAGGCAGATCATGCTCGGGACATCGCCATCCAGGAACAAAAAACCAAAGAAATTGAAACCCGGCTGCAGAATATGAAAGAGACCCGTGCCTTGATTAAACCGGTACGTTCCCTCAAACCGGTCAGTCCAAGTGGTAAGTTGATTCTGCTTGTGGCACTTATTCTGGGTTTGGTGCTGGGTATTTTGGGTGTCTTTGTTTTAGAGTTCCTGAACAAGGTCCGGGAGAAAAGAGCAAGCCTGGAGCAGAAAAACGCTTGAGAAATGCCACTGTCACTAGCAACCCTGCTTTCAACTTTCTTCCTTAACCGCATGATGTTAAAATAAAAAAATGTTTATTCAGCCGGTTATACTGTCTGGAGGTTCGGGCGCACGCTTGTGGCCCATGTCACGGGAACATTATCCCAAGCAATTGCTGGCACCCTGTGGTGATGCCACTTTGCTCCAGGCGACAGTCGCGCGGCTTAGCGGGATGGCTGATGATGGTTGTGGAAAAAAACACGAGATTGCTGCACCACTGGTGATCTGCAATGAGGATCATCGTTTTCTGGTTGCGGAACAGTTGCGTCAGGCTGGTCAGCTACTGGAAAAAATCATCCTGGAACCCTGCGGACGCAACACGGCGCCCGCTGCAAGCCTGGCAGCACTATTTGCCATGGAGCGGCGGCAGGATGCCATCATCCTGCTGATGCCGGCGGATCACCTGATCCGGGATATTGAGGCCTTTCACATGGCTGTGAGCACTGGCGGCCAGCTGGCTGAGCGCGGCCTCATCGTGACCTTTGGCATCATCCCTGATCGTCCGGAAACCGGTTATGGTTATATCCAGTGTGGCAAGGCACTTGATGCTGGACCAAAGAACACTTATCAGGTGCGCCAATTCGTCGAAAAACCTGATGCGCTTACTGCACAGACCTACTTGGATTCCGGTAACTATCTATGGAACAGCGGTATTTTCATGATGAAGGCTGGCGTCTGGCTGGAATGCATCGGCCGTCTGGCACCGGATATTCTGTCTGCCTGCCGGCAGTCCTACCAAAAAGCTTCGGTTGATGGTGATTTCTACCGGGTGGAGGCGGCCAGTTTTGCTGCATGCCCCAATGACTCCATCGATTATGCCGTCATGGAAAAGCTCGTGGCGGATAATGGTGCGCAGCCAGCGGCGGCGGTGGTTCCACTGGCGGCCGGCTGGTCCGATATCGGTGCCTGGTCCAGCCTGTGGGAGGTCATCCCCCGGAACGAGGCTGGCAATATTCTGCAGGGCGATGTCATTGCCAAGAATACCCATAATTCACTGTTGATCTCTGAACACCGCTTGCTGGCTGCTGTCGGACTGGAGGATATCATTGCCATAGAAACGGCGGATGCCGTACTGGTCGCTCACAAGGGGCACGCCCAGGAGGTTCGGCAGATTGTTCAGCAGCTCCAGCAGGACGGGCGAAGTGAACATAAGACGCATCGCCGCGTTCATCGTCCCTGGGGTTGTTACGAGGGTGTAGATACCGGTGAGCGTTTCCAGGTGAAGCGGATCACGGTGAATCCCGGTGCCTCTTTGTCGCTGCAGATGCATCACCATCGCGCGGAACACTGGGTGGTTGTTCAGGGCACTGCCCGGGTGACCAAGGGTGAGGAGAGCTTCCTGTTGAGTGAAAATGAATCCACCTATATTCCAATTGGCATGACTCACCGGCTGGAGAATCCGGGCACGCTGCCGCTGGAGATCATAGAAGTACAGTCCGGCGCCTATCTGGGAGAGGACGATATCGTGCGCTTCGAGGATGACTATGGGCGTGGTTGAGCATTGTCACCACGCATGAGAACGATTCAGTCGCATGAAGGAAAAGATTTAGCATGAAAAAAAGGGCATTGATCACAGGCATTACTGGGCAAGACGGCGCCTATCTGGCAGAATTTCTGTTAGCCAAAGATTATGAAGTACACGGGATCAAGCGGCGGACTTCGCTGTTTAATACCGATCGTATCGATCATTTATATCAAGATCCCCATATCAAGGACCGCGCTTTCATCATGCACTATGGGGATATGACGGATTCCTCCAGTCTGATACGCATCATCCAGC
>CAZFJS010000136.1:0-5060 GCA_964519605.1 uncultured Gammaproteobacteria bacterium
TCCAAGGGCAATACGGTCGATCCCCAGGCGCTGATCGATCGCTATGGTGCGGATACGGTGCGCCTGTTTACCATGTTCGCGGCCCCGCCGGAGCAATCGTTGGAATGGTCTGATAGCGGCGTGGAAGGTGCCAGCCGCTTTCTACGGCGGCTATGGTCCTTTGCCCATGAGCTGCCATCGCCCCATCGGGACAGGGCGGCATTTGATTTGCCTGCACCAGGGTCGACGGCCGCCGTGCTGCGCCTGGAGATCCACACGATTTTGCAGCAGGCCAATCATGATTATGCCCGCTATCGTTTCAATACGGTGGTCTCCTCCGGTATGAAGATTTTGAATCTGCTGGAAAAGGCGCGCTCCGATGCGGTGCCGGCGGATGAGGCACAGCTGGCAGTGCTTGACGAAGGGCTGGAGATTCTGCTGCGCCTGTTGGCGCCCATTGTTCCCCATGTGACCCAGGTGTTGTGGCGGCGTCTGGGGATGGGGCAGGATATCCTGACGGCTGCCTGGCCCGCGCCCGATGCCCGCGCCCTGGTGCGCGAGCATATCGAACTGGTGGTGCAGGTCAATGGCAGACTGCGCGGCAGGATTCATGTGGCTGCCAGTGCGGATCGTGGCCAGATTGAGACTGCGGCACTCCAGGAAACGAATGTGCACCGTTTCATTGCCGGCAAGTCAGTGAAGAAAGTCATTGTCGTGCCGGGCAGATTGGTGAATATTGTCGTGAGTGATCGGTGAACACTTTTTTATGAGTCATCCCAGCCAATATGGCGCCTACAGGACGCGGTTCTTTGTATCGGCCCTGTTCGTTTGCTGCAGTTTGTTGCTACTGGATGCCTGCGGTTATCACCTGCGCGGTTTCCAGGGTGGTAGCGCTGTAGCGTCTTTGCCGCTGACCTTTATCCAGGGAGACCAGAGTATGCCCCTGTATGGGGAGCTGCGTCAGGCCTTGCGTGCCGCGGGTACGTCGGTGGTTGCGGCGCAGTCAGCGGCTGAATTGACAGTGCGCATCCATTCCGCCAGCAGCAGGCGCCGGGTATTGTCGGTGAGTCTGGGGGGTAAGGTGCAGGAATATGAATTGATTTATACGGTGGTGTTCGATGTCATTGACCGGCGCGGAACCATCCTCCTGGACAGGCAGACTGTTCGGCGTATCCGGGATTTCAAATTTCAGGAAACCGCTGTCAATGCGATCGAGTCGGAAACCGGACAACTCTATCGCGACATGCGGCGGGATGTCGTCAGGGATATGATGAGGCGGCTGCAGTCCCTGGCAGTGGACAAAAAGGAATGAAGCTGCCGCCGCAGCAATTGCCGCGCCATCTGCAGCAGCAGTTGGCGCCGGTCTATTTCGTGACCGGGGATGAACCCCTGCTGGTACAGGAAAGCTGTGACGCGATTCGTGGCAAGGCCCGGGAAGCCGGCTGCGAGGAGCGGGTCGTGATGCATGTGGAGGCAGGTTTCGACTGGAACAGGCTGCAACAGGAATCCAGCGCCCTGTCGCTGTTTGCCCGTCGGCGTTTACTGGAAGTACGCCTGCCTTCAGGGAAGCCGGGGGATGCTGGCAGCAAGGCATTGCAGGCCTATACAAAGGATTATGCCCGCGACAATGTGTTGCTGCTGATCGCGGGGAAGATCGAAGCGGCGGCCCGCAACAGCCGTTGGTACAAGGCGCTGGATAGCATCGGCGTGGTGGTGCAGATCTGGCCCCCGGGGACACAGCAATTGCCGGGCTGGCTCAAGCAGCGTATGGCGCGGCTGGGGATGATCGCTGAACAGGATGCGCTGACGCTGCTGGGGGAGCGGGTGGAGGGAAATCTACTGGCGGCAGACCAGGAAATTGAAAAACTACATATGTGGCATGGCCCGGGCGCGGTGACGATGGATGAGATTATGGCAGCGGTTGCCGATAGCGCCCGTTATGATGTCTTCGGGCTGGTGGACTGCACCCTCGAAGGTGATGAGATACGGATCTTGCGGGTGCTGGCGGGGCTGCGCGCCGAAGGCGTTGATCCGACCGTGGTGCTTTGGGCCTTGCTGCGCGAAATCCGGGCGCTTGCTGGAATGGCCGCGGCGGTACGGCAGGGAAGTACCGCTGCGCAGGCCCTGGCACGTCATCATGTTTGGGAAAAACGCAAGGCACTGGTCGCTAAAGCGCTGCAGCGCCATGACGACAGCGGCTGGCTGCAGCTGCTGCAGGAAGCGACCCGTATTGACCGTATCATCAAGGGTTTGGGAGCAGGCAATCCCTGGGATGAGCTGTTACAATTATGTTTGCAGATGGCAGACCGAGCGAGATTGAGAGCGCTTTCATGACAGAAATCAGACAATATATGGCACAAGTAGGCAGCCGGGCCCGTCAGGCCGCCAGAGAAGTGGCGCGTGCTGCGACTGCGGATAAAAACGCGGCCCTTAGCGCGATGGCTGGCGCCATCGAGGCAGCCGGCAATCTTGTTCTGCAGGCCAATCGGCAAGATTTGGGCGCGGCGGAAGCGCGGGGGCTGGATTCAGCCCTGCTGGATCGTCTGGCCCTGGATGAGGGGCGCATCGCGGCGATGGCGGAGGGCCTGCGGGAAATTGCTAAACTGCCCGACCCGGTGGGGGAAATCAGTAGCCTGGCCTATCGCCCTTCAGGGATCCAGGTGGGGCGCATGCGGGTGCCGTTGGGTGTGATCGGCATCATTTATGAAGCGCGGCCGAATGTGACGGCGGATGCGGCGGGACTGTGCCTGAAATCCGGCAATGCCTGTATTCTGCGTGGCGGCTCGGAGGCCATTCATTCCAACCAGGCGATCGCCGCTTGCATTCGCCGGGCCCTTGCTGAGCACGGACTGCCGGCGGACGCCGTGCAATTGGTTGATACCACCGATCGGGCGGCAGTAGGCGAGTTGGTGCGCATGAAATCCTGTGTCGATATCATCGTGCCCCGGGGTGGTCAGGGGCTGATTGAGCGGGTCAGTGCGGAGGCGGAGGTCCCGGTGATCAAGCATCTGCATGGTATCTGCCATGTTTATATTGATGGCCGGGCCGATGTGGAGAAGGCTGTTGCTGTGGCCTATAATGCCAAGACTCAGCGCTATGGGACCTGCAATACGATGGAAACGCTACTGATTGCGAGAGATATCGCCGCTGCAGTTCTCCCTGATCTGGCTGCCCGTTACCATGAGGCCGGGGTGGAACTACGGGGCTGTCCGGCAAGTCGCGCCATCGTTGCGGATATGAAGGTGGCGGAAGAGGCCGACTGGTCAACCGAATATCTGGCACCGATCCTGGCGATTCGCCTGGTTGCCGGTATTGATGAAGCCATCGACCATATTCGTCGTTTTGGCTCAGGGCATACCGATGCCATTATTAGTGAAGATATCGGACGGGTGCGGCAATTTTTGCGTGAGGTGGATTCCAGTTCGGTGATGGTGAATGCTTCCACCCGCTTTGCCGACGGCTTCGAGTACGGCTTGGGTGCGGAAATCGGTATCAGCACCGACAAGCTGCATGCCCGTGGTCCGGTGGGGCTGGAGGGGCTGACCTCGCAAAAATTCATCGTTATCGGTGATGGGCATATCAGGCAGTAGATGCGAGGGATCGGTGTTCTTGGTGGTACCTTTGATCCGGTTCATTTTGGTCACCTGCGCATCGCCCTGGAGATTTTTCAGGAACTTGATCTGGCGGAAGTACGTTTTCTTCCCTGCCATCTGCCGCCTCATCGGGCAGAGCCGCTGGCTGCATCGCAGGACAGGTTGGCTATGCTGCAGTTGGCGGTGCAGGGCCAGGGTGGCTTTTGTGTCGATGAGCGCGAGCTGCAGCGTCCGGGCTTCTCTTATATGGTGGATACGCTGGAATCTTTGCGCACAGAGTTTCCCGCGCGTTCCCTGTGCCTGATCATGGGGATGGATGCCTTTGCCGGTCTGGACCGGTGGTATCGCTGGGAGCAGCTGCTGACGTTGGCCCACCTGGTGATCGTCTGCCGGCCCGGGAGTCATGCTGCCTTGCCACCGGCGGTCGCCGCTCTGGTGGCTGAGCGCCGTGCCGCCGATACGGCGGCGCTATGGCAGCATAACGCAGGCAGAATATGGTTCCAGGCGGTCTCGCAGCTGGATATATCGGCGAGCCGGATACGGGCGCTGGTTCGTGAGGACAAGAGCGCTCGTTATCTCTTGCCGGATGCTGTCTGGCGCTATTTATGTGAAAACAAACTTTATCGATAGGATGACAGGAAGAGGATAATGGAAGCTGCGCAGTTGAAACCGATCGTCGTCGATGCGCTGGAGGAACTGAAGGCGGTGGATATCACCGTGCTCGATGTCAGGCATATCACCAGTATCACGGATATTATGATCATTGCCAGTGGCACTTCTGCCCGGCATGTGAAGTCATTGCTGCGCAATGTCATCGACAAGGTCAAGGCCCGGGGGCTCAGGCCGCTGGGCATCGAGGGGGAGCAGGATGGGCAGTGGTGCCTGGTGGATCTGGGCGATGTGGTGGTGCATGTCATGCTGCCCCAGGTGCGGGAATTCTATCAGCTGGAAAAGCTCTGGTGTATGGATGCTGCTTCCGGTGAAGGCGTCACATGAATAGCCGGTGTGGCTGATTTATGCACATTCATATCGTCGCTGTCGGGCAGAAGCCGCCTGACTGGGTGAGCCGTGGCTACCAGACTTATGCCCGGCGACTGCAGGGCGAGTGTTCCCTGAAGCTGCAGGAAATTGCTGCCGCCAGGCGTAGCAAGGGTCTGCCGGCCGAGCGCCTGCGGCAGGATGAGGGTGAACGGATGCTGCTGCGGGTGCCGCGCGATGCTTGGGTAGTGGCGCTGGATGAAAGTGGTCAGCACTGGAATACCCGTCAGCTGGCGGCCCGGTTTGCCGACTGGCTGCTGGCGGGCCGCGATCTTTGTTTGCTGATTGGTGGTCCTGATGGCCTGGCGCCTGCCTGTCTTGAACGGGCAGACTGTGTCTGGTCCCTTTCCAGGCTGACCTTGCCTCATGCCCTGGTGCGCATTGTGCTGGCGGAGCAGTTGTACCGTGCCTGGAGTTTGTATAGAAACCACCCCTATCATCGGGACTGAT
>CAZFJS010000137.1:0-5027 GCA_964519605.1 uncultured Gammaproteobacteria bacterium
AACATCAGCGTGGCAGTGGCATTGCGTGGCCCCCCATGGGTCATGATCTGAACCTGGTCGAACAGGCGGAAAGACAGGATGGTGGTCACCAGCGCCACGAAAATCAGGGTGTTGCGCAAGCCCGGCAGGGTGATGTGCCAGAAACGGGCACCGGCACCGGCACCATCGATGCTGGCGGCCTCATAGAGACTCGCCGGAATGCCCTGCAAGCCGGCCAGCAGGATGACCATCTGAAAACCCGTACCCTGCCAGATCGAGGTCAGCATGATCGCCGGCAAGGCCCAGTGAGGATCATGTAGAAAATCCCGTGGCTGCCAGGCACCGCCACTCAGCATATTGAACAGCGCATTGAACAGGCCATTGGGGCCAGGCGCGAAGATCAGCACCCAGACCACGGCAACCAGGGCCAGTGGGAACACCACGGGCATAAAAAACAGCGTCCGGAACAGTGCCCGTCCCCGCAACGGCTGGTTCAACAACAAAGCCAGGCCCAGTGCCAAACCGGTTTGCAGCGGTACCACAACGAAGGCGAACAGCGCATTATTCTGCAAGGCCTGGAGAAAGGCGGGATCAGCGAACAGCCGCCGGTACTGCTCCAGGCCGACATAGGCCAGCGGCAAGGGCGAACCCATACGCAAATTACTAAAGCTGAGCACCACCGACAGTAGAAAAGGCAGGGCCACGAAGGCCAGCAGACCCATGCTGGCCGGCAGGACAAACAGCCAGCCCGCTGTGGAATGGGGTGAGCTACCCTTCATCGTATGAGCTGGTAAGCCTGGTTGTCACGAATATCCTCATCGATGACCGCCACCGCGCGGTCCAATGCTGCCTGCACCGGGGCCCCGTCACGGACCTCGGCAAACGCCTGCCGGAATGCCGAACTGATCACTGGATAGGCAGGCGTCTTCGGGCGCGGCACGGCAAAGCCTTCATTCAGCTGCTCGACAAACAGGTGCAAAGGACCACCAGGACGATACCAGACAGACTGCGTGATGGCACTGTGGGTGGCGGGCACGGCACCGTTGGCGGTTGTCATGGCCAACACCTCCCGGGTCTGCAGCAGGAAACGAATAAAGCGGATGGCCTGTTGTGGCTGGCGACAATGGCGACTTAGGGTCCACAGCCACGAGCCCTGAGCCGTGCGGCTACCATGACCGAAATCCGGCAAGGGCAGCAACACCAGGTCATCCCCCACTGCGGCCCGGTAGCGGCGGTATTCCCAGTGGCCGGCCCAGGACAGGGCAACCCGGCCCGCAACGAAGGCATTGTCGTCGACGTTGGGATCGACCCACCCCTTCTTCAGCCAATGCTGGATGTGGCCCATGGCGCGGACCGCCGCCGGCCCGTTGAGTACGCCGGCTGCACTGCGGTAATTTTTGCGGTCGATAAGGTCTCCACCGGCGGAACGGAGCACCGGGCCGAAGGCATAGCTGAACCACTCATCCGGATAGTTGAGTTTTAAATCAAGGACAGCGCCGTCGGTATCTTTGGCAGCCAGTGCGGCCAGCAGGCGCTCAAATTCGGCCAGCGTCCAGGCCTCACCCGGGTGCCGGGGGATACGCGCACCGAGCCGCTGTAGTACACTGCGGCGGGCATACAGCCCCAGCCCGGAATCGAAGCTGCCAAGGCCAAACAGTTTCCCTGCATAGCGCCCCTGATCAAGAATCGAGGCTAACAACTCTGTTCGCAGCGCCTTGTCTATCAGGCCACCCAGCGCCTGCACTTTTCCCTGCCAGATGTAGTTATAAAGATAGGGGCCGTCGAGCTCGAGAATATCTGGCAGATCCCCAGCCAGGGCTGCCGCCTGCACTTGAGCGCTGTAGGTGCGCTCAGGCAGGAAACTGAGTTCCAGGTGTATCTCCGCTTGTGCGGCATTGAAACGCCCAACCTGGGCCCGCAGCGTGTCGCGTTCTGCGGCCTGTCCCGCATGGGCCCATACCCGCAGCCCAGTGACTGCCGCCCCCTTTTCTGCCTGTTCCCGGGTGCCACAGGCAGCCAGCAGACAGGCAAGCCCAAAAACAATAACACAGAGAATGGCCTCACACCGTTTCATAAGCGATTAAAAATAAGCACATAGCACGTTTTCATAATACCCTCTGCCGAATCTCACCGTGAGTCGTCCCCAGTCATAGCGCTCAGTCCTGTATAATGAAGGTGTTTTTTGTTATCATTATACAGATATAGGCTCGCACCAGTTCACTCGGGAGAAAAGCACCATGGCGCTCAATATAGAACCTGAAGTCGGCAATTGGTACATGAACATGACAGGGCGACTCATCAAGGTATGGGCTATTGCCTATTCCGGCAATGTGATTGCCAGGGTCGTTATCGAATTTCTCAATGCCGAGAAACGCATTATCAGCATCCAGGACTGGAACCAGCTTGATCTGGAAATTCACCTCCATCGCTCGGCACAAAGACGAAAAGGCGAGCATTTTCGCCATTAGGCTGCTTTGCAGTGATTCATCAGGCATCCTGTCCCAGGTTCGCCCCCCACTTATACCTGAGTAATTCTCTGGGTTATTCCCGCTGTTTTATTCCGTGCGCTTGCTTGACACCTCTGCACATACTACGGATAATTTACCACTCTTGGATCGAGACAGAGGACGTTTTACAAATAACATTCTTGTGGTTACTCCTGATGTTCCGCGCTGAGCCACAGTCGCATTCCTGACTGTGGTGAGTGTTAAGGGGAATTA
Source organism: uncultured Gammaproteobacteria bacterium (assembly GCA_964519605.1). Taxonomy (GTDB): domain Bacteria; phylum Pseudomonadota; class Gammaproteobacteria; order SZUA-140; family SZUA-140; genus CAZFJS01. The sequence goes on from CAZFJS010000137.1 coordinate 2,700, forward strand.
GCGTGGTGGGGTCTCTGCAACCTCTCTCTAGTGACAACCAATAAATCCTGAAGGAGGGAAAGCATGAAAATAAGTTGGTTGATTGCAGCTGTAGCTGTATTGATGTTTGGTGCCGGACAGGCTTTCGCAACCGATATGCCGCCGCTGGCTAAGAAGTCAGGTTGCACTGCTTGCCACGCAATTGACAAGAAGATTGTCGGACCACCCTGGATGAAAGTTTCCGAGCACTACAAAGGTAATGCGGGTGCAAGAGCTGCCCTGATCAAAAAAGTGCATACCGGTGGCAAGGGTAACTGGACCGCTGTGACTGGCGGTGTTCCGATGCCTCCCTACTCCCCCCGCGTTTCCGATGCTAACATCGAGCAGCTGGTGGATTTCGTACTGGGCCTGGCTAAATAAGTCTTTAGCACTTGCTCCATGACAAAAGCCAGCGCTCTGCTGGCTTTTGTTTTTTGTGCCTCCTCAGATCAACCCCTTAATCTATTCCCTGACCGGTCGTTTCTGCAGTTTGCGCTGCAGGGTTCTCCGGTGCATCCCCAGACTTCTGGCCGCCGCGGAAATATTACCGCCGCACTCTGCCAATACTTTCTGCAAATGCTCCCATTCCAGCCGGCTGACCGACATGGGCCTGCTGGCGACCGGCGTTGCGGCACTGCCATCCCGACGACCGAAGGCGTCGATGATTTCGTCGGCATCCGCAGGCTTGGTCAGATAGTGCACGGCACCCAGCTTGATGGCCTCCACCGCGGTCGCGATGCTGGCATAACCGGTGAGCACCACAATACAGGTATATTCATCCAGGGCCTTGAGTCGTTCCACCAGCACCAGGCCGGAAGCCCCCGGCATATTCAGATCGATGACCGCATATTCCGGCATAAAGTGCTGCGTCAGCGCCAGCGCACTGGCGACATCATGAGCCACCCGCACCTCGTAACCGCGCTTGCGCAAGGCGCGTGCCAGCACGTGGCAGAAGATCTCATCGTCATCCACCAGCAGCAGGCTGGCAAGACCCTTGTCACTCACTCACGTGCCTCCCGATGAACCAGCAGCTGCGCCAGCGGCAGGCGCAGCTGGGTACAGGCGCCGCCACCCTCACGGTTAAACAAGCGAATATCGCCCTCGAAACGGCTGATAACGCCATAGGCCAGATACAGCCCCAGGCCCAATCCCTGGCTGCGGGCCTTGGTGGTAAATACGGTCTTGCCCACCGCCGCAGTCACTGCCGGCGTCATGCCTTCACCCCGGTCACACACCTCCAGCAGCAACTGCGTAGCGTCCCAGTGGGCTGTCATCTCGACCTGCAAAGGGGAAGCATCCGCAGCATTGTTCAGAATACTGATGATGGCCTGCGTCAGGGTCTGTTCCGCAATGACCAGCGGGCCAGGACGAGCCCCCTCCATCTGCACCTGTATACGAGCGGCCGGGCGCATGAGCTGCCACTGTGAGAGGACATGCTGCAGATAGTCCTCCAGAGACATCCCGGAGCCGGATTCCGCCTGGCCCTGCCCGGCAGAGGCTGACAGATTCGCCAGCGCTGTTTTACAACGGCTCACCTGGGCCTTCAACAGCGCCAGCTGCTGGCCGATTTCGGGTAATGAATCCGCATATTCCCGCTCTATCTCTGAAGCCAGCACAGCAATGGTCGCCAGCGGCGTGCCCAGCTCATGGGCGGTACCCACCGCCAGGGCGCCCAGCGCCACCAGCCGCTCATCCCGTAATTTCTGCTCGCGCACCGTGGCCAGCATGCGCTCCTGCTCCCGCAGGGTTCTGCCCATCCGCACGACAAAGGAGGCAATCAGCGTTGCGCTCAGAATGAATCCCCACCACATACCGATGATGTGGATACCGAAGTCGTTCTGATGCGCGCTGTTCACCAGCGGAAACGGAATATGGACAAACAGCAGCACCGTATAACTGACGATGGTGGCGACCGCTACCATCCAGATATAGTAGCTTGACAGCACCGCTGCAGCCACCGTCAGAGACAACAGAAACAACAGCGTGAGGGGATTGCTGGAGCCCCCGGTCAGAAACAACAGAATCGCCAGCATCATGACATCCAGCATGATTTGCCGGAAAAACACCGGCTCCGAGAGTTCCTTACGGGAAGCCAGACGCCGCCAGGACTGCAGCGTGGCAATCAACCACAGCAGGATGACACCGCTGATAGGCCAATACCACAGATCGAGTTTCAGTATAAAGCGGCTCACCAGCAGTGCCGCCGCCCAGCCGGCAATCACGATCATTCTGAGCAGCAGCACACGCTGCATATTCAGATGCGACAATGAAGAAGGGCGCTGGTCTGCTGCCGTCATGATGTGCGGAACC
>CAZFJS010000138.1:0-4984 GCA_964519605.1 uncultured Gammaproteobacteria bacterium
ACGAGCGCATGGCGCAGATGATCGCTGATATGCTCTTTCTCGCCAAAGCGGACAATGGCCTGTACGAATTAAATGCCGTCAACATCAATCTTACTGAAGAAATACAAAATCTTTTTGAATATTATGATGCCTGGGCAGAAGAGCGTGGGGTCTCACTCCAACTGAAAGGCCGGGCCACCACATCCGGAGACCGGCTCATGTTAAGACGTGCGTTGGGTAATCTGCTCTCCAACGCGATTCGCCATACCACCCATGGAGAAACCGTCCGGGTACTTCTTGAACACCAGGCAAAGCAAACCCTTGTGATTACCGTTGAGAACCCCGGCCCAGCCATTCCGCAGACACATCTGCCAAAATTGTTTGACCGCTTTTACCGTGTGGATAGTTCCCGGCAACGTGGAGGCGCCGGTCTGGGACTTGCCATTGTCAAATCCATCGTGCAGGTCCATGGTGGGAAAATCTCGGCAAGTTCCACGGGCGGGCTGACACATTTCCGGATCACACTGCCTGCATCACCGGAAAAGACGTCTACGTAGAGACACCGTTCTTCCAGAAAGGAATACCAGGGCCTGTTAACACTCATGCAATAGGCCCTGACCGGACAGCCCGCACCAGATTCATACATCCAGAGCCGGGGTTACCGGCCTTCAAGCTGATGCACTAAAAATGATGTCCGTCGAGCGGGGACACTTCCAGGCTGTCAATCTGCAATTCTTCGCTCTCATGAATCAGTGCGCGGCGCAGGCGTTCCGCCCAGCCACCACCCAGCTGAATTCCTATCTGTACCAGACGATCCTCTATCTGCTGCAGGCTTGCCTGCAGCAGATCATATCTGATCTCGATCTCCGTCTTTGAGACCCTGACCGCCTTGATCCCCATCATGGTATGCAACTCGCTTGAGATCAGTGCAATACCGGCTGGAGATAAGGCCTGACCCAGGTGGATACAACGGCATTTTATTTCTTCGAGACCTTCCTGCTTCGGGGCCTTACGCCCCGGATAGCCGATATATAAGTGAGGATTCGCCTGAAAACGTTCTTTGCATGGCAGTGAACAAAAGGCAAAATGCATCTTCAGATACTCAATGGCATGTTGATGACAATCTACCATCATGCCACATACCGGATCTTTGACCTGATCATCGCCTCTACTCACTAGCTACCTCTCCGATATTAACTCCAGTCGAATAGCAGTCGCTGTTAATGCGCAGGATCATTCTTGTGGCTGTCACCCTCGCTATGAGGATGAGCATCTGCCTGTTCCCCCGTTGCATCATGATTTTTCAGGGCTGCCGATTCGTTTGCTTCATGCGCATGATCTCCGTCATTGTGACCGGCGCCCTCCTCATGTTCTTCGGCCGCCCCATGGCTGTGATGGTCAGTATCTCCGGCTTCCTCATGGTCATGGTCATGATCTTCATCCTCTTCATCGTGGCCACCACCGCCATGGTGGTGCCCTTTGGGCAGACGGCTGTCCAATGCCTGATAATCCGCTTTGCTCATTTTGGGCATCGTTTTGACAAAGGCGACGATATCCCATATTTCATTATCTTCGTGAGTCTCCCCCCATCCCGGCATACCGGTCATTCTGATACCGTTCTTGATCACCCAAAAAAGTTCGGCAGGAGGGATCTTATCGGCCACTTTTTTCAGTTTCGGAGGCTTTGGGTTCAGGCCCTTAGTCACCGGGGATTCCTTGCCCCCGGGAAACGTATGGCAAATCGCACACATCTCCCGGTAGCTGCGAAAACCATTTTCAATCTTTTTGACCTCATTCAAAGGCGGCGCCGTAATACCTGCGGCATGCCGCTCAATAGAATTCTCGCGTGTGGTCTCTAATGCCCAACGCACCAGCCCCGGGTCATCCCATGTAGTAGCCACGTTAAAGAGGCCCGTGTTAACAACCGTTAGGCCTGCCAGAGCTGCAATGGCAATGAGTGCGCCTATCGTAGCGACAACTGTTTTCATAATGCCTCCTTAATAAATTAACCTTTGTATACTGCACTATACATAGAATATCCCTCTGTCGGTCACAGATAAAATCCGGCCATGCAGAATAGTCCTATTCACTTTTGCCTGAAGCCGCAGCTTAAACGCGGCGGCATGGCGCAACCTATTAGTCTCACAACGGCACCAAAAATTTCAACTTTAGCATGAATTTATACAGGTAGTATTCATTCTCCGGAGAATCAAGAGCTTGTGCCAGGAGCCCAGTCGAAACCTTGAGTTCAGGCTTCAGGCAGTGTAGGGCTAAGCAGTATCAGCGCTCCTGTACCATTCCGCATGAATCGCATCAGAAGTTATTTTCCTCATCCAGGGCAAACCGGTAAGCTTCTCGCAGGGATTTAACATTGGCCGCGACGATATCTGCACCCTTAGCTGCCAGATAGTGCTTTATCGCCTTTTCCAGTGCCGCCAGCTCCACCCAGCCGGAAGCGGCCGCAAGTGCGCCCAGCAAAGCGGTATTTGGCAGGGGCTCACCAAGGCAAGGCGCACTAATCCGACTGGCGGGCACGCAGACCCAATGATATTCATCGATCTGCGGGGCATGCATATGACTCTGCCAACCGCTGTTCAACAGAATCAGATCTGCCTGTGGAAAATCCTGCAGAACTTGCTCGGACTGTAGCAGTGTACTGTCCTGGATGACAACTGTCAGCGCAGCATCAGCCGGTAAAGCATCTCCTTCCCTGTGTGCCCCGATATATACAGAAACTGCCACCGGGGCACCGGCCTGCTTCACGGCATTATGATGGATCACGCGCACCTCATAGCCATCAACAAGCGCCGCAAATGCCAACATACTGGCAACCGATGAAGACCCTTGTCCGCTACAGCCATGGAAGCGAACCTCACAATGATAGATTACCGACAGTGCCTGCTCAGCCATTGCGGGTACTCCTGTTTCCCGGCAGACGGGCGGGCGGTTTCAAACGTCATCAATTTCTGCTGCACTACGGGTACGAATACGATACAGTTTCTCCACCGGCAGGATTGCCACGATACCATCCCCCGCCATACCCAGATGTGCAGCATCCATAATGGCACCGGCTACTTCTTCAGCGCGTTTCGCCGTCGTAAATATTTCTATTCGGGCATGTGGCACCAGCCAGTCAGGGCTATAAAAATCGGCATATTCTCCATAACCCTTTACTTTGGTAACACTGATACCCTGGACCCCGATTTCCCGCAACCGACACTCCACTTTTTCCAGGACATCCCGACGCACAATGGCCGTCACTTTGTTATAGCTCATTATTTCCTCCTATCGGCACAGCGGGCAAACTGACTTCTCCCTACCCGCATGAACTTTCATATCTGCAATTAGTCTCATGAATCCCGGTATTGCCGTTTTTCCTTCAGCTGCAACACCAGCCCATAGATCACCGGCAGCACCACCAGCGATAACAAGGTAGTGGTTACCATACCACCTACCATGGGCGCGGCAATGCGTTGCATCACCTCGGAACCGGTGCCGCTGCCAAACATGATAGGTAACAACCCGGAAATCACCGCAATGGCAGTCATCGCAATGGGCCGTACCCGCTCACGGGTGCCGGCCTGCACTCCGGCCATGATCTCCTCCGCCGTCAGGTGTGCCGGCTGGGCTCCACCTTTACGAGCCGCCTTCTCATGACGCCGCCGTTCCACCTCCTGGTTCACAAAGGTCAGCACCAGCACACCGATCTCGGCCGCCACCCCCGCCAGGGCAATGAAACCCACCGCCACGGCAACGGACATATTGAAGCCATACCAATACACTACCCAGATGCCACCAACCAGAGCAAAGGGAATGGACAGCATCACTACCAGGGGCGCGCTGAGGTTACGAAAATTGAAATAGAGCAGCAGAAAAATCAGCAGCAGGGTAGCCGGAATCACAACTTTGAGTCGCTTGGCCGCCCGCTCCATATACTCAAACTGACCGGACCAGGTAATCGTATAACCGGGTGGTACCTTGAGCTGCCGGGCCAGCGTCTTTTTGGCTTCAGCCACAAAGCCCCCGATATCAGAACTTTTGATATCCACATAGATCCAGGCATTAGGGCGGGCATCCTCGCTCTTGATCACCGGGGCCCCCCGACGAAGATTCAGTTTCGCAACCTGGGAAAGCGGGATCTGGACACCACTGGGTGTGGGAATCAACACCCGGCGCAATTGTTCCGGACTGTCACGCAGTTCCCTGGGATAGCGCAGATTCACCGGGTAACGTTCCAGTCCTTCAACAGTATGCGTCACATTCATGCCGCCCACCGCCGAAACAATGATGCTCTGCACATCCCCTACGGTCAGGCCATAGCGGGCCGCCGCCTCGCGATTGATATCGAAATCTAGAAAATACCCGCCCACCGCACGGTCACCGAAGGCCGAGAGGGTATCAGGCAGGGTTTTCATGGCGCGTTCGATCTCACCGGAAAGACGCGCCAGCACATTCAGATCGGGACCGCTCACCTTGATACCGATGGGCGTCTTGATACCGGTGGACAACATATCGATACGGGTCTTGATGGGATAGGTCCAGGCGTTCGCCAGCCCCGGAAACTTGATGGCACCATCCATCTCGCTCATCAATTTACGGGTGGCCTTAGTGGGATCCGGCCATTGTTCCCGAGGTTTGAGGCGCACAATGGTCTCCAGCATGGACAAGGGCGCGGCATCGGTGGCAGTCTGGGCACGCCCTACCTTGCCAAATACCGAGCGCACCTCAGGAAAGGTCTTGATGATCTTGTCCGTTTGCTGCAGTAATTCCTTGGCCTTGGTGATCGAGATACCCGGAAAGGTGGTGGGCATATAGAGGATATCCCCTTCATCCAGCGGCGGCATGAATTCACTACCCAGTTTTGATAGCGGATACCAGGTAATCAGCAGCAGCACCACAGCGCCGAGCAAGGTGAGGCCGCGCCAGTTCATGGCCAGTCTGATGGCCGGTGCATGAAGAAAATGCAGCAGACGATTAACCGGATTCCTGGCCTCGGGAAGAATTT
>CAZFJS010000139.1:0-1312 GCA_964519605.1 uncultured Gammaproteobacteria bacterium
TCTGAATATTCAAGGAGAAGCATCATGACGCAGAGTCTGTATGAGAAAATCGGTGGTGAAGGCGCGGTCAATGCCGCAGTGGATATCTTCTACCGCAAGGTGCTGGCCGATGACCGTATCAACCGGTTTTTTGAGGGTGTCGACATGGAGAAACAGGCCGCCAAACAGAAAGCCTTCCTGACCTTTGCTTTCGGCGGCCCTAACAACTACACCGGTAAGGATATGCGTGAAGGGCATGCCCAGTTGGTGAAAGATGGTCTCAACGACAGTCATGTGGATGCGGTCATTGAGGACCTGGGCGCAACTCTGAAAGAGCTGAATGTCCCGGATGAACTGATCTCTGAAGTCGCCGCCATTGCCGAGAGCGTGCGCGACGATGTGCTGAACCGCTGAGTAAAATCTAAGCGATAATCAACGGGTACACCATGCCGGTTATTAACTACGACGAGCAGTCCTACCAATGCCAGGATGGCGAGACCGTGCTGCAATGTCTGACACGGCATGGTGTATCTATCCCTTCTTCCTGTCAGAGCGGGGTGTGTCAGACCTGCCTGATGCAGGCTACTCGGGGCAGGCCGCCGGCTACTGCCCAGCAGGGGTTGAAAGACACGCTGCAGGCACAACATTATTTTATGGCCTGCGTCTGTACGCCAGAGGAGGACATGGAGGTGGTCCTGGCAGGGGCTGATATTACGCATCTGGTCGAAACAGAGGTCGTCTGCAAGGAGTCCTTGAATTACGATATTCTTCGCGTTTGCTTACAGCCCAGCGAGCCCTTTGATTATAAACCGGGCCAGTTCATCAACTTGTACCGTCCGGACGGTCTGGTGCGCAGTTATTCCCTCGCCAGTCTGCCGCAGCGGGATGAGCCGCTGGAGTTACAGGTGCGCATCCTGCCGGGTGGTAGTATGAGTGCCTGGATTCAGGATGAGATGAAAGCTGGTGACCATCCTGCCATCGAGGGACCGCTGGGCAGCTGTTTCTATCTCCCGGGAAAACCAGAGCAGAATATCCTGTTGGTGGGTACTGGCACCGGACTGGCACCCCTCTGGGGTATTGCCCGTGATGCTCTGGATCAGGGGCATCGTGGACAGATTCAGCTGTATCATGGCAGCTATAATGCAGCCGGATTGTATCTGATAGCTGAGCTACGGGCGCTGGAGCAGGTCTATGACAACTTTAGTTATACTCCCTGTGTGGATGAGGCAACCGCCGATGATGCCAAAGATATCACTGTCGGACGGGCTGACCTTGTGGCAATGGAGGCGCTTCCGGATCTCAAGTCCTGGCGGATCTATCTCTGTGGCCATCC
>CAZFJS010000139.1:1412-3134 GCA_964519605.1 uncultured Gammaproteobacteria bacterium
ATCCTGTAGTGCATTTTGTAGATCTCCCCAGCGCCAGTTGATGCCGCTAAAGGACATCCGTGCCGAACTGCCTGCGAGATGAAAATCTGTAATCTTCCTTCCTGTGTTTCCATCTCGCAATGAAACCAGGGCGATGACCTGGCTTTTGTCAAAGGCCTGGCCGATGGTGATGCTCCTGAGATTGCTGAAATAATCAACTTGCTGGCGCACATTGAAATGGTCGAAATCTTGCTTGACCGGGCGCCCCCGGTGACTGTTGAAACGGTGTAGTTTGACGATGGTGACATGGATAACAAGACTATTTTCCGGGCGGGTTTTATTGTCTATCCCGGCGGCCGAATAAAGACTGCGGTTATTCAATTCGCCGACAATCAGCGCTTGCAAGGTCTCCAGATCATTGACGGCCTCTGTTGCTGTGGTATCTACCTTCACATAGGCATGCTGATATTTTTCCAGCCCTGCAGGTGCCATTGTATTCTCCTGGTGGGCACAGGCATTCAGTAAAACGGTCAATGTGGTAAATAGGACTGTTGTTATGGTTGTGATCTTCATTGTCACCTATCTTCCTGTTGGCCGGGCTCCATATAGTGAGTGGAGACATTGCATTCAAGGAAAGTATAACCCAGAACAGCAGATCCTCGTATTCCACACACTGAGAAACTCTGCGACGGTTGCAGGAAAGGTGCTCGTGAAGCGATACAAAAGTTATGAGAAATATTCCAGGTCTTTTCTGAGGCGTTGGCGTTCGCGGTAATATTCCAGCAGTTTGCGTGCCTGACAGTTTCTCGGAATATCTTTTCGGGAAGGGGCGGGGATTAAGCTATCCTCAGTTGAGAAAATCCCGGATCCATCGCCTGTGCGTTCTATTTCGGAAATAAACTCATCAAAACATTTTCTACCCATGATGATACCTCCTTTAGCTACCTGAAGTAGTAAATCATATGAACCTTAAATCCCGATTAAATTAGGTAACTTTGTTACTGAAGGATGGTGCCCAATATGATTTATTAGTCATAACTTAAAGAAGATTGATAAGGAGGTGAGAAAAATGAAACAGATCACAGGAAAACTTGGTGTTGTACAGAATATCGGTCTCGTAGATCGGATGTTTCGTTTTTTTGCCGGTGGTGCATTACTGGCAGGTGGCATACTGGGTATGGTAGCGGCGGGCACGGTGACATTGCTGACGGCAAGTGCAGCGCTGCTCGCTGTTTACCCATTAATGACCACCATGATGGGCTGGGACCCCTTCTATCAGCTGTTCGGGTCACGAACCTGTAGTGTGGAAGGGGGCCGGAATCAGTGTGGTACCTTTCCCTATGAGGTGGATTCCGCCATGGGACACAACCCACATCCGGATGAAGGCCGTGAGTATGACCACAGCCTGACAGGTTCACACCATAATGAACCGCGCCACAAAGCGGCTGCCTGAGTACTTAATTTATAAGGATCACTGTTAGACGAAGGGACTCACCTCCAGCTGCTGGCCCAGACAGCAGCCGCATCTGATACAGGATGTCATCTTTTACCCCGTTGCAATGACGGGGTATTTTTTGTCGGATTTTTTTACAGTTAGATCGCTTGTGGCATGCTATGATTTAATGATGATAATAAAACCAATAAGATATTCATTGTGGCGTGGCTTTTGCCTATGGATAGTCAGTTGCCATACTGTTTTTTGATCAACTGGATTGCTGCCATAATTCGATGACAGTGAGTTAA
>CAZFJS010000139.1:3234-4979 GCA_964519605.1 uncultured Gammaproteobacteria bacterium
ATAACTGCCAGAGTTTCCGAGCGGTATGGATTGAATGTGTGTAACGCCTTGATATAGTTGGTGCTCCCTAGGGGACTCGAACCCCTGTTCCCGCCGTGAGAGGGCAGTGTCCTAGGCCGCTAGACGAAGGGAGCTGTTACGGCATGCGTGCTTGCCCACAGTGATTGGGCAAGCTAAATCCTGCGATTTGGGCTATTATACGGCGCTTGGGTGATTGTACAAGTCGGCTTTCGTATTTTGTTCAACAAGAGGTAGCTTGACCATTCGGAGTTCCAAGATTATTCCCCGTTCCGGGCATGTGATTTCCAGAGCCGCCATCAGCGAAAACGCCCTCAAGGTTTTATACCGTCTGAAGAATGCCGGTTTTGAGGCCTATCTGGTGGGCGGCTGCGTGCGTGATTTGCTGCTGGGGCGTGAGCCCAAGGATTTTGACGTCACCACGAATGCGCATCCCGATGAAGTCAGGAGCCTGTTTCGCAATTGCCGTCTGGTAGGCAGGCGTTTCCGTCTTGCTCATGTTCGCTTCGGGAGAGAGATCATCGAGGTGGCGACCTTCCGCGCGCAGCATCAGGGGGATGCCGAGGGTGGCTTGATAGAGAATGGCATGATCCTGCGAGACAATGTCTATGGCACCGTCGAAGAGGATGCCTGGCGCCGGGATTTTACCGTCAATGCCCTTTACTACAATATTAATGATTTTTCGGTGGTGGATTATACTGGTGGGGTTGAGGATCTGCAGGCCGGCTTGTTGAGTCTGCTGGGAGAGCCGGAGGTGCGTTTTCGCGAGGATCCGGTGCGGATGCTGAGGGCAGTGCGTTTTGCTGCCAAACTCGGTTTTCGAATTGCCCCGGCTACGGAAGAGGCCATGCTGAGCCTGGGCCACCTGCTGGCTGATATACCACCGGCACGCCTGTTCGATGAAGTCCTGAAGCTTTTCCTCAGTGGCTGCGCAGTGCAGACTTATGAACTGCTGCGCCACTATGGCCTGTTTGCCTATCTGTTTCCCGCGACAGAGCGCTGTCTGAGCGAGGAAGAGGAGGGATACCCTCATCTATTCGTGTTGCGGGCGCTGGAAAATACCGATCGGCGTATCGAGGAGAACAAGCCGGTAACCCCTGCATTTCTTTTTGCCACGCTTCTGTGGGAGCCAGTGCGAGCACTTAGGGCCCGCTACCTGGAGGAGGAAATGACAAGTACCCAGGCCATGCAGTCTGCAGGTTCGCAGGCGCTGAGCGAGCAGATGCAGCACGTGATGTTACCCCGCCGCTTCGGTTCCCAGGCACGGGAGATCTGGCAAATGCAGTCCCGACTGACCCGCACGACGGGCACCAGGCGCGCCTTGCGTCTGTTGCCACACCCCCGTTTTCGTGCCGCTTATGATTTTTTGCTGCTGCGCGCCCAGGCGGGTGAGGCGGTTCAGGAGGACTGCGACTGGTGGACACGCTGCCAGGAAGCGGATGAGCAGGAACGGAGCAAATTGTGCAGTACGCCCAACAAACGTCGCCGGCGGCGACAGCCCACCAAGGCCCGGGGTGAAACGCCATAATGCCGGTCATGGTGCGCGCCTATATCGGCCTGGGTAGTAATCTGTCCGATCCGCTGAGGCAGATCCACCAGGCGTTGGCAGCGCTGCAGGGCTTGCCCGGCAGTCGCCTGGTGGCGCAGTCCGCCTGTTATCGCAGTATCCCGCTGAGTGGGGCGGCGCAGCCGGATTATGTCAATGCCGTCGCTGCGCTGGATACCTG
>CAZFJS010000140.1:0-3010 GCA_964519605.1 uncultured Gammaproteobacteria bacterium
GCGCACCTGAATGGGGTTCAGGTGGTCGGAGGTTCAAATCCTCTCGCCCCGACCAATCACACGAATGAGGGTGGCCATGTCACCTGCAAGCACAATGACTGGCAGACTGCCAGGTCGGCGATGGATGGGCTGCGGTCTTGTGCTGTTCCTGCTTATCACCGGGGCAGCGGCCAGGGAGCATGGCACCTTTGCGGACTATCCGGGCTTCAGTGACTACTATGGTCAGCGCTGTGATGCGACGCGCATGCCGTTGAGCGCCGGCGATCAGCTACTGCTACAGAGATTCCGCCCGCGCTTCATCCTGCCGCCCAAAGGGCAGTTCCCGGTTGACTTTTATGCTGATTACTTGAGTCATGCGGTTCTGCGTCGCCGGGATGACAGGCGTATTGTAGCCGATCCGGTGACGCCGGATTTGCTGGCCTCAGTCAAGGACAGCAGTGACTACTATCTGGATCTGCAACGGGACCGCTTGCGAGCTAGCGGTAGCGATCAGGGTGGCCGTGGTCTGGCCCAGGCCGCTCCCCACCGTCAGGCGGTAGTCTACGCTCGCATTTATCATCAACCGGTCAGTTTCCCCACCGCCAGTGGATCGGTGACGCGTCACTTCAGCTTTCTGAAGTACAACCTGGTCTTCGCCATCAGTGGTCTGCCTGCACGGTTGCCCTGGGGGAGCGAAACCTTGCTGCGGCTGGTAGGCTTCGACCCGGAGGACTGGCATGAACTGGACAACTATGTTGCGGCCACCATTGTGCTCAATGAACAGGATGCGCCGGTGGCGGTGATTCTGGCGCAGCATAACCACCATCGCAGCTTTTTAGTGGGCAAACACCTTCCTCTGCCGGTGGATCAGCGGCTGGTCTTTGATATCGCCCTGCGCTCCAATGAACTGTATCGTGATTCAGCCGCACCTCGGCCGGTGGCGCACCGGGTCATTCGCTGGGGGCTCAATATGAAATATCTGTTAACTGGACAGGATCCGCCATTTCTGAAAGCTCGTGACCTTACCTATGGCCGTCAGGCGGGTGGCCTGGACATGGATTATCAGTTGCAGTTTCTTTCCCCCTGTGACCCTTTTTACACCGCCAAAATGATGCTGGGCGAAAGGCGCCGTCTGTTCGGACATTACATCGGCCGGGACGGGCCCCCGGGGGCCGACTATTACACCATCCCGTTGCTGCTGCCCATGGCTAATCTGCTGAAGGCGTCTTATTATCATGAAGGGGATGCAGCGGATATTGCCGTGCTGACACAGGCCATTGACCTCAAGCAGCAACACATCAATTTTACCCGTCTCATCGAATATGGTGGCGAACATTTTTATCGCGACCTGCTGCGCTTGCAGGCGAGCAGCACCGGGAGGCCTTAACGCATCTTGCAGAGATTGTGGTGAAAGCCGCAAAGTCTGCTACCATAGACGTTTTTCATCATCAGCATGGACATAGCAGGGTGTTAGACGATTTCCCCAGAATAAAGCGCTTGCCGCCGTATGTGTTCAACATCGTCAATGAACTGAAGGCCAGGGCGCGGGCGCGCGGTGAGGATATTATCGATTTCGGCATGGGCAATCCTGACCAGCCGACGCCGCGGCATATCGTGGATAAACTGGTTGAGGTGGCCCAGCGCGAAGATACCCATCGTTATTCCATGTCGCGTGGCATTCCCCGCCTGCGGCGGGCCATCTGTCGCTGGTACCGGCAGCGCTACGATGTCGAACTGGATCAGGAAACCGAGGCCATCGTGACCATTGGATCCAAGGAAGGCCTGGCGCATCTGGCGCTGGCCACCATGGGGCCGGGTGATGCCGTGCTGGTGCCCAATCCGGCCTATCCCATTCATCCTTACGGTTTTGTTATTGCCGGTGCGGATATCCGTCATGTGCCCCTGGTGCCGGGTGGGGACTTTTTCAGCGAACTGGAAAAGGCCATTAAGAATTCCTGGCCACGGCCCAAGATGTTGTTGCTGAATTTCCCCTGTAATCCCACGACCCAGTGCGTTGACCTGCCCTTTTTTGAAAAGGTGGTGGCTATTGCACGGGAACATGAGATCTGGGTGGTGCATGACCTGGCCTATGCGGATCTCACCTTCGACGGTTATCAGGCGCCGTCGATCTTGCAGGTGCCCGGTGCCAGAGAGGTTGCAGTGGAATTCTTCAGCCTGTCCAAGAGTTATAATATGCCGGGCTGGCGGGTAGGTTTCATGTGCGGCAATCCCACCTTGGTGGCGGCTTTGGCGCGCATCAAATCCTATCTCGACTACGGTATGTTCACCCCCATCCAGGTAGCGGCTATCAGTGCACTGGAAGGGCCACGGGAATGCGTCGAAGAGATTGTGGCCACCTATCAGCGCCGGCGGGATGTTCTCTGCGAGGGTCTGAACGCGCTGGGTTGGGCCGTGGAAAAACCCCGGGCAACCATGTTTGTCTGGGCACAGATTCCTGAGCAATACCGCCATCTCGGCTCTCTGGAATTCACCAAAAAATTGTTGGAGGAGGCCAAAGTGGCGGTATCCCCGGGGATCGGCTTCGGTGAATATGGGGATGAGTTTGTCCGTTTTGGTCTGATTGAGAACGAACACCGGACCCGCCAGGCAATCCGCGGCATCCGCCAGATGTTCAGAGATGAAGCGCGTATCAACAAGGCAACAGGAGAAAGCATTTGAATCCGGTCAAGGTAGGTTTATTGGGTCTGGGGACCGTTGGCGGCGGTACGGCCAATGTGCTGGCGCGCAACCAGGAAGAGATTGCCCGCCGGGCGGGCCGCGGCATTCGCATTACCCATGCTGCCGCGCGCGAGACCCGCTTCGACGATATAGATACCAGCGGCATGGTACTGAGCACCGATGCCTTTGAGGTGGTTGCGCAGCCTGATGTGGAGATCGTGGTGGAACTCATCGGGGGTTATGAGCCGGCGCGCGAGCTGGTGTTGCAGGCCATTGCCAATGGCAAGCATGTAGTGACGGCCAACAAGGCACTGATCGCCAAGCATGGTAATGAAATTTTTGCGGCCGCCCG
>CAZFJS010000140.1:3110-4934 GCA_964519605.1 uncultured Gammaproteobacteria bacterium
ATCGATGCCGCCCATAAACTGACCATCATTGCCGCCATTGCCTTCGGTATCCCGCTACAATTTGACAAAGTTTATACCGAAGGGATCAGCCATATCACCCGTGAGGATGTCCGCAATGCCGGGCAACTGGGTTATCGCATCAAGCATCTGGGGCTGACGCGGCGTACCGCGCAGGGTATCGAGCTGCGCGTGCATCCCACCCTGATTCCCGAGCGCCGGCTGATCGCCAATGTGGATGGCGTCATGAACGCCGTGCTGGTCAAGGGAGATGCCGTAGGACCCACTTTGTATTATGGTGCCGGCGCCGGTCGTGAGCCCACAGCCTCGGCAGTGGTTGCCGACCTGGTGGATGTTACGCGTACATTGACCTCCGATCCGGAAAACCGCGTGCCCCATCTTGCCTTTCAGGCAGATGCGCTGGCCGATATTCCGGTGCTGCCCATGACTGAAGTGGTGACCGCCTATTATCTGCGTATGCAGGTGGAGGACCGCCCGGGGGTGATGGCCGAGATCACCCGCATCCTGGGCGATCAGGGGATCAGTATTGAAGCGCTGCGGCAGCAGGAACCTGTTGGCGATGCCCGCGATGTGGCGGTGATTATGCTGACCCATCGGGTGCCGGAGCAGCAGATGAATGAGGCGATTCAGCAGATCGAGGCCCTGCCTTCAGTGAGCGGCGCAGTAAGCCGCATCCGTATGGAAACACTGGACAAGGATTGACCGGGATCACCGCAAAACGATTCAACATCTTTTAGGAAACCACATCATGCCATTTCGTCCACGCTACACCGGGCTCATCGACAAATACCGCGATCGCTTGCCGGTTCACGATGATATTCGCATTATCAGTCTGGGAGAGGGCAATACGCCCCTGATCCGCCTGGCTAATATTCCCCGTCTGACGGGAAAAGACATCGATATCTATGTCAAATACGAGGGCCTTAATCCCACCGGTTCCTTCAAGGACCGGGGGATGACCATGGCGGTGACCAAGGCAGTGGATGAAGGCAGTCGCGCGATCGTTTGCGCCTCCACCGGCAACACCTCTGCCTCTGCCGCCGCCTATGCGGCGCGCGCCGGGATCACCGCTTTCGTGCTGATCCCGGAAGGCAAGATTGCTCTGGGAAAACTGGCGCAGGCCATGATGCATGGGGCGGTGGTCATTCAGATCCGGGGCAATTTCGATGCCGGTATGCAGCTGGTGAAAGAAGTGGGGAAAGAGGCCCCGGTGACTATCGTTAATTCCATTAACCCTTATCGTCTGCAGGGGCAGAAGACCGCGGCCTTTGAGATTATCGAGGAACTGGGCGGGGCCCCTGACTATCACTGCCTGCCGGTAGGCAATGCAGGCAATATTTCCGCCTACTGGATGGGCTACTCGGAATACCAGGCCCACGGTATCGTCAACCAGCGTCCTGTCATGGCGGGTTATCAGGCCAGTGGCGCCGCACCCTTCCTGCGGGGTGGGCCGGTGGATCATCCCGAAACCGTGGCGACTGCCATCCGTATCGGTCATCCCCAGAGCTGGGACAAGGCCTGGGCAGCCAACCGGGAGTCGGACGGCTGGTTCGATGAGTTCACTGATGATGAGATCCTGCGGGCGCAGAAGCTGCTGGCGGACAAGGAAGGGGTGTTTTGCGAACCGGCCTCAGCCATTTCCCTGGCGGGCGCCCTGCGCGATATCGAAAGCGGCCGCATCCCGGAAGGCAGCCGCGTGGTCTGTACCCTGACCGGGCATGGCCTCAAGGATCCTGATACGGCGGTGAAACAGTGCCAGGCACCGTTGCTCACCGTGGACGCCACCCTGGATCAGGTGAAAAAGGC
>CAZFJS010000141.1:0-4917 GCA_964519605.1 uncultured Gammaproteobacteria bacterium
AGCCCGCCAGCAGCGCTGCATGTAACAGGGATGACAGAAGAAGGCTGTATTTCATATCAGGGCGGCACCTTGCTGATTGCAGATTGTATCATCATCAGATTCCAGATCAGCTTCCAGAAAGCACGGTTTATTGTCATTCCAGGCGCAGCGGGGATCCGTAGCTCAGGCCTGATTCTCTCATAGACTACTGGATTCCAGTCTGCACCGGAATGACAAGTCATCACTTTCAGGGGTATTGGTATCCCAGCTCCAGGAAAAAGGAGCGTTCCGCGGTGTTATAGGTTCTGACCAGCTGATAGTGCTCATCCAGCAGGTTCTCCACCTTGATGCCGGCTTGCCAGTTTTTATACGGTATGATCTTTGCCGTGGCATTGATCAGGCTATAGCCGTTCAGTTGGCCACCGAAGTCCTTGCGGCTGCCGGTGGTCAGCAGGTCCAGGGCGAGATCGTAGCGTGCCCGGTTATAGCTGAGCGTGCTGGTCAGGCTGCGCTTGGCGCGGCGTAGCAGGCGATTATGGGTCTCGTCATTCTGAGGGTCTTGCAGGATACCGGAGATTTTGAGATTCCAGGGCCGCAGATTGAATTCATAGCCCGCTTCCAGGCCGCGGATACTGGCCGAACCGATATTTTCAACACGGGAAGTCAGGGTGTTGAACTCAATCAGGTCATCGATCTGATTATCGAAGAGATGGAGATTGGCGGAATGATGGCGGTTGAAAGCATGACGCAGCCCCAGTTCCAGATTGCGGGAGGTTTCTGGGTTGAGATCCCGATTGCCCCCAAAGCCGAAGCGGTCGGTATTGTCCGGCGCCCGGAAGGCAGTGCCGGCGGAGGCAGTGAGTCGCGTGGCGGGGGTCCAGAGAAAGCCATATTCGATATTCCAGGAAGTATGGCGGTTGAAGCTGTCGTGATCCGTCAGCCGGGCGGCCAGCAGCAAATGATGCCGGTCGATGTTGATATCATCCTGTAGATAGGCCGCTTTGACTGAGGTATCCTCGTTGAAGCCCGAGCCGAAAATAATACTCGAGACTTTTTCGCGGGTGTACAGAATGCCGGTGGTGAGCAGCTGTGTTTCCCCAAGCTGAATGTCATTCTGCCAGTCCAGGGCATCGCGGCGGGTATGTGCAAAATCACTGCTCTGATTCTGGTCGATTTTGTCGGTGATATGGCTGAGTTTGAGCGTAGTACTCCAGCGGTCCAGCGGGGATACCTTAAAGCTGCCCGCTCCGACACTGTTTTCATAGTCCTGATCCAGTGGTGTGAGGAAAAAATCGAGATATTCGGTATTACCGCTGGTATCCCAGAAACTGGCTTCGACATCTACCGGCCCGACGCGGGTGCCGATGTAGCTGTTGATGGTGGTGTTGTCGTAGCCGCGGTTGATAGTGGAGGCGGTGCGGGTGGGGAAGCCGTCGGTTTCATAGAAACTGGCGCTGACCCCGGCGCGGAAATCACCGTCTTTATGTTTGAGGCTGAACAGGTAGTCGCGGCTGTTGTATTTGCCGGTGCTGTAGTGGGCCTGGGACTGTGTTCCTGGCTGCGTACTGCGGGTAATAATGTTAATGACCCCACCAATGGCCTCCGAACCATACAGGGTGGAGCGGGGTCCCTTGACGATTTCGATACGCTCAATGATATCCGGACTGATATTCTGCAGGGCGGCCCCGCCGATGCTGCCTGGGTTGATCTTGACCCCATCGATCATCACCAGAGTGTGGTTGCTGTCTGTGCCGCGGAGAAACAGCGAGGTTGTCTGGCCGGGACCCCCATTGCGGGCAATATCGAAGCCGGCATGAAAGCGCAACAGCTCGGCGACATCCGTGGCCTGGGACTGTTCGATCTCCTGGCGGGTGATGATCACCACGGGGGCGAGGCTTTGGTCCGCGATCTGGGCTGTACGGGTTGCCGTGACCACGATGGGTGCCGAGATTTCCGGGGCGGCCAGCAGGCTGTGTGACAGCAGCAGGCCTGCCATGGTGGGGATGAAATAAACTTTATGTCTCATTGCTTCTCCTTAGGTGCGCTCACCCGCGCATTGTCAGTGATTGATCGCGGGGATAAAGAGAAGCTATGGCGGTGCCATACCGTCTCGCCCGCCGCGATTCAGTGGTGTGGATGCATCAGGCCGGTCTCCGGGCTCACGAGTGGTCGTATTGACCCCGGGGCTGGCGCCTTCCCATGCCTGCGGCACAGTGGCTGTCATGCCAGTCCGGATACTCGTTTACCGTTGCGGGGGCAGCGCCGGCATTGGTCTGGATCGCATGATCCAGCCGCACCGGCTTCCCGTTTCATCCTGAAGGGCGACAAGCCATCCAGGACACCTGAAGCGGGCTAAGATACAATAAGGCAGAGGAAAGATACAAGAGGAAAGAGAAAAGAGACAAGGTACAAGAGGCGCAGCGTGTCGCAGGATGGGAGGGATTAGCCGAGTTTTCTGCGCTTTGTTTTGCGTTGTTGGTGGCTCAGGGCTGCGAGCAGGGCCAGTAACAGGCTGAGGCTGAGGTTGCCGCCATTGCCGTTGTCTGTTTTGGGGGTGGCCCTGAGTGCTTTGACGGTGGTCATGGCCTGGTCCGAGTTGTTGGCCGGGTTGCTGTCGTTGATCAGGGCCGCTACGGTGACAGTGTTGATGAAGTCACCGGCACCACGGGGATTGACGGCAATGTCTACCGTGGCCCTGGCGCCGCTGCTCAGCAGTCCCAGATCGCAGGTGATGGTGTTGTATTTTCTGCTGCAGTTGCCCTGGGAGGGGGTTGTGGAGACCAGATCGCTGTCGCGGGGGATCTCGTAGCGCAAGCGGCTGCCCTCTATTGTCATGGCACCCTCATTGGTGACGATGGCCTGGTAGCGGATGTCATTGCCCCGCTGGATGGTGCCGGGAACGCCGGAGACCACAACCGAGAGATCGCCATCGGCATCATTGATGGTGGCAAGGAAACCGTCGCTGGCGCCGATTTCCCCGGCGGGCCCGATATTGGTGTGGACAGGCTGCTGCGCATTGCTGGTCACCGGCAGGTCGGCAGACAGCGTGTAACCGGTGAGATAGGCATTGCCCTGGTTGTCGATGGCCAGGGCCGTACCCCGGTCATTATGTTGGCCACCGAACAGACTGGCATAGCGCAGGCTGCCGACGTCATTGCTGAATTTGGCGATGAAGGCATTGGCATTGAAGACAATGACGGCATTGTCCTGACGCTGCGGCGGAGGGGCAGCAAAGGGGCTCTGCGTCGGAAAAGCCCGGGACAGGCTGCTGCCGGCAGCATAGATCTCCCCCTGGCTGTCCACTGCAATGTCCGTGATGCTGTCACCTGAGCCGCCGCCCAGATAGGTGAAAAAATCCAGCGCCGAGCCGGCCGTGTTGAGACGGGTGAGATAGCCATCATAGCTGCCGGCAATACTGTTTTGAAAAGAGACCGCACTGCCCGCGGTGGGAAAGTTCGCCGAACGGGTCTCGCCCCCAACATAAGCTCTGCCGGAAGCATCCACTGCGATGCTATTGCCGTAATCATAGCGTTCGCCACCCAGATAGGTGGAATAGAGCAGGTTGCCGTTGCTGCTGATCTTGGTGACAAAGGCATCGAAAGTATGGATGGTCTCGAACTGGCCGTCATTGTTATCGTCTACCTGGCCATCACACTGTCCGGTGGCGCCGCAAAGCCTGTCCAGCGCCGCGGCAGTGGTGGGATAGTCGGTGGAAGCGGTATAGCCGGTGAGATAGGCATCGCCATTATTGTCTACCGCAATGTCGCGCCCCACGTCGGTCGCACTACCGCCCAGATAGTCTGCATAGAGCAGGGCGCTGCCGCTGGCATTGAATTTGGCCACAAAGGCATCCTGGGTGCCGGCAAAAATATCGCCGCCGGCAAAGGGGTTGGCGGTGGGGAAGTCCCCGGATGCCGTGCTGCCGGTAAGCAAGGCATTGCCACTGCTATCCAGGGCAATGGCAGTGGCCTGGTCATCTCCCTGCCCCCCCAGGTAGCTGGCATAGACCAGGGCGTTGCCGCTGGCATTGAGTTTAATGATGACGGCTTCCTGGCCCTCATCACAGAAGCCATCACTGGGGCTGATGTCCGTGCAGCTGGTATCGAAGGCACCAGCGGTGGCAGGAAAGTCCGGCGAGGCAGTATAGCCACTGACAAAGACCTCGCCCGCCGCATTCACGGCAATGCCGGTTGCCACGTCCTGCTGGCTGCCGCCCAGATAAGTGGTATACATTGGTGTGCCGTCAGGCGCCAGCTTGGTGATAAAAAAATCACTTTTTCCCACGGTAGCAGTAACCGGTACCCGATTACAGTTGCCATCACTACCGCAGGTGCTGTCCACGGTACCGGAGGTGACGTCCAGGTCAATGGAGTCAGTAGTTCCGGCCAGGTAGATGTTGTTGTTGCTGTCGAGGGCGATGGCTTGCACCTGATCATCACCGGAGGCACCCAGATAACTGGAATAAATCAGCACAGGATCGATGATCAGCGGCAGTTGGTGATCATAGGGGCCGAGACTAAAGGCAATTTGCCGGGAGCTGGTCAGTCGATAGTGTCCCGCCACCGGCGTTTTGCGCCCCTGAACCCACTGATAGATCCGTGGTGCATCCTGGACCAGGCGCTCCGTACCGTGATGCAGCAAGAGCTTACCGTTTCGGTCTACGGTGATATCTCTGCTGCCCCTAAAGCCCAGGCGAATCTTCCCCGGATCGGCACCGGGTGCCACTTCGAAGTCATATTCCAGCTGCTTCCCCCGGCCGTAGAAGATCATATCGATGCCAGGATAGACTTCTGAGTAACGTACTCTGGCATAGGTGGGGATATCGGTATGCCAATGGTTTGCCTGGCTGCCTGTCAGGTAATGGTGGCGGGCGCCGAGCATTTGCTCGCCGCGGATGTGTGGCCGGGGATTGGCGCCCAGTGGCTGGATCAGCAGGGG
>CAZFJS010000142.1:0-1361 GCA_964519605.1 uncultured Gammaproteobacteria bacterium
CGTCCGGCCATTGCCAAGATCGAGTTTTCCGGCAACGAGGATATCGAGACGGACCAATTGCTGGATGCCCTGAAAAATATCGGTCTGACCAAAGGCCGGGTATTTGATCGCTCCTCCCTGGACAAGGTAGAGAAAGAGCTGGAGCGACAGTATTTTGCCCGCGGTAAATATGGCGTTAGAATTACTTCCAAAGTCACGCCCTTGAAAGATAACCGTGTCAATCTGGCGATTACTATCGCCGAGGGCGGAGTGGCGCAGATCCGGCGCATCAATATTGTTGGTAATCAGGCCTATGCCGACAGTGAGCTGCTGGACCGTTTTCAATTGAGTGGGCCGACAATCCTCTCCTTTCTGTTAAGCAGCGACCAATATTCACGGCGCAAGTTGTCGGGTGACCTGGAGACCCTGCGTTCCTTCTATCTTGATCGTGGGTATATCAATTTCACTATTGACTCAACCCAGGTGACGATTTCGCCGGACAAGCGCAATGTCTTTGTGACGATCAATATCACGGAAGGTGAAAAGTACCGGGTCCGGGAGGTTAAATTCTCAGGCGATCTGATCGTTGCCGAGACCGAGTTGCGCAAACTGCTGAAAATTAACAGCGGTGATATTTTTTCACGCCGGCGGGTTACCGAAACCACGGCCGCGATCAGTCAACGTTTAGGAGAGGAAGGTTTCGCCTTTGCCAATGTTAATACCGCCCCTGATATCGACAAAAGCAGGCGGGAGGTCGCACTGACCTTTTTTATCGACCCGGGGAAGCGGATCTATGTTCATCGCATCAATATTACCGGTAACAGTCATACCCGCGATAAGGTGGTGAGGCGTGAGATGCGACAGATGGAAGCGGGCTGGATCTCTACGCAAAAAGTCCAACGTTCCAGGGTTCGATTGCAGCGCCTTGGTTTTTTCGATGAGGTCAATGTGGAAACCCCGGCGGTGCCCGGTCTAGCTGATCAGGTGGACGTTAATTTCAATGTGCATGAAAGATCCTCAGGCAGTCTGCAGGCCGGTGTTGGCTTTTCCCAGGGGCAGGGTTTGCTGCTCAATGCCAGTATTACCCAGAACAATATTTTTGGTACCGGCAACCGGATCTCAGTGAACGTCAACAACAGTTCTGTCAACAGAATTTATAGTTTTAGCTACAATAATCCGTATTACACTATTGATGGCATCAGCCGAGGTTTCCGGATATTCAGCCGGTCGACTGATGCCGGTAAGGCGAATGTGGCCAATTATACCTCGGATGTCTATGGTGCCAATATCGACTATGGCATTCCCCTTAATGAAAACGACCGGGCCAGCGCATCGCTGGGCTATGAAAACACCAAATTGAATACCTCCAGTTTCAGCCCCGT
>CAZFJS010000142.1:1461-4894 GCA_964519605.1 uncultured Gammaproteobacteria bacterium
GCCTTGAAGACAGTGGCCAATGCCGAAGTCATTTTCCCCGCACCTTTCGCGGCCGAGAATAAATCATTGCGTCTCAGCGCGTTCTTTGATATTGGTAACGTTTTCGCGAGCACGCGTGATTTTGATACGGGTGGGCTGCGTTATTCAGCGGGCGTGGCAGTGAAATGGCTGACACCGGTGGCGCCATTGATCTTCAGTTTCGCTTGGCCATTGAATGATGAGTCAGGTGATGATGTGGAACGCTTCCAGTTTAGTCTTGGCGCAAGTGCTTTTTAATTGTAGGGGTGATATTTTGAAACAGCTGATTTTTATTCTGACCATATTGCTTTCGGGCCTTTCTTTTGTGACAAGCGCAGATGCCGCCAGCGTCAAAATCGGTTATGTGGATACCGCGCGCTTGCTTGAACAGGCCCCCCAGGCCCGCTCGGCTACCAGTCAGTTGAAAGAGGAATTTGCGCCGCGGGAAGAGGAGCTGCGGCAAATTCAGAAGGAACTCAAACAGATGGAAGATCGTCTCGCTAGAGACAGCGCAATTATGAGCGATACGGAACGCAAGAAAATCGGTCTTGATGTGTTGGCCAGAAAACGCGCGATGCGTCGCAAGCAGGATGAATTTCGTGAGGATATTAATTTGCGTCGCAATGAGGCGTTGGGCAAATTACAGCAGATGATCAAACAGGCGATACAGGATGTCGGCAAGAGCGGCCATTATGATCTGATCCTCTATGACGGCATTGCTTTTGCTAACCCGGCACTGGATATCACCAGTGTCGTGCTGGATATGTTGAAAAAACTAAAACCGGTAACGACGAAAAAATAATCCGCCCCAAGAGGGATAAACCAACGAGGAAGATGACCATTTGGTGGCCCAATTATGACACAAGAAAAAAACAGTTCCGCGGCGCTTCCCTCCGCAATGGATATCCACGAGGTGTTGAAACACCTTCCTCACCGCTATCCTTTTTTGTTGATCGACAGGGTACTGGAATGTACGCCGGGAGAATCCCTGACCGCGCTAAAAAATGTTTCTTACAATGAACCCTATTTTAGCGGCCATTTCCCTGTCAGACCGGTTATGCCAGGGGTTTTACTGCTGGAGGCGCTGGCTCAGGCGACGGGTATTCTGGCCTTCAGAAGTACTGCCTCGCGTCCTGATGATGATACCTTGTACTATTTTGTCGGGATCGACGGTGCACGCTTCAAACGGCCGGTGGAACCGGGAGATCAGGTGATCCTGGATGTTTCCATTATCCGCAATATGCGCAATATTTGGCGCTTTAATGCAGCCGCCAGGGTAGATGGGCAAATCGTGGCCAGCGCAGAAATCATGTGCGCGGCCAAATCAATGGCAGATTGAACGCTTACCCGGTGCTCGGAGTAGGGTGCTGTGTGCGGAGCTATTTCATGCCCGCAAGCGCATGAGGCGGACATGCTGATTGCCGGTGTTGATGAGGTCGGGCGTGGGCCACTGGCCGGGCCGGTGATTGCCGCCGCGGTAATTCTGGATCCCGAAAATGCTATTGTCGGTATCAGGGATTCCAAGCGCTTGTCGGCCAGACGCCGTACACAGCTCGATGCCGAAATTCGCCACTATGCGCTGGCCTGGGCTGTCGGCCGTGCCGAGGTCGAGGAGATCGATCGCCTGAATATTCTTCAGGCCAGTCTGCTGGCCATGCAGCGTGCCGTAAACGGCCTGTCACTGCTACCGCGGCGGGTGCTGGTGGATGGCAATCAGTGTCCACGGCTGGCTTGCCCGGTAGAGGCTATTGTCAAAGGTGATAGCAAGGTGCCGGCCATAGCTGCCGCATCTATCCTGGCCAAGGTAGCCCGAGACCGCGAGCTGGAGGCGCTGGATGCTGATTACCCCGGTTATGGCTTTGCGCAACACAAGGGTTATCCTACCAGCGGCCACCTGGAGGCCCTGCGGCGCCTGGGGGTCACGCCTCAGCACCGGCGCTCTTACAAACCGGTGCAGGCTTACCTGACAGAGCTTTGAATGAGGTTTTGTTATGGTTTGTTTTGGTGAATTCTTCCCTCAATGATTCGCGGGCATTGTGACAGTGCGATAAGATAAGCCGCATGGCCACCAGCTTTGTACACCTCCATCTTCACAGCGAATATTCACTGAGTGACAGCACCATCCAGGTGAAGCCGCTGGTCGCAGCGGTCGCTGCTGCCGCCATGCCGGCAGTGGCGGTGACGGATCAGTGCAATCTGTTCGCCATGGTGAAATTTTATCGTGCTGCTCTGGCGGCCGGTGTCAAACCGATCATCGGTGTCGACCTCCAGGTGCAGAGTCGTCATGGCAGGGAGACGGCTGCACTGGTTCTGCTGTGTCAGAATCAGCAGGGTTATCTGAATTTAACCCATTTAATTTCCCGTGCCTATATCGAAGGGCAGCATCTGGGGCGGCCCCTGGTCCATATGGACTGGCTGCAGCAACACAGTGAGGGTCTGATTGCCCTGTCAGGCGGTCGGGTGGGTGATATCGGTCAGGCCCTGCTGACGGGCAAGGATGATCTGGCCCGGCGGCATCTTGAGACCTGGGTGCGCTTGTTTCCGGGTCGTTTCTATCTTGAAATACAGCGGACCGGTCGCCCTCAGGAAGAGGCATACCTGCACGCTACGGTAGCGCTGGCCCTGGAAATGTCCTGCCCGGTGGTGGCCAGTAATGATGTCAGGTTTCTGTCCCGCGGTGATTTTGAGGCCCATGAAGCCAGGGTCTGTATCCAGGAAGGGCGGGTACTGCATGATTCCCGGCGACCTCGTCTCTATAGTGAGGCGCAGTATCTGCGCTCGCCAGAGGAGATGGCGGATTTGTTCGCCGATATCCCCGAGGCCCTGGAGAATTCCGTGGAGATCGCCCGCCGTTGCAACCTGGAGCTGAGCCTGGGCAAAAATGTGTTGCCGGAATTTCCCTTGCCAGACGGTACGACCACGGTTGATTACCTGAAGGAACAAGCGGCCGCCGGTCTGGGAAAACGTCTGCAGGAACGTTTCGGCGATAGTCCGGAGACCCTGGCAGCACAGCGGTCCTGCTATGAGGCGCGCCTTCGCCATGAGTTGGATGTGATCGTCAAGATGGGCTTTCCGGGGTATTTCCTGATTGTCGCCGATTTTATCCGCTGGGCACGGGATAATGAGGTTCCTGTGGGGCCGGGCAGGGGATCCGGTGCCGGTTCACTGGTGGCCTATGCCCTGGGGATCACCAACCTGGATCCGCTCCAGTACGATCTCCTGTTCGAACGCTTTCTCAATCCGGAGCGGGTCTCTTTGCCGGATTTCGATATCGATTTCTGCATGGATGGTCGTGACCGCGTGATCGATTATGTGGCTCAGCGTTATGGCCGCGAGCGGGTGTCGCAGATCATCACCTACGGCAGCATGGCGGCCAAGGCCGTGGTGCGCGATGTGGGCCGGGTGCTGGGCCATC
>CAZFJS010000143.1:0-1371 GCA_964519605.1 uncultured Gammaproteobacteria bacterium
CGCTTTCCGCCATCGCGCGTAAGCCGTCGTGCCAGTCCTTTTTCCATTTTGCGTCATTATTCATCGCGTGCCCACTTAAAAGAGCTATCGGACAACTACTTGAAATACTGTAATCATACGGCCGATACAGCGCAAATCGGGATCCGTTAACAAAAAGTGAAAACAGATAAATTGTGAGCGCCCCTTGACATGACCCCACTGATTTTGAGAGATTCTAAATACCTACCAAGTTGGTAGAGTTAAATAATAATATTAGTCAAACGGGAAATGCTGATATGTTTGTTATTGCCTGCGTGAGTGGCTGAATTATATGGCACTTTCTGAGGATGCCATCGCAGATGCCGCCTGTTCGATGGGCATCGATGTCGACGAGGTGGCGCTGCGCAAAGCCTACCTGGAGCTCGGCGAGCAGGACAGGCGCCTGCTCGCCGCATTGCACGCCGGCCTTGGCAGCGCCGTAGGTTCTGCGTTCGTCGAGAAATTTTATTCTCACCTGTTGTCTTTTGAAGAGACCCGCGCGCTGTTACCGGATGAGGGTATCATAGAGCGGTTGAGGCATGCCCAGGAGCAGTATTTCGACCAGCTTATTTCCGGGCACTATGACTGGTCCTATGTGCTGGACCGCCTGAAAATCGGGCTGGTACATGAAAAGGTCGGGCTGGAGCCGAAATGGTATCTGGGGGCCTACAGCAAATACCTTACCTCAATAATGCCCCGCATCCAGGAACTGTACGCAGCAGATACCGAACAGGCATTCAGGACCGTTGGCGCCCTGACCAAAATCATTTTCTTTGATATAGGCTTCGCACTTGACGCGTACTTCCACGCCGCTCAGCAGTCGATTGTCAAACTGAAGGACTATGCCGAGCATATTGTGAGGTGCATACCCTCGGGACTCGTGGTGCTGGATGTGGATCTGAACCTGTTATCGGCTAATGCAGCCTTCCGGATGATGTTCGGGCTCGGGGACATGGATCCGGCAGGCACGCCACTGGACAGTTATCTCGAGATTCCGGATATCGAGCAGCGGACTTCCTCGGTGCTGGAGACCGGTGAACACCAGCATGGGGTGCTGGTCAGCAAGGAAACCGGAAAAGGAGCCCGGCATTTCAAGTTATCGCTTTCACCCACCACATTAAATGATCGTCCGGCGATCCTTTTGATGGTTGAGGACTTTACCGAACGGAAGAATGCACTGGAGGTGATGCAAACACTTTCCAGTGTCACCGAGCAGTCTGCCGAATCCATCATGATGACGGACAAAGACGGGGTGATCACCTATGTCAATCCGACTTTCGAGCGGGTCACCGGGTTTTCTGCGCAAGAGGCGATCGGCAAGACACCGGTCATTGTGAAGTCGGGCAAGCACGG
>CAZFJS010000143.1:1471-2565 GCA_964519605.1 uncultured Gammaproteobacteria bacterium
GCGCTGGGTCATGTGGCCGGCGACCAGCTGATCAAGGAGATATCGGGGCGTCTCATCAGTGTTGTTCGGGAAGGGGATACTGTGGCGCGGCTGGGGGGAGACGAGTTCGGGATCCTGCTGGATGAAGTTGCATCGCCTGATGATGTTCTCCCCATTGCCGATAAGCTGCTGGGCTGTCTGGCCGAACCCTTTCACCTGGCAGGCCAGGAACTGTTCATCACAGGGAGCATCGGCATCAGCTGTTACCCGGATGATGGCTCAGATCAGGATGCCCTGCTGAAGCATGCTGATGTCGCCCTGTACCGGGCAAAGGACGCGGGTAAAAACAACTACCGGTTTTACTCAAAGGGCATGAGTGCACGCGCCCTGCAAAGAATGACGCTGGAAAGCAAATTACGTCGTGCGCTGGAAAAGGAAGAATTTGTTTTACACTACCAGCCGCAGGTGGCGTTGGGGACAGGAAAGATTATCGGGGTAGAGGCCCTGATCCGCTGGCAAAATCCGGAAATCGGCCTGGTCTCACCCCTCGAATTCATCCCACTGCTGGAAGAAACCGGCTTGATCATTCCGGTTGGAGACTGGGTGATGCGCACTGCGGTCAATCAATGTGAGGTATGGAATAAAGGCGGTTCCATCTTGCCCCGGATCTCCATCAATGTCTCAGCGCGACAACTCGGCGATCCCGATCTCGCGCACAAATTGAACAGACTGCTGGAAGCGTGCAGCGTGCCGGCGGGGCATGTCGAACTGGAGATCACGGAAAGCGTGGTCATGAAAGACCCGGAGCAGAGTATCGGTCTGTTACATGATTTCCGGGCAATGGGTGTCCGCCTGGCCATCGACGATTTTGGTACCGGTTATTCCTCATTGAGCTATCTGAAGCGCTTACCGATTGATACCTTGAAGATAGACCGATCATTCGTTATGGATATTGATAATGATCCGGACAGCGCGGCGATTGCTTCCGCCATTCTGTCCCTGGCGGGCGACCTGGGCATGGAGGTCGTCGCAGAGGGTGTGGAAACAACCGGACAACTGGACTTTCTGCGTGCGAAGGCTTGCGACTATATCCAGGGCTATCTGTTCAGCAGACC
>CAZFJS010000143.1:2665-4891 GCA_964519605.1 uncultured Gammaproteobacteria bacterium
CTGTGTAACGATGCCATCTCCAGTCCTTCCTTACGACGCGATGTGGAACTCGGCCAGGGGGATAAGGCGGATCTGTACTGCAGCCGCCTGGAGCAGTCGTCCGGTGTGCAGGGCTGGGCGCTGGTACTGACATGCCCGGCTCGGGTAAGGGGATAAATACTCTCTCTATCGATAGTCAATTTATTGTCAGGAATAACCCTCAAACCGGCCCGTTCAGCCTGAACCCTGACGCGGCTCCCCGGCGGTTTCATCAGAGGTGCTGCCAGGTTCCGGGCAGGAATTGAACCGCCTCACGGCGTCTTCTGTAACTATCTGTATCAATTCAGAAAATATTGTCTCATCTGGTTGATGGGTGGTGCCATATACCAGCCATGACTCGTGGAACGGATCTTGCTCTTTACTCCGTGAAGGGTGGGCCAGATGCCGGGAAGACAGTACACCATCCCCGGCACGCATACCGACACCTACAACTGAAACTGAGAGCGGGTTAGTAGCGTATGGGATTGGGAATCAGGACCAGTATCACAAGAAAAATGGGGCTGTTGATGTCGATGCCGGCAGCCGGCGCCCTGTTATGCCTGGCCGTGGTGTATGGCTATATTTCCGCCACCGCCAGTAACAGTGACATCATCAATGTTGCCGGGCGCCAGCGGCTGCTTTCCCAGCAGTTGGAAGCCTACGCGCACATGGTTTCAATCGGGCAGGATGCAGACCGGGAACCGTTACTGGGGCTGGTCCGGGATTTTGACGAGGCCCTGAGCGCGCTGGCGAAAGGGGGAACTGTCGGGCGTCATGTACTCCCGCCGCCAGCCGAAGTCCTGCCCAGCCTCAATAAGGTGCTCAGCGCCTGGCCGCCATACCGTGAGGCATTGACTATTATCGCCGAGAGACCGCTTCAGGACCCTGGTTTTGCGCAGGCATACAAATTCATACGCGCTAGTACCGATCAGTTAACGGTATTGTCTGACAAGCTGGTCGATGCCTATCAAGACAGGCAGCACAGAATGCACACACAAGTGTTGCAGCTCATTACCGGCGTCGTGCTGCTTGATATCCTGCTGCTGGTTGCCGGCGTGTGGCTGGCGAAGCGATATATCGTTCAACCGGTTCTAAAGGTGGAATCGGCGGCACAACGCCTGCAATCAGGCGATTATTCTGCCCGCGTACCGGTGCTTACCCAGGATGAACTGGCCGGTCTGGCCCGCGCCTTCAACAATATGGCGATCCAGCTGGAGCAGCACAACAAAGTGCTGTTACAGACACAGGCGGCCAATGAAAGGCAGATGACCTCACTGGCGGATGCCAATGTGCGTTCCGTGGTGCTGCACGATACGCTGGAGCAGTTGCGGGATGCCGGCATTGTTCTGCATCAGCGAGGTAACTTCAACAAGTTCTACACAGCCATGCTGGACAGCCTGATGGACATCACCAATGCTTCGTACGGCGCCTTCGGCATCTTTGACGACCAGGGCGGTATGCGTGACTTCCTGGTCCGCGGAGTGACCCAGGCCCAGATCGACGCCATTGACCACTGGCCCGTTGGCAAGGGTCTGTTGCGCGCCGTTTACGAGGAGAACAAGCCCTTGCGGGTCGACAATATCAATGGGTCCCCGATGGCCGGGGGTTTCCCGCCGGGCCACCCGTCGATGACCAGCCTGATCGGTGTGCCCATATCGAAGGAAGGTGTTATCAAGGGGGTGATTTATCTGGCTGACAAGGATGGCGGCAAGCCCTTTAGCGATGATGACATGATACTGCTCAGCACCTTCGTCATTGATCTGTACTACGTTCTGGATCAGCATGAGTTGCTGGCGGCACTGCGCTGCAGCAATGATGCGCTGGAGATGGAAAAACGCCAGCAAGTGGAACTCATCGCCGAGCTCCAGGACGCACGAAACCAGTTGCTGCAGTCGGAAAAACTGGCTGCCATCGGCCAGCTGGCAGCGGGTGTCGCCCACGAGATCAATAACCCCATCGGTTATATCAGCTCAAATATGAGAACACTTGAAGGATATGTCGATAACCTGATCACCGTCATCCAGGCTTACGAAGGAGCTGAAGATGCGCTGCAGGAACAGACGGAACTGTTACAGTCTATTCGCTCAGTGAAGGAAAAAATGGATCTGGTGTACACGAAGGAGGACAGTGTGAGTCTGCTGCACGAGTCGCAAGAAGGTATCGAGCGCGTCAAGAAGATCGTGCAGGACCTGAAAGACTTCTCCCGTA
>CAZFJS010000144.1:0-4707 GCA_964519605.1 uncultured Gammaproteobacteria bacterium
CCGGAGACGAAAAAATAGGGGTTCAGCAGGGAATCCTTGGTGTTGTAGCGCAAGGGCTGCATGGCGGTATCGGTCAGCCGTCCGCCGGCCTCTACAACGAGGCAATGAGCGGCAGCGGTATCCCATTCGGAAGTCAGTCCCAGGCGGGGATAGACGTCGGCCCGCCCCTCGGCCACCAGGCAGATCTTCAGAGAACTGCCCATGCTGATGAGTTCGTGTGATTTGAACCTGGCGAGAAAACCGGCTAGCTGGGGTCCGGCATGAGAACGGCTGCCGGCCACGATTACATGGTTCAGGTCCAGGGGCCGTACATGGATGGCCTCTGCCGTCCCTCCAAGCGCTTGTCTGAAAGCACCCTGACCACGGGCCGCCAGATAGCACTGGCCGCTCACCGGCACCACGATGACCCCCAGCACAGGGCGATGATCCTCGATGAGGGCGATATTGACCGTAAACTCGCCGTTACGCTTGATGAATTCCTTGGTGCCGTCCAGGGGATCCACCAGCCAGTAGCGCTGCCAGCGGGCACGCTCGGCAAAGGGGATGGCCGCCGATTCCTCCGAGAGCACCGGGATTTCCGGTGTCAGCGCCCCAAGACGGCTGACGATAAGCCGGTGCGCGGCCATGTCCGCCTCCGTCAAAGGCGAGCGGTCTTCCTTCTGTGCCACTGCAAAATCCTGCTCATAGACCTGGAGGATGCTGTCCGCCGCCGCCCGGGCGATCTCCACCACCTGGGGCAACATCGCCTTAAGATCCATCGCCTGGGTGCTGCTATCTGTCATTTTATCGTTTCCTTGTCATTCGTTCTCATCAGCTCCCGGACCATGAATAAGGCGGCGATACTACGCGCCTCGGTGCAATCCTCCTGTGCCAGCAAGCTGCCGAGCTGCCCCAGACACCAGGGCACCACTTCCAGCGCTTCGGGCTCATCGCCCTCTTCCTTCTGTTCATAGAGGTCCTCGGCCAGTACCACATGGGTGACATGGCCGATATAGCCCGGCGCCAGGGTCAGGGAAGTGAGATGACGCAGACGGCGGGCACCGTAGCCCACCTCCTCCATCAGCTCGCGGTTTGCCGCCTGCAGCAGATCCTCGTCCGGCTCGATACGGCCCTTGGGCAGCGCCAGCTCGTAGCGGTGCACCCCGGCGGCGTATTCCCGGATCAGCAGCACGGTTTCCGGGTCCAGCAGGGGCACAATGAGCACCGCGCCACGACTGCTGCCCTGCAGGCGCTCATAGCGAGTGGTCACCCCGTTGGAAAAGCTCAGGTCCAGCTGTTCAATATGAAAACAGCGGGTCCTGGCCAGAGTCTCGGTATGCAAGATTTGTGGTTTTTTACGCATGATATAATGCCAGTATAGCCGCAGCCGGGCAGTTACTGAAACACCACATCATGACCGCAATGAGCGCACTCGACTGGAACCGCATCGACACCGTCCTGCTGGACATGGACGGCACGCTGCTGGACCTGCATTTCGATAATCATTTCTGGCAGGAACACCTCCCACGACGCTATAGCGAGCAACATGGTCTCTCCCTGGCGCAGGCCCGGAAGCAGCTGCAACCGCACTTTAGCGCCACCGCAGGCACCATGGAGTGGTACTGCATCGAATACTGGAGCCGTACGCTGGCACTGGATATCGCCACTTTGAAAGAAGAAGTCGCCCACCTGATCGCCCTTCAGCCCCACGCCACCGGCTTTCTCCAACGCCTGCGCCAGGCAGGCAAACGCCGGGTATTGGTGACCAATGCCCACCCGCTCAGTCTCACGCTGAAAATGCGGCATACCCGCCTGGATACACACCTGGATGCAGTGATCTGTGCCCATAGCCTGGGCCAACCCAAGGAGGCTGAGGGCTTCTGGCAACAACTCCAGAACATCGAGCCTTTCGATCCACGGCGCACCCTGCTGATCGATGACAATCTGGCAGCACTGCGTTCGGCCGCGGCCCATGGCTGCGCCTATCTGCTCGCCGTGCAGCAGCCTGACAGCCGGCGACAGGCCCAGGAGGTCGGGGAGTTTACCGCCCTCCGTGGCTTCCATGAACTGCTGGCGGATATCCCCACGGACAGACCGCCTGCACAGCCCCGCCCAACCGCTGAGGATTCCCCACAGCCATGAAATTGCTCAAAACCTGGCAGTTTTGCACCCGCCTGCCGGGCGGCAACTGGCTGTTCAGCCGCCTGCTGTGCCGCTATGTGCCCTATTCCGGCAGCATCAGCCCACACGTCACCCGACTAGAGGCGGGCTATGCCCAGGT
This sequence comes from uncultured Gammaproteobacteria bacterium, assembly GCA_964519605.1. Taxonomy (GTDB): domain Bacteria; phylum Pseudomonadota; class Gammaproteobacteria; order SZUA-140; family SZUA-140; genus CAZFJS01. The sequence continues at coordinate 2,261 of CAZFJS010000144.1, forward strand.
GCAGCTCAGGGACCGCCGCGCGGTGCGCAATCATTTACATTCCATTCACGCCATCGCCCTGGTCAACCTGGGGGAAATCGCCAGTGGGCTGGCGTTGCTCAGCGGCCTGCCTGAAAACGTCCGTGGCATCGTCACCCACATCGCCATCGACTACCTCAAGAAAGCGCGCGGACGCCTGCGGGCCGAAAGCAGAGTCACCCTGCCGGCCATCACTGAAGACACGCAGCATGTGATCCATGCCGAGATCCGCGACCAGAGCGGGGACGTAGTAGCCCGGCTCACGGTGTGCTGGCAACTGGGACTGAAAACAGACTGATATGGATACCCGCCTGACAGCGCAGGCACACATCCAGACACCTGTACTCTGTGGCGCCATGTATCCCTGCAGCAATCCCGAACTCGTCGCGGCCGTTTCCGAAGCCGGCGGGCTGGGCATTGTTCAGCCCATCTCCCTGACTTATGTCCATGGCTACGATTTCCGCGCAGGGCTGCGTTATATCCGCAATTTGACCGCAAAACCCATCGGTATGAATGTCCTGATCGAGCCATCATCGCGCAGCTATCATCAACGCATGATGCAGTGGATCGATATCGCCCTGGAAGAGGGTATCCGTTTTTTTGTCACCTCTCTGGGCAAACCGCACTGGGTCGTCGACCATGTCCACGCTGCAGGCGGTATCGTCTACCATGATGTCACAGAATATAAATGGGCTGCCAAGGGTCTGGAAGGCGACGTTGATGGACTGATCGCTGTCAACAACCGTGCTGGCGGGCATCTGGGCAGCAAAAGCGCCGCCGAGTTATATGCGGAACTGCAGGACTGCCATGTCCCCCTGGTCTGTGCCGGCGGTATCGCCACGCCAGGGCAATTCGCCGCAGCCCTGGCCATAGGTTACAGTGGCGTGCAGATGGGCACCCGCTTTATCGCCACCCGGGAATGCCATGCCAGCGCTGCCTATAAACAGGCCATCATCGCTGCCCGGGAAGAGGATATCGTGGCCACCGAACGCATCACCGGTGTCCCGGTCGCGGTGATTCGTACAGCCTACATCAAGCACCTGGGAACACGAGTGGGTTTCATGGGCCGCTGGATGCTACGGGGAAAACGCCGCAAGCACCTCATGCGCAGCCTGTATACCCTCAAATCCCTGTGGCAGTTAAAACGTTCTTTGCTGGAAGATGCCGGCACCAAAGAATATTGGCAGGCAGGCAAGAGTGCGGCAGCCATCGACAGCCTGGCCTCCGCCGCCGATATCGTCAACGAAATGGCCAGCCGCCTGCCGCCCTCAGCACCGCGGTTCTAATTCAGGGCTTCCCCCACCGCTTGAAACGCTTCTTGCAATAACGAAGCAGGCTGTCGTAATTGGCGAAGAATAACTCGAAACCCTCTTCCGCCGGCGCATCCAGTTCACAATAATCATTGGAATGATCCCTGCAGACCTGGGGCCGGGTAGCGTAGATACCGCAGCCACCATCCGCCTGCAGATGGCGGCAAGGATTATTGGCCAACAGATACCAGCCATCCTCATCCTTGTAGATCTGAATATTCTCATGAGAAACCTGCCATAACAGGTGATCGAAATCGACCTTGGAGCGCGGTGTGGGGAGCTGCTGGGTGATATAGGTGCAGCAGGTGGAATTGGTGCAGTAGCCGCACTTGGTTTCCGGCGTCATCTCCGCTGGTTTGATGGGAATCTCTCTGATCATAGTATCTCGTGCTCGGAAAATTTACGTGGCAAAAATCCGTAGGACTATCTGCCCTGGCCACCCTGTCTTAGTGGGAAGTATAGCAAAAGGCCCGCGTACAATGGGCTTGCGTCTTTTCCCGGCGCCAGTAACACCGGCCTGGAGAATTCCGGCAATCACATCGTGTCAACCGATCCCTGGCTTGCGCGTTTTAACAGAGGTATCACCCCATTCATACTGTTATCGAAAAGGAATCTCACAATGCAAAAACTACATTCTTTGAAAACCTCTACTTACCTGGCTACAATCGCCGTATTTTTTCTTGCTACGCTGCCGCTGCTTGCCTCGGCACAGCAGTTGACCGGTGATGGTATTGAGATCACGCGGAACGCGACCGATCTTACCGCGGTATTGAGAGACCACCCCACTGATCCGAATGTACTCGACACCGCACTGATTCTCACCAACCAGACCGGCACGGCCGCCAGGGCGCGCTGTATTGCCTATGGTCACGGCGGACAAACCATCGGCCGTGCCTGGCTCAAACTGCCGGCCAACGGCATGCGGATTGTCCTGGCCTCGGATATCACCCAGGGCGGCAATTTCGTCGGCAGTATCCGCTGCAAAGCACGCGGCCACGTTGTTGGCTCTGCGTTCATCCTGGGCGCAGTTTTCTCCGCTGCTCAGGTCAACAATGCCACCGCGTGGAATGAGAGTCGGATCTCCGCTCCGGTCGTGGTTGCATATTAATCTTTAATTGT
>CAZFJS010000145.1:0-1862 GCA_964519605.1 uncultured Gammaproteobacteria bacterium
CTCGGCCAACAGGAAATCAATGGAGCCTTCCCGGCAGATAATGCGGACGGACTCCGGTAATTGCAGGGCCGGAGCCAGCAAGCGATAGGCGATAGATTTAGGGACGACATCCGCCACACCGACCTTGAATATCAGTGGCCGCTCATCAGGAAGATTGCGCACCATTTCTTCCAGCTCGCCCCCCAGCGAGAAAATCTCGTCGGCATAGCTCAATACCAGCCTTCCGGTCTCCGTCAATTCCAGGCTGCGCCCCACCCGGCTAAACAGGGCTGCGCCCAGATTCTCTTCCAGCAGGCTGAGTTGCCCGCTAATGGTCTGGGGCGTCAGATGCAGGCGGTCGCTGGCGCGGGCGATACTGCCCTCTTTGGCCACCACCCAGAAATAATGCAAATGCTTATAGTTGATCATTACGCGACCCTGACTTCGATAAATACGAACATTACATAAATAATAATCGACTTTTCCTTATATTAAAACCCCTCTAATATTCATTTATCAACAAAGTACAACATTGGAGCATCAGAATGCAGATCAATATTCAAGCACGCGACTTTCCACTGACGTCTGCCCTGAGCGGCCATATTGAGCGCCGTCTGGGCTTTGCCCTGAGCACCAGAGATGAACACATCCAGCGGGTGGTGGTACGGCTATCCGATATCAATGGCCCACGCGGCGGTCCGGACAAGTGCTGCCATATTCAAGTGGTGCTCACTCATTTACCCGATGTGGTCATTAAAGATACCGAGGCGAACCTCTATGCGGCTATCGACCGCGCTGCTGATCGCGCCGGCCGTACGATCGGGCGTCGCCTGGCGCGCCAACGCCTCAAGGATCGCTCAACAGGTCTGGATGCCAGACTATCGATTGCTGAATGACTCATGAATTAACAGGAGATATATCAACATGAACCCCTCAATGAGCAACAAAATGGCCCCGACTCAAACGGCCATCCTGGCCACTAACAAGGTGATCCGCAACACCTATTCATTACTTTCCCTGACCTTGCTGTTCAGCGCGTTGACAGCGGGCGCATCCATGCTCCTGGCACTTCCCCATCCTGGCTTATTGCTGACGCTGGGAGGCTATTTTGGTCTGCTGTTTCTCACCAGCAAATTCCGCAACAGTGCGCTGGGGCTCGTCTTTGTCTTCGCGCTCACCGGTTTCATGGGCTATACTCTGGGTCCGATCCTTAATCTTTATCTCAATCTGCCCAATGGCGGCCAATTGGTCATGACAGCTATGGGCGCCACCGGTGCTATTTTTCTCGGGCTCTCGGGTTATGCACTGACCACCCGCAAGAATTTTAGTTTTATGGGCGGCTTCCTGATGGCGGGGATCCTGGTTGCCTTTATGGCTGGGCTCGGGGCCATATTTTTCGGGATACCCGGCTTATCTCTTGCAGTATCTGCTCTGTTTGTACTGCTGATGGCTGGACTGATCCTCTACGAAACCAGTAACATCATCCACGGCAGCGAAACCAACTACATCATGGCAACGGTGACCCTATACGTCTCTATTTTCAACCTGTTCACCAGTCTGTTACACCTGCTGGGATTCATGAATGGCGAAGACTAAAGAGTCACAACATGACTCAGCTATTGAGCAACTGATCGCGGGATATCAGCGTTTCCGTGACGGTTACTACGAAACACATCATGAACGACTCATCAGGCTTGCACAGGCAGGGCAATCACCCAGAGTGGCCGTTGTGGCCTGCTGCGACTCGCGTGTTGATCCTGCCATCATCACTGATAGCGCACCCGGCGAGTTATTTGTAATACGCAATGTAGCCAATCTGGTGCCCCCCTGTGAGGGAGAGGGTAACTGGCACAGTACCTGCGCTGCCCTGCAGTTTGCAGTTT
>CAZFJS010000145.1:1962-4637 GCA_964519605.1 uncultured Gammaproteobacteria bacterium
GCAGGCCTCTCCCATCCCCACCACCTGCCATTGCTATCTTCGGGGACAATTTCAATTTACGCCCCCCAAACTGAATGGCAGCTGAATAAAACAAACAGATCATTCAAGGCTTGAAAGTTCTCTTAAAGTTCTCTATGCTGAGCGCAAGATAGAGAACCTTAAGAGAACCAGAAATGCTTTCCAGACGGGAACAGGATACCTATCAATTCATCCGACGCTTTATTGTCCAACATGGCCATAGCCCCCTGCTGATGGAAATCGCTACCGGCCTGGGTATTCGCTCCAAGGGCACTATTCACCGCTATGTCCAGGCCCTTGCCCGCCAGGGACTGGTCACCCTGCAGCCCGGTCGCCATCGAAACATCCGCCTGGCAGGGGCAGAATCATCGCCACCCCGCCACACGCTACCCCTGCTGGGGCGCATTGCCGCCGGCTGCCCTATCGAGGCCATCGCCGACCAGGAAGAAATTGACCTGAGTGAATTTTTCATGGGCGCTAACCGCTTTATCCTGAAAGTAACAGGTGATTCCATGATCGATGCCGGCATCCTGGATGGCGACATGGTCATCATCGAGAAATGCGCCAGTGCCGACAACGGCGCCATCGTGGTTGCCCTGATCGACAATGAAACCGCCACCCTGAAATATCTACAGCACAACCGTGATGGCAGCCTTACCTTACTGCCGGCTAATCCGGCCCTGTCACCCATGACCTATTCCGCCTCACGGGTGTCCATTCAGGGGATCGTGGTGGGACAGATGCGCAGCTACCGTTGATGGCACCGGACCGCTGCCCTGTCCTCTGGCCTCGTGCCATCATTCATGTGGATATGAATGCCTTTTTCGCCGCCATCGAACAGCGTGATTTTCCTGCCCTGCGTGGCCACCCGGTGGCGGTCACCAACGGCATGACCGGCACCTGCATCATCACCTCGTCCTACGAGGCGCGGGCGCAGGGCATCCGCACCGGCATGCGGCTCCGGGAGGCACGCCGCCGCTGCCCCGATCTGATCCGGCGCCCTGCCCGTCCGGAAGCCTATGCCGGGGTGTCCATGGCCATCATGCAGGCACTTCGGGATATCAGCCCCGACATGGAAGTCTTCTCAGTAGACGAGGCCTTCCTTGATGTCAGCCGTTGCCAGCGCCTCCATGGCACCCCCATACGCATGGGCTGGATGGTCAGGGAACGCATCTTTGCTGCCTGTGACTTAAGCTGTTCCATAGGCATTAGCGGCGACAAGACGACCGCAAAATTTGCCGCCAAGCTGGTCAAACCGGATGGCTTCACCGTAATCCCACCCTGGGAGGCACAACAACGCCTGCATTCTATCCCGGTCACCGAGCTCTGTGGTATTGCCGAAGGTATTGGTAACTTCCTGGCTCAGCATAATGTTTATGTGTGCGGCGATATCGGCAAACTGCCTGTCAGCGTACTGGCGCGCCGCTTCGGCAATCTGGGGCGACGTATCTGGCTGATGTGCCAGGGAAAGGATCCGGACAGGATTCATAGCACCGTGCCCGCCCCCAGGACCCTGGGGCATGGCAAAGTAGTACCGCCAGGCACCCGCACGCGGGCAGTGTTGCTGACCTATCTGCAACATATGAGCGAAAAAGTAGCGGCACGGCTACGCCGCCATGGGCTGGAGGCGCAGCTGTTTTTTATCGGGCTGCGTACCCATACAGGTTGGCTCGGAGATAAACTACGCACCATTAACCCCGGCAATGACGGCCAGTCCCTGTTCCGTCTGTGCCGTTTTGCCATGGCACATCTATGGCATGGCGAGGCAATCTGCCAGGTGCAGATCACCGCCCTGGATCCACGACCACAGCACCAGCAGCTGAGTCTCTTTGGAGCAGGCGATGAGCACCGCGTAGCGCTCGACCGGGTGATGGACCATATCAACCGCTGTTATGGGGAATTTACTATCGCACCCGCCCGTCTGCTGCGGCGCTCCAACATGCCCAATGTGATCGCCCCCGCCTGGCAACCGGAGGGCCATCGCCAAACGATTCAGGAAAAACCGTTCATGAAACCGGTTAACAGGTCCTAAACGTTTTCTTCTTCGATCATCGTTTCAGCTGCTTCGCGCTTTTTCGTGTTGCGCCAGTCACCATAGGCAATCAGCCCCAGCAAACCCACCAACAACAGAATGACAACGACTTGAATAATAATTATCTTCATAATAAACAATATATTATAGTTGATTCATAACAATGATCATAATTTTATCAGGACTTGCACTACAAACCCGAGGCATCTGAAGGAGCCGGTAAGGCCTGTTTACCATGTGCCCCCCAGCCGAGCGATCTGGCCAGTTTCTTGTCGACATAATCCAGTTCCAGCTGCCTGGCGAAGAGGCCTGTACAACTCACATAGATCTTTTGAGGTCCCCGCCCGAAGGTGATTTTGGAGGATTTTGTAAACTGCCGGCTGGGGTCGAAGTTTTTTTGACCATATTTGCGCGTCAAAATCTTTTCCAGCCGTCCCAATTCAAGCTTGCAGGCATCCACGTTACGAAACGTGCCCGTCGCCCGAATTTTGTAGACCTGCTCGCTTTGGGGTGTGATAAAGACCGAATATTTGCTCAGTGGCTCATAGGGATGAACAGGCCGGAATTTATAATCGTTCGCATCGCTGAGCTTTCTTTCGCTGATGATCAAGGCAGCAATCGCCGC
>CAZFJS010000146.1:0-4629 GCA_964519605.1 uncultured Gammaproteobacteria bacterium
GCTGATTTATTCGTCATGCCGGACTTGATCCGCCATCCAGCTCGTTGATTTTAATGGCTTCCGGCCTGCGCGGGAATGACGGTAGCAGAGTTAATCAGAGCCTCCCTAGCCCTTTTCCCAGCGCAGTTGAACAAACGGTATCTGTCGCAACCATGGCTGGCTTAAACCATAGCATAATAGCCCGATACAGTCTGTCAGGAAATCAAACCATGAGAACGTTCGATAAGGTAAAAAATACTGTATGATTTCAATAAACAGGCCAAACAGTAGCAGCGGCAGAATCTTGGGCCAGTGATAACCCTGCTCCGGAAAAGAAAAATCCGCCAGCAAGGCCAGCACAAAAAAGGCAGCAAGATGGTCCAGCTTGTCATTGGTGCTTTCAACAAGCGTATATTCCTCCGATGTGAAGGCGAGATAACTAATAAAGGACACCGCGGCAATCAACAGCAGGCGAATACAGCGGATCTGAAAAATAGACATGGGCACCTTGAGCCTACAGGCGGAGAAGATTTTCACCATTACTCATGGAGACAAGGGTAACATGTAAAAAAAAGGGGTGCATGTTCATGCACCCCAATATTGAGGGAGATGAAAGATCAAAAAGGGCGCTGATTTGCCCTGATTAACTTTTCATTTCATGTTTTGCATGGATCATGCCAAACAGACACGCCCATGATTATCAATAAGTTATCGATGCCCCACATGATTTGAGCGACAAAATGCTGTCATTGAATCTATAAATACAGGGCGACCGCCAGCAAACGGACATTGCATGTCTGATACATCTCGACAAAATGAGCGCATCTATCTGACCATCGACCAGGGTGGGCAAACCAGCCGGGCGCAGATCTACGACAGCCGCTGCCGGCTTATCAGTCAAGCCCACAGGGCCATCCGCATCCGCTGCCCCCGGGCCGGGTATGCGGAATACAATGCCCTGGAACTTTTGCATTCCCTGCATGAGGCTATCGACGCTGCCATGGCGCAATTAGGCACCCAACGGGAACAGCCCTGTGTGGCGGCGCTCGCTACGCAGCGCAGCAATGTAGTCTGCTGGGACAAATTCAGTGGCCAACCCCTCTCGCCGATCATCAGCTGGCAGGACCGGAGAAATACCGACTGGTTGCAACAGTTTGCTGCGGAAGAGGCTCATATTCACCGCACGACAGGCCTGTTCAAATCAGCGCACTATGGCGCGGGCAAATTACATTGGTGCCTGCATCACCTGCCGGCAGTTCGTCGAGCCCGGATAGCCGGCCGCCTGGCTATGGGCCCCATGGCCAGTTTTCTGACCCATAACCTGCTGACGGAGCGACCGCTGTACTGCGACCCTGTCAGTGCCTCACGTACCCTATTGTGGGATATCACCCGCCGCGACTGGGCACCGGAACTGCTCCGCCTGTTCGGCTTGCCCCTGGAGTGTCTGCCTGCCTGTGTTCCCTCCCATTATTCCTACGGCACGCTCAGGACCCGGGACATTAGTGTGCCACTCAGGCTGGTCACGGGGGACCAGGCGGCGGCGCTGTTCGCTCGGGAGGCACCAGACAACGATACAATTTTTGTGACTCTGGGCACCGGGGGTTTCATTCAACGGCTTGGGGGGTCACAAAACCAGTTCTCGCCCACGCTCCTCAGCAGCGTGATTCTACAGCAGGACCATAGCATTGCCTTTACGCTGGAAGGCACGATTAACGGCGCCGGTAGCGCTCTACAATGGTATCAACAACAACAGCAGATAAGTGTAGATTTTCAGCGACTGGAGGAGGCACTGAGTCGGCCTTCCGAGCCACCGTTGTTCATCAATGGCGTTTCCGGTCTGGGCACACCGTTCATGACACCATTCCTGGAATCCGCTTTTATCGGCCCGGGAAATCAGCAACAACAGCAAGTTGCTATCATCGAGAGCATCGCCTTTTTGGCGCAGTTGAATATAGAAGCGATGTGGTCCCTACCCGGAAAGCCTGAAAAAATCATCGCTGGCGGCGGACTGGCGCGGCTGGACGGGCTCTGCCAAAGACTGGCCGATCTTAGCGGCCTGCCGCTATTCCGGGATAAGGATCACGAAACCACCTGCCGGGGACTGGCGCAGCTGCTGGGGGCCAACCCACCACCTGACGATGCCACACCATTGACCTGTTTCAAGCCACAGACCGCAGGGGCGCTGCAGACCCGCTATCGGCGTTGGCAGACTATTCTGGCTGACAGCGTCCGGCAAGTCCGTGAGGCACCCCCCTATTCCCGGAGGCCCTGAAATGCCACTGCCACAATTGATCGCCCATCGCGGCTACGCGAAGCACTATCCGGAAAATACCCTGCCGGGGATCAACGCAGCCCTGGATGCCGGTGCCAGCATGATCGAAGTGGACATCCAGTTCACTGCCGATGGCGTTCCTGTGCTCCTCCATGATGCTACCCTGGAACGCACCACAGGCTCACAAGGGCGCATCATGGATCAAACCCTGGCACAGCTGCAACCGATTGATGCCGGGGAATCCGCCAGACTGGGCGCACGCTTCTCCGGCACCGCCATCCCTACGCTGGCAGCGCTGGTGGCACTACTTCAGACCAGCCCCGGAGTCACCGTCTTTATCGAGCTCAAGAAAGAAAGTCTGCATTATTTCGGAATAGCTCAGATCATTAGCACCACACTGGAACAACTGGCGCCCATCCTGCCGCGTTGCGTGCTGATCTCCTACGATCACACCTGTGTACGGGAAGCACGTCGCCTCGGCGCCAACCGGATAGGCTGGGTTTTAGCACGCTACGATGAAGTTTCCCGGCAGATCGCTTGTCGTCTTTCACCGGACTATCTTATCTGCAACCAAAACAAATTACCCACCATCGATATCGAGCTGTGGTCCGGCAACTGGCGCTGGGCAGCCTATGAGGTAAGCAGCCTGCAGCAGGCGCTGGCACTATACCGGCGCGGCGTCCACCTGGTCGAAACGATGTCTGTGGGAGAATTGCTGGCAGAACTGGGCCACGTGAGCACTCATGGAATCCGCTGACTTCGATTTTGATATCGTCATCATCGGTGGCGGGATTCACGGCACAGGTGTGGCGCAGGCAGCCGCTGCCAGAGGCTATTCCGTATGTCTGCTGGAAGCACAGGCCCTGGCCAGCGGTACCTCCAGCCGTTCCAGTAAATTGATACACGGTGGCTTGCGTTATCTGGAGTCAGGCCAGTTTTCACTGGTGCATGAGTGCCTCCAGGAACGCAGATTGTTGCTGCAACTGGCGCCCACACTGGTCCGTTTGCAGCCTTTCCACATTCCTGTATACCAGGATTCAAAACGACGCCCCTGGCAACTACAGCTGGGTCTCAGCCTGTATTACCTGCTGGGAGGATTGACCCGGGACTGCGCTTTCCGCCGCCTGCCGCCCCATGTGTGGAACAGTCTGGACGGTCTGGAAACCCATGGATTGCAGCAGGTCTTCCAATACCAGGATGCCCAAACTGACGATGTCGCCCTCACCCGGGCAGTCATGAAATCCGCTGTCACGCTGGGCGCCCACCTGCTGATGCCGGCGCGTTTCAGCCATGCGCAACGACGGGATGAGGGCTACGAGGTCCGTTATCAGATGGCAGGGGCAGATCACCACTGCACCACCCGCACCCTGGTCAATGCCGCCGGCCCCTGGGTCAACCGGATACTGGCAAGCATTACACCAGCCCCAACCACCCTGTCAGTTGATTTGGTCCAGGGCACTCATATTATTATCGATGGTCGACTGCAACAGGGGTTCTACTATCTGGAAGCACCACAGGACCAACGCGCAGTCTTCGCCATGCCCTGGCAGGGCCATATTATGATCGGCACCACCGAGACGGTATACCAGGGAAATCCGGCCAAAGTCGCCCCCACAAGTGCGGAGATACGCTATCTACTGGAGACCTTTACACACTATTTTCCGGCATTCCATGCATTACGGGAAGAGCAGCTGATCTCTGCCTTTGCCGGTCTCCGAGTATTGGCCTCCGGCACAACACAGGCATTTCGTCGCAGCAGGGAAACTGCGCTGCACATAGACCTTGCCAAACACCCCGGGCTGCTCAGTATTTATGGCGGCAAACTGACCATCTACCGTGCCACTGCGGCCAAGGTGATGGCACAACTTGCAAGCCGCCTGCCACCGCGACAGAAGATCGCGGATACGGCTCATCTACCGCTGACCCCGGCATAGAGATATGGGCATCAGCCGGGCGGCCAATGCATACGGCGGCCGCCTAATACGTGAAGGTGCAGATGAAAAACAGTTTGACCGGCCTCAGCATTGCAGTTCATCAGCGTACGGTATCCCTTTTCATCGATGCCTTCCCGTCTGGCAATCTGTTGCGCCGCCAGCAACAGCTTGCCCACCAACACCGCATCGTCATCCTGAAGATCATTGATTGTGGCAATATGACGCTTCGGCACAACCAATACATGGACCGGCGCCTGGGGATTGATATCCCGGAAGGCCAGCACGTCGCCGTCCTCATAAACCGTATCGGCCTGGATTTCACCATTTACCATCTTGCAAAACAGACAATCAGACATCTTTATTCCTCATTGTCGCTAATCAATATTCAGGGACACCTGCCCGGTTCCTGCAGCCATACTGTGCAAGCAACGATAGATGCTCGGG
>CAZFJS010000147.1:0-4545 GCA_964519605.1 uncultured Gammaproteobacteria bacterium
TAATTTTTTTGTGATTGCAGCCACATGTTGCGGTAGGCGTGTTCGAGGCTTTGAGCGAGGCCGGTGGCGTCACAGAGTGAGGAGTGTGCCATGCGCTGGCGCAACGAGGTCCGCAAGGCAAGGCGGCGGTCATGATCCTGTGCCAGGGCGAGGGCGCAGGCGACATAGTTTTCCCGGGAGTCGGCGATCAACTCATCCAGGCCCACGGCGCTGAGCATACTCATGCCCTGACGCTCAATACAGCGTTCCCCCGCCAGGGTGATGACCGGCACGCCCATCCACAGGGCATCGGCGGTGGTGGCCCCGCCGGTGCGTGGGAAGGGATCCAGGGCGATATCGATGGACTGATAGGTCGGCAGATAGTCGGCGCTGCGGGGCAACAGCTGCAGTCGCTCCGGGGCGATGCCCTGTGCTACGAAGCGCGCGGTGATCTGCTGCTGCATGGCGGGATCGGCCAGCACACGGGTCTTGAGCAGCAGGCGGCTGTGGGGCAGGGCGCGGAGGATTTCAGCCCAGGTATCGATGACGGTAGGCGTGAGTTTGGACAGTTCATTAAGACTGCCGAAGGTAAGGGTGTCGTTTGACGGTATCTCGACCGGTGGGGCATCGGCGGCGGGCTGGTAGCAGAGCCAGCAGCGCGCCAGACGCCAAGGTGTTTCGGTGGCCAGCTCAGGGGAATGCTGTGGATAGAGGGCGGTATCGGTGATCCAGTAATCCATGGTGGCCAGGCCGGTGGTGGTGCAATAGCCGAGATAGCTGGCCTGGACGGGCGCGGGTTTATAGCAAAAGGTCTGGAGGCGGTTGCCGGCGGTGTGACCGGCGAGATCGATGAGGATATCGATGCGGTCCGCAAAGATGCGCCGGGCGAGGGCCTCATCGCTCATGCCCACCGTGGTGCACCAGTGATCGGCCTGTGTTTCCAGACGCCGGGTGACGGCATCGGGCTTGTGTACCTCGGCATAGCAAAAGACCTCAACTTGCTGGCGGTCATGGGCGGCCAGGAGCGGTGCGAAGAAAAAGCTGACGGCATGGTGCTTGAAATCGGGAGAGACATAGCCGATACGCAGGCGGCGCCCGGGATCTTCGTTGCGGTGGTGGCAGAAGGTCTGCGCGCGTTCCGGGCCGCCGCTGTGGGCCTGATCCCAGGCCTGATGGGCGGCGAGCATTTCCTGGTGATCGCAGAGGACGTTGTAACTCAGCAGGAAGAGCAGATTGCTGTGAGCTTCGGCACGGTCCGGCTGGAGTGCCAGGGCCTGGCGGTAGTGCCGCAGTGCCCCCGCGTTGTCGCCACTGTCCTTCAGCGCCCGCGCCAGGTTGCAGTGGGCGGCAGCAAAGTTCGGGTCGATTTGCAGCGCGTTTTGGAAATGGGTGATTGCGCGGCCAGTCTGGCCCAATTCATCCAGGGTGGTGGCAAGGTTGTAATGCGCCATGGCCGACCGGGGGCAAAGCATGAGCGCCTTTTGCAGGCAGTTGAGCGCTTCCTGATGGTGATTCTGACTTTGCAGGATATTACCGATATTGATGAGGATTTCTGCGTTATCAGGGCGCAACGCAAAGGCTTTTTGGAAATTAGCCAGTGCCGCCTCCGGTTTGTCCACGTCTTTAAGACTGTTCCCAAGGTTATTGTAGGCTTCGGCATAATTGGGATTATATTGGATGGCCTGTTGATAATAGGGTATTGCGGCGGCTGGCCTGTCCAGCTCATGCAGCACATTGCCCAGGTTGTTATAGGCCAGTGTAAAGTCAGTTTTCAGCGTCACAGCCTGCTGATATGCCTGCAAGGATTCCTCATATTTTTTTTGCGCTTTCAATGTGTTGCCCAGATTATAGTGGTAAATAGCATTGTTGGGCTGGCGCGCAATGGCCTGCAGAAGCAATTTCTCCGAGCGGCCAAATTGGCCTGACTGGTGGGCGATAATACCTGATAAATGCAGTGCTTCAGGATGTTCCGGCTGATCATGCAGAATTCTCCGGTATAAAGTTTCTGCCCGCTGCAAGTCTCCTTTTTGATGATGACGGATCGCTTTTTTGAGGATTTTGGCAAGATCGAGTGTGTTCATGCTGAATTGAGAAGGTTTTTATTGATAAATCCTAACATCATGATAACGATAGGGATTTGATGAAATAAACATGCATTCTATAAGTGGGGCATGATATAATGTTAAACAATGCAGAAATTGTAAAACCTCTCTGCATTGTTTTCAGATCTGCACTCGTACTACTGGCGAACAGCTTTTCTGCTTGGACCTTCTGTTAATTACATGAAGATGCTTCGGTTATCAGGATAGGCGCCAACACCGGACGCGCTGAAGTGCCGGGCTTTAGCGCGCAATTCTGTAAACGAACAAGATTGTAGTTTGCGCGGCTGGCCGCCTTTCCGCTGCCGGAACAAGGCAGGCCTGACCAGGCGATTGATTTATTCTACTATAAAAGAGTCTGTTGCGTCTGCTGTACATCCATTTGCCGATTGAGTTGACCATGCATGCTGTCTTTTCCATTGACAAGGCGGGATTCCGCAGATGAATCCAAATAATAATACTACGTTATTAATCAATTTGTTATGTGTCCTCTAAGCGGCCAACTGCAGGATTCCGGGCGATCATGACCGCAGCATGCTGTGTCTGTGTGAAACAGGACTTTTCCTGGTGGTATGGTCAGTTACGGCTTTGCTGTTCTATGGGGGAAGCGACTTTGGTCGATAGGAAGAGCAGGGGTGATACCAGCGAGCAGTCAGCCATCGCTCGTTTTACTGAGGACGGTTCATGGTCTGGGTAAGGGTCCGGGGGAAATAGACAGCGTGCGGCTCAGATATCTCAAGTCTGTCCTATCAGCATATCTTGTATTGCTCTGTACGTTTTCTTCTGTAAGCCTATTGGCCGGGCAGCAGGTGGCGGGCGCTGTGCAGGCCGTCCCGGTTGCTGCTGTTAAGCCAGTTGATCTCAAGGCGGAGATCCTGAAAAACAGGCAGTTATTCCGTACCGGCCGTTTGGCTGAGGCGCAGCAGCGGCTGCAGGGTTTGTTGAACCAATATCCTGATGACGCCAAGGTACACTACTGGTTGGGGCAGGTGCTGATCAAGCGTGGTGATGCTGCCGCCGGCCTGGTACATATTGCCCGCAGTGTGGCGCTGGCTCCGGATAATATGAAGCTGCGCCAGGCGCTGACTGTAGCCTATGCTCACGCAGGACGTTTGCAGGATGCCAGACAGATGCTGGCGACATTGGTAGCCGCTAAGAGCGGTGGACAGTTAATTCGCGAGACGCTGGATCAGCTGGGTTTTTCTCGAGGGGAGCGCTTGTTTCGCAGCAGCAGGCTGGACAAGGCGCTGGAGGTCTTTCAGCATCTTCACCATATCGCCCCGGATGATCCGCGGGTCAATTTGCGAATCGGTCAGATTCTGGAGCGACGGCAGCAGTTGCCCGCTGCCGAGGTCGCCTATCAGCAGGTGCTGAAAACCTTGCCGGATAACACCGAGGCCAATCTGGGGCTGGGTGAGATCTACGCAAAAAATCATAAAATAGATGCGGCGATCACTGTGTTGGAAAAAGTGGCCGCCCGGCAGGACGCCGGTCGCATGGCACAACGGGCCGCTAAACTGCTGGCCCAGTTGTATCCACGCAAGGCCCAGCAGGTGCTTGATGCCCTGGATACTTCTGCTCCGGCGGTTAATTCGGCCCTCAATCTTGGCAAGGAATATCTACGTAAACGCAGGTTTTCTGAGGCAAAGCAGCTTTTTGAGGGGGTGCTAAAGCAGGTGCCCGAAAATGCTCAGGCGCATTACTGGCTGGGGCAGTTGCTGGTTCGCCGCGGTCAGACAGCTACGGGTATTGTCGAAATTGAACGCAGTGTTAAATTGGCGCCGGCCAATATGCAACTCAGGGTGGAGTTGGGCAAGGTTTATGAGCGTGCTGGCAAGCTGGATGCAGCGATTGATCTCTATGGGAAAATCATCTCCCGGACGCGTGACAAGCGTATCGCAGAAAATGCCCGCAAGCGGCGTCTTCTGGTGCAGGCCAGGCAGTTTACAGCACAGGCCAAAATCCAGCAGGCCTTGCCAATCTATCTCAAGCTCTCCCGGCAATATCCTCAGGATCCCCGCATTCTCGAATTGGCGGCGACCACCTACGAGCGTCTGGGTAAAATCCAGCAGGCTGATGCCCTGTTTGAGCATCTCCAGAAACTGCTTCCCAATGATGCGCGCATGCACTATCGCCTGGCCGTGATCTACGCGAAGCGGGCGGATCAGGCACGTTCCCGGGAACAGCTAAGAAAAGTGCTCAAATTGCAGCCCAGGGGTGGCATTGCTGTCAAGGCAATCAAAATGCTCGGCCTGAATGAGGGCTTGCAGCTGATGGAAAAGCATCGCCCGGATCAGGCCCTGGCTGCATTTCAACGCATTCTGGATGTTGTCCCTGATGAGCCGCTAGTCAATTTTAATGCCGGTGTGATTGATCAGCAGCAGCAGCGTTATGCAGCGGCGGAAAAAGCGTTCAAGCGCGTGTTAGCCGTCATCCCGGATCACAGTGGCGCCCTGTTGAGACTAGG
>CAZFJS010000148.1:0-1787 GCA_964519605.1 uncultured Gammaproteobacteria bacterium
GGTTTGACGCCGGCGACGTTGACCCCCAGCTCATAGACCAGATTGCCGCCATGATAGGCGGTGCTGATCAGCAGGCCGAGCCCGGCCAGTCCGACGAGCGCGAACAGCCAGCCCCGGGTGCCTGTCAGTGATTGCCGGCGCCACAGAACAAAACCCTGTACCAGCGCCAGCACAGCAAAAACGCCGATAGTCAAGGTAGCCAAAAGCTCGTGTTCTTCCAGAGGATCTGCGGGAAAACCGATATCCACCGCCTTATCCAGAGCGATATCGCCGAAAAAGGCGGCGCCCAGCGCAAATACCAGGCCTACGGCCAGCGCCCCGAAGCCGGTCATCACCAGGCAGTCCCGCCGCCCCAGATCACCACTGCGGCTAAGGATATAGCCATCCAGTACCATTGCCGTGATAAACAACACGATGGGAAAATGAACCAGCATGGGGTGGATATGGGTAATATTAATCATTTCGTTTGTTCTCCATTCACTTGTTTGGTTGTCGACTCCATTCGAAAAATATTGATCAGCTTTTTGATGATTGCGGAATATCCTCTGCCGTCGGCTCCTGCAGGATCTTTTTCATCTGCCGGTTCTGGCTGCGCAGGGCACTGTCCACCAGTCGCGGCCACAACCCATTGATGCGCACAAACAGTTTTTCCGGCCACCCCAGGCAAACCTCCTGACGGTCAGCTGCCAGCGCCGCCACGATCTGCGCGGCCACCTGCTCCGGCGTATCGAGATTCATTTTCACCGCTGCCATCATGCGGTAGACCGTCGGGCTGTTGATAGCGGTTCTGGTCGCCCGCGGTGCAACATAGCTCACCCCCACACCGGTGCCCTCCAGCTCGCGGCGTAATGCTTCGGAAAAACCCCGCAAGCCGAATTTACTGGCGGAATAACTACTGAAACAGGCAAAGCCGATGGCACCGAAGACAGAGCCGATATTGACGATCCGCCCGCTACCCTGTGCCAGCAGGGAGGGCAGCACCTGCTTCGTCAAGGCAATGGGCGCCAGCAGGTTGGTCTGAATAATGCGTTCAGTCACCGCCTCATCCTCGTCGGCAAACAGGGCATAACTGGATAAGCCGGCGTTGTTGATCAGCACATCGACACCACCCAGCAGGCTGCCGGCCTGATCGACCGCCGCCCGGCGACCTTCCGGAGTAGCAATATCCGCCTGGACCACATGGCTGCCGGAAGTACTGACAGCCTCCTTGAGTTCATCCAGCGCCTCACGCTTACGCCCCACCAGCAGCAGCCGGGCGCCGTCCGCCGCCAACCGCAGGGCCAGCGCGCGGCCGATGCCGCTGGTGGCCCCGGTCAGTATGATCCGACTATCCTGCAGCTTCATTTGGACACCTCCTGATTTGATTCCAGTGGCAATGAGCGGAAAATATCGCCATACAGCCGGTACATCACTTGCGCACAATGAATAATATCTTCCCGGTCCTGATCCGCCTCAATGCGGTTCATCAACTGTTCGAAAAATTCCACATGCCCGATATCCAGGGACCCATGGGAACGCAGATAGCTGAAGGCCTCGCCGGGCAGGCCGAGATGCTGCTGCAGGGCTTCAGCCGCCCGGGTAGCCACCTGGACACTGGTGCCCTCCAGCACCTGCACCATACCGAAAAAGGCCACCGGATTACGGCGCTGGATCGTGTCATAGGCATAGGCCACCATCAACTCCGTCGCCTGTAGCGGGGTGCCCTCACGCACGGCATCGACATCGGCGCCGCAGGCACGGATATCGTTGAGAATCCATTCCTGATGACCCAGTTCCTCCCCGATATA
>CAZFJS010000148.1:1887-4506 GCA_964519605.1 uncultured Gammaproteobacteria bacterium
AGGCACGGATATCGTTGAGAATCCATTCCTGATGACCCAGTTCCTCCCCGATATACTCCGCCACCGCGGTACGCAACCACTCCAGTCTGGCGGGCAGGGCTGCGCCGCAGGCCATCAGCAAGGGCACCGTGTGTTTCACATGATGATAGGCCTGCTCGAGAAAAGCCACATAGCTGTCCACCGACAGTGCTCCGGCAGCACCTGCCCTGATAAAAGGAATGTCCAGCAGCTCCGCACGTTCCTCGGCGGTTGCCTGCTGAAGTTGTTGAAAAAAACTCATTCAAGACCCTCCTTGTTGCACGCCTGTTCACGGTCCTGATACAAGGACTCACATACGGGCGCGTAAATTTTCCAGATGACCGCACGGCGCAGTCGCCCGGTCGCCGTCAATTGACCATTGTCCAATTGAAAAGCTTCTACTGCCGGCACCCAGCCCCGCACCCGGGCATAGTCCGGCAAATCACGATTAGTGATGGCGATGGCTGCATCCACCATCGCCTGATCGGCGCCAGGCGCCTTGACGACCACGGCTACATTCCAGGGTCGGCCTTCGCCGAAAACTGCCACCTGATGAACAACGGGCTGCAGGACCAGCTCCCGTTCCACCCACTCGGGGGCCACATTGCGGCCAAAGGCGGTGATAAAGATGTTTTTCTTGCGGCCGGTGAGATGCAGATAACCCTCATCGTCGAGAAAGCCCAGATCCCCCGTGGGCCAGGGATCGATTAGCGGCTGTTCCCTGGCCGCCAGATAGCCCTTAAAACAGGCGCCACTCACCAGAATTTCGCCATCAGCGGCAAAATCCAGCTGCACATGGGGGAGCGGTCTGCCCACTGTCCCTGGCCGGCAGGCCGCCGGCGTATTGACCGCCACCACGGATGCACATTCCGACAAGCCATAGCCCTCATAGACTGGCAGTCCCTGCTGGCTGGCGCGTGTCAACAGGCTGCGGGCCACCGGGGCCCCACCCACCGCCAGAAAGCGCAAGCCAGCGGGCCGCGCCGCGCTATCCTTCTCCAGGGCCGCCACCATCTCCTGCAACATCTGTGGCAACAGGATGGCCCGGGTGGCCCGGTAGGCCTCCATGGCGCGCAGCAGGCGCTGGATATCCACACCGGCACCGCCCTGCAGACCCACCTCAGTCAGTGGTGGTACACAAACACAGGCACCGGCCAGCAAGGGCACATAAATACCGGCAATGTTCTCCAGCAGGGTGGCCAGGGGCAGCAAACAAAGATGGCGGTCAGTTTCACTGATCGCTGTCCGCTCACGCAGGGATTCCGCGACGAGACACATGGCAGCGCTGCTCAGGCAGACCCCTTTGGGGGTTCCGGTGGTCCCGGAAGTGTAGCTCAGCTTGGCGGTCGCAGCCGGAAGCTGCGGCCTTGTCTCAACCTGCAGATCAATTTTCTGCCAGCGGGTACCGCAGATCTCCAGGGGCTGCTGATGAAACGAGCTCAGACTGTCAAGACACGCCGTCTGGTCAGTAAACAGGGTACGGATACCGGCATCACTCAGGGTATGGGCAAGCTGTCCACCGGAAAAGAATGCCGGAATGGGCACCAACGGCAGGCCGGCACAGGCCGCCGCCAGATCCATGATCAGCCAGGCGGGACCATTGTCCGCCAGCAGACCAATGACCTGCAGGCCACCCCGGCCGAGCTGCGCTGCCAGAACCACGACCTCGCGCCACAGATCCTGGTAAGTCAGACTGCTGTCAGCACCCTGTACAGCCAGCGCAAAAGGCCGTTCCCGGGCATGATATTGCAAGGCAGTGAGGATGGGGTGCATGCGGCAGGCGTCCATGTCAAAGTCGCCGCCAAGGCTGGCGACTGGGATTGATCAACCCTGATCAGGATTGTGGGGAGACGTTGTCAGCACACGCTCAGCACCTGGATGGGTCCCATCAGTGGCCGGCGTAGCAACGGCGGTGCTTTCATAATAAGCCATGACCGCCTGAAAGGCCTGTTTCACATTGACCGCCATGACCTGAGGATGACTGTCATAGTAACTGCCCCAGTCAAGTACCGCCTCACCCAGCCGCGTCCCGTCGGCAGGACACAGATGAAACAGGTGAAAATCCAGTCTTTTGAAGATATTGCGCAAGAACGGGGCGATCGTAAACAAGGCCCACTCAGCCCCGTGGCGGTACAGATGAATCGTCAGCGCCCGAAACAGGCAGCGCGCCCGTCCGGGATGCCTTGAGGCCAGATTGCCCACTTCGACAATCCCCTCCCTGGCCACCGGCCGCCCACAGACTGCCGCCAGGCGGCTTTCCACCGGCTCATCCAGATAAACCTCCAGAAACAGCCGCTCGGCCAGCGCATCCCGCAAACCCAGGGCAGCGAGCATATCGCCTGTTGTTGAATGTAGCGCCAACAGGCGGGGCTTGAAATGACGCAGCTGTGCCGAATAATTTTTTTCAAAAACTTCCGCAATATAGCGCTCTATCTCATCCCTCCCGGGATCAGCAGGCCCATAGACCGCCAACGGCACAGCCGCAGACAGCCCGGCCTCCAGCCAGGCAGCAAGCTGCACGGTATCAAGGGGACATTTGGCAAGCTCCCGTTTTTTATGGACATGCTTCATAGACTGGTCTCTGCTGCCTTGCTTACACCG
>CAZFJS010000149.1:0-2466 GCA_964519605.1 uncultured Gammaproteobacteria bacterium
AGTCTGGGCCGTGTCTCAGTCCCAGTGTGGCTGATCGTCCTCTCAGACCAGCTACTGATCGTTGCCTTGGTAGGCCTTTACCCTACCAACAAGCTAATCAGACATAGGCTCATCCAATAGCGCGAGGTCCGAAGATCCCCCGCTTTCCCCCGTAGGGCGTATGCGGTATTAGCCTGAGTTTCCCCAGGTTGTCCCCCACTACTGGGCAGATTCCTATGCATTACTCACCCGTCCGCCACTCGTCAGCGCAGGAGCAAGCTCCCGCCTGTTACCGTTCGACTTGCATGTGTTAAGCATGCCGCCAGCGTTCAATCTGAGCCATGATCAAACTCTTCAGTTTATTTCAAGGTGCTGCCTTGCGGCAGCAATAATTGACCATGCAAAGCATGTCCGAAGACATGTTAAGCATAGATGCTACTCATGGTGAAACCCACCATTGACGTAAGCACCCACACAGATTGCTTGAGTTCACTGATTGTTAAAGAGCAAAAAACCGGGCTTTGCTGCTACCCGGTACAGCTGAACAAGTATACAGACGTTCAGCCTTCCGTCAACCACCTGGCAAAGATTTTTTCCTGCACTTCCTTGCCGATGACGTCTGGAAGAGGCGCATTATACGCACCCCGGCGGGCACGTCAATAGGAAAACAGAGAAAAGATACAAGAGGAAAGATAAAAGATAAAAACCTGATAACAATCAAATGGCTATTTGATAACAAAAAAATATCATCGGCGTCATGGCCAGGCTAACCGCTGGCAAAATCTTCCTCATGCGCCTTCCTGCTCGATGGTTACCCTGGCAAAGTGCCGTTTGCCCTTCTGGAGGAGATAAGTATTGCCTGCCTGCAGTGCAAGTGCTTCGTCATCCACCCGCTGACCGTCGATACGCACCCCACCACCGCGGATGTTTCGGCGTGCCTCAGAGGTGCTTGCCGACAATCCTGTCTCCTTGAGCACCTGAGAGATAGGCATAGTGGCGCCCGCACTAAACAGACGCCTTTCTTCTATGTCATCGGGAATAGCCCCTTTACGGAACCGGGCGATGAAGGCTTCTTCGGCACGCCTTGCCTCGGCATCGCTGTGGAAACGGGCCACGATCTCCCTGCCCAGCTGAAATTTGACATCACGGGGATTCGAGCCCTCAGCCACCGCCTGACGCAGGACATCAATTTCGGCCTGGGGACGAAAGCTGAGCAACTCAAAATAACGCCACATCAACTCATCTGAAATAGACATCAGCTGACCAAACATTTCCGCAGGCGGCGCGGCGATGGCAATATAGTTACCCAGAGACTTGGACATTTTCTGCACACCATCCAGTCCTTCCAGGATAGGCATGGTTAATACAATCTGGGGAGCTTGTCCATAATGCCGCTGCAGCTCACGCCCTACCAGGAGATTGAACTTCTGATCAGTCCCTCCCAGCTCCACGTCGGCGCGCAAAGCCACCGAATCATAGCCCTGAATCAGGGGGTAAAGAAATTCATGTATCGCAATGGGCTGACCACCTCGGTAGCGCTGCTGAAAATCATCACGCTCCAGCATCCTGGCAACAGTGTGGCTGGCTGCCAGCTGAATCAGATCGGCTGCCTTCATATCATTCATCCAGCTGGAGTTGAACATCACCAGCGTTTTCTCCGGCACCAGCACCCGGTATATCTGCTCCTCATAGGTGCGTGCATTATCAATCACTTCATCACGGCTCAATGGCTGCCGGGCTACGTTCTTGCCGGTGGGATCGCCGATCATGCCAGTGAAATCGCCAATCAGGAAAATACATTCATGGCCTAAATCCTGAAACTGTCGTAACTTGTTCAGCAATACCGTGTGCCCCAGATGCAGGTCCGGCGCAGTAGGATCAAAACCTGCCTTGATGCGCAAAGGTCTGCCTGTCCGCAAACGCTGCGCCAACTCCTCTTCAAGCAGAATGTCCTCTGCACCACGTCTGATTAAAGCAAGCGCATCTTTCACTTGTGACATATATATAAACCTTTTAGGACTAAAGGAAGCTCTGATTTATTCGTCATGCCGGACTTAATCCGGCACCCAGGTCTTTGCTTGTGATGGATTACTCGCTAAGCTCGCCCTTCGGGCGTTCACTGCGCCAGCGCTTTTGTTCGGCCTGCGCCGGAATGACGGTAGTGGAATTAACCAGAGCCTCTTCACTTGCAAGTAACAAATTAAGAAAATCTTAAGCATGGCCGATAGTAAACACGCGCCCGGGTCAGCAAGCGGAGTCCACGCGCATGATCAAGATTTATCGCATTGATCAATATTGACCGTTAGCTGCGCCCAAGCTATGGTGAAGCAAATCATCTCACCTCCGGAACGCTATGGACAGACAACACCTGATCAGATGCGACTATAAAACAGATCGCTGCAAAACAAAACCAGGGCATGCCCTTCGTTACCACCATTGGCTCGTCCTGGCAGGCATTATTCTCGGCATCGGTCTGATCCTTGGCGC
>CAZFJS010000149.1:2566-4490 GCA_964519605.1 uncultured Gammaproteobacteria bacterium
TCAACCATCCGCCGACGAAACGAATCAACTATAGCACTGCCACGATTCGCAACTCCCTGTTCCTCGCCGCCCAGCGGGCGGGACTGTCCGACAACATCACGATGGAGCTGGCCGCTATTTTTGGCTGGGATGTGGATTTCGCCCTGGATATCCGCGCTGGCGACAGTTTTACCGTCGTCTATGAAGAACTCTACCTCAACGGGGAAAAACTGCGGGACGGAGATATTCTGGCGGCGGAATTCAACAATCGTGGCAAACGTTACCGTGCGATACGTTATCAGGATCCGCGGGGCAGAACTGAGTACTACAGCCCTGATGGTAAAAACATGCGCAAGGCCTTTCTGCGTACACCGGTGGCCTTCACGCGCATCAGCTCCCGCTTCAGCCTGGGTAGAAAACACCCCATTCTCCACCACATCCGGGCACACAAGGGCGTGGATTATGCGGCCCCCCGCGGCACGCCGATCAAGGCAACCGGTGATGGCAAAATCGTTTTCCGTGGCCGTAAGGGCGGTTATGGCAATACCATCATTATTCAGCACGGCGGCCGTTACAGCACACTCTATGCCCATATGTCCCGTTTCGCCCGCAGTTTGCGCACCGGCCGCCGGGTCAGACAGGGACAGGTCATCGGCTACGTGGGCAGCACCGGGCTGGCCACCGGCCCCCATCTGCATTATGAATTCCGTATCAACGGCGCTCATCATAACCCCCTGACTGTCCGGCTACCCGATGCCTCGCCCCTGCCCCGCAAATACCGACGTAATTTCAAGGCCAGTACGGCCCCCTACCTGGCCCAACTCGACCTGCTCAAACGTAATATGCTGGCGATGAAAAATACCGACTGATGAGGTTGTGGACAACTGATAGGCACAGCATATCCCGATAGCAAAAACCATCATGACTGAAAAATATATCGGCCTGATGTCGGGCACCAGCATGGATAGCGTCGATGGTGTGCTGGTGGATTTCTCCCCGGATGGCCTGCAGGTGCTGGCAAGCGAACAGATGCCTCTGGACCACAACCTGAGGGAAAGATTGCTCACGCTCTGCCAGAGACAGTCTGTCGACCTGGTGGAATATATTGCCCTCGATGGCCTGCTGGGGCAATTGTTTGCCGCCACAGCGATGTCACTGCTGGCAAAGGCTAAGATCTCCCCGTCAGAAGTGACGGCCATCGGCAGCCACGGGCAGACGATCGCCCATTATCCCGGTGGCGAGACACCCGGCAGTCTGCAACTTGGCGATCCCAATATCATCGCTGCACACACAAAAATCACCACCGTCGCTGACTTTCGGCGTCGCGATATGGCAGCGGGGGGGCAAGGCGCGCCGCTCGTGCCGGCTTTTCATCAGGCTGTTTTCCAGCATGGCGGACACAATCGGGTCGTACTCAATATTGGCGGCATTGCAAACATCACCATCCTGCCTCGTGACCCGCAACAGGCAGTCATCGGCTTTGATACCGGCCCGGGCAATCTGTTACTGGATTACTGGGCGACACAACATCTGGATACGGCCATGGATACCGGCGGTCACTGGGCCGCCAGTGGTATCGTCAACCGGCAGCTGCTGAAGACCATGCTGCAAGATCCCTATTTCCACAAAGCGCTGCCCAAAAGCACCGGCAGAGAGTATTTCAACCGTAAGTGGCTGATGGCAATGCTGCAAGTCCAGGTCAGTGAGCTGACTGCGGCCGATATTCAGGCTACCCTGTGTGAGCTGACTGCCTGCAGTATCACCGAGGCCATCCGCGCCCATGCGCCGGCAAGCGATGAAGTGCTGATCTGTGGCGGCGGGATACACAATGAGCAACTGATGAGGCGCCTGGCCTGTCATCTACCCCATTGCCGCCTGCAGTCAACTGCGGACTGCGGCATTGACCCTGACTATGTGGAAGCCATCGCCTTCGCCTGGCTGGCAA
>CAZFJS010000150.1:0-3133 GCA_964519605.1 uncultured Gammaproteobacteria bacterium
CTCCTTCCCTTTATTTGTGGCACCCGCCTGGCGGCGTTCCCTGAGCAGCATTGCGGCACCTCGTGAGCTCAGCCGTTCGTCGGCCAGATAGACCGGCAGCTGATAGCGTCCCCACAGGCGGTTGGCGAAGCGGCGGGCGGCCTGGCTGATGCGTTGTTCGCTGTCGTCCAGGTTGAGTGGCAGACCAACGACCAGCGCATCTGCCCGCCAGTGGCTGAGCAGGCGGGAGATGGCCACCCAGTCCGGTTGACCCCGGACGGTGTAAAGCGTGGTCAGGGGATGTGCCGAGGTGGTCAGTTCCTGGCCGACGGCCACCCCGATTTTTTTATCGCCATAGTCAAAGCCGAGCAGGGTGCGGCATGACTTCATGCGTGTCCGATTTCACTGGAAAGGCGCGTGATGTCTACGCCTGTCAGTGCCGCGGCGCGTTCCCAGCGTTGCTCATACGGGGTGGCGAAGATAATACGATCATCGGCGGGCACGGACAGCCAGGCATTCTGGGCCATTTCCTGTTCCAGCTGGCCTGGCCCCCAGCCAGCGTAGCCCAGGGCGATCAGGCAGTCATCCGGCCCCTGGCCATTGGCCAGGGCCTCCAGGATGTCGCGCGAGGAAGTGATGCCGATGTGTTCCGTGACCTTGAGGGTGACCTCCCAGTTGCCGTGGGGCTTGTGAAGCACAAAGCCTCGTTCGCACTGTACCGGGCCGCCAAGGTAAATGGACTGGTGGTTGATGGCCGGCTCATTGTTGGCAATTTTCATCTGCCCCAGCACCTCACCCAGATCGATGTCCAGGGGGCGATTGATCATAATGCCCATAGAGCCTTCTTCATTGTGCTCGCAGAGATAGGTGACCCCATGGAAAAAATTCGGATCCTTGAGTGAGGGCATGGCAATCAGGAAATGATTGCTGAGTGAAGTCATCGTGGTCATGGGCTTGAGGTCTGTTGACAGACTTTAGTATCGGCCAAAAACAGGGGGCGGCACAAGCCCGGGAATTCCTTAACGGCCGGTTTGCAGGCGATTCTCATTGAGAAACTGCCAGGTGCGGGTAATATGCAGGACGTCGGTGTCCTTGCGGAGCGCTTCCGGGAAAGGGGCGAAAGGTGCCGCCAGCCTGACAATGCGCAGGGCGGCGTCATCGAGGATTTTTTTACCGGAAGAGTGTGAGATTCTGAGCGTGTAGATGGTGCCGTCGGCATTCAGGGCGACATCAAGGACCAGGCTGCCGGATATTTTCTTTCGTTTGGCCTCTTCAGGGTAATTGAGATTGCCGATGCGCTCGATCTTGGCGCGCCAGGCGTCCAGATAGGCGGCATCGCGGTATTCCCGCGCCTGAGAAGAGATATAGCGGTGTTTGAGACGTTGGGCGTAGACTTCTCGGGAACGATCGATTTCGGCGCTGAGGCTGGCGATTTCCATGCTGCGTGCCACCAGCGCCGCGGCCGTCAAGGGCGTCGGTCGGTGGGGCGGGGTTTCCTGCTGGATCTGATGGCGGTGCTTTGCCGGCTGTTGGCTCAGCAACAGTTCATCCTGTGGTGGGTGCTGGCGGGCTGGGGAGGCGGCCCGTGTCTCGGTGCGGGCGCGTCCCACTTGTTCGCGTGGTAGGGGTAGCGAGGCCGGTGAACTGGGGCGCATTTTCTTCTCCGTGTTGCCGCCACCCTCCAGGTTGGCCTGGGCGAGCAATTCTGCTGTGTCCGGCGCTGTCTTGCTGCGTTGGTGTACCAGGACAATTTCCATGGGGGGGTGTTTGTCCTGGGGGGGGGAGATGAGGTCCGGCTTGAAGCTGATTCCCAGGAGGAGGATGGCATGGATGACCACGGCGAAGAACAGGGTCAGGCCCAGCCGGTCAGCGGCAGTCGCCGGGGGGGTGTGCAGGGCGCCGTTCATCGCGTTTGCCTCCTGAGCCCCGGCAGCATGGCGGCGACGATCAGCCCACTGGCCACGCCGAAGACAGCCGACAGGGTCATTAGCAGAGGCAGCAGGCCGAACAGTCCCGGATGAGGGATGAACAGCCAGTAGGCGCAGAAGAACTGGCCGGTCATGTGGGCCAGCGAGGCCAGCAGGGCATAGCCAATAGGTCCCAGCCCACGTCCCGGCAGCAGGCTGCCTAGTCCCAGTGCCGCCAGGCTGCACAGGGCGCCACTGAGACTGAGGGCGAAGGTGGGCGTCAGAAAGGTGCCGATGAGGATGCTGCCTACCAGTACCCGCAGCAAGGAAATCCAGGCGGCGGTTGACCAGCCATAGAGCAGCAGGGCGGCAATGGTGATGACATTGGCCAGACCGAGCTTGACGCCGGGCAGTGGGCTGGGGATGACGCTTTCCGCAATATGGATGGAGATGGCCAGTGCCGTCAGCCAGGCCACCAGATGATCCTGGGGCGTGGTGACGATACTCAGCGGGCGATTTTGCATGGTGTTTTTCCCCTGCCCTAAAAATTGATGCTGTCGAAGGGCTTTTCCCGGCCACTCAGGGTGACGCTGATCCGGTTGGGCAAGCAGGCGGCGAAATCTCCGGCGCGCGCCAGCCAGCCGCTGTGAATACACTGCTTGCCGCGGCAGGGGGAATCGATAAAGTGGATTTTCCCGTGGCGGATTTCCAGGGTGGTGGCGCCCAGAGGGCCGTTGACGGTCAGGCGCCTGTCCTCATCCAGGGGCAGGGTAAATTCCCGGCCGTCGGCGGCCATGATATGGGCGGTATCGGCCGCGGCATGACTTCCCCAGTAGGTAAGATACAGGCTTGGCAGCAACAGCAGGGTAGCGGCGATGACGAGGTAGTCGGCGCGCGTGATCATGGTGTGCTCACAATGATTTCCGGTCGTTTCTTGGCCTTGAAAAAGACCCGTTTTCTCATGGCCGGGGTGATATGTACGCGCATCTCGCTGTCGATCAGCATCACTTGTTTCAACCCCATGCGCCGCGCCACCTGAAGCCAGCCTTTGGGACCGGCCACGAACAGGGCGGTGGCGGCGGCATCGGCGGTGCCGGCATCCGGGTGGATCACCGTAACCGACAGGGTGCCGCGGGCGGGATAACCATTGCGCGGGTCGATGATATGATGATAGCGCACACCCTGGTAATCGAAAAAGCGTTCATAGTTTCCCGAGGTGAACACGCTCTCGTCGCCCTGGACGTCTA
>CAZFJS010000150.1:3233-4462 GCA_964519605.1 uncultured Gammaproteobacteria bacterium
GGTTCCGGCGGCGGACGATCCTGTGGCCGCTCATCGCTTTGAAAGCCCCATAATGCAATGAGTCTGCCAATGGCCGGGTTGAAGAGATTGCCACTGTCAATGGACAGGCGGCGGGCCTTGGTGAGTACCGCCAGGGTGGCCTTGTCCACGCTGACAGTATCGCCAGCGGCCAGCTGCCGGTTGATATCAGTCAGGGTGCTGGGATGCCAGGCATGCCAGGTCTGATAGATGCGGTCGAGTTCCGTCTGTACCGCCCGGACGGCGGTGGCGGCCTGTTGATCATCGACCCCCCATAGATCGACGTCGACCATGGTCCCCAGGGCAACCAGTCGGGTCTTGTGGCTTGTCTCCGGGGGCGGTGTACTGCAGGCATACAGCATGAGCACCAGTACCAGCAAGCGCAGGCCCGGTCCACAGTGGCTGAATCGCGCTGCGGCCCGATTCATGCCAATAGCCGCTCGACACAGTCCAGTAACTGGGTGCTGATCTGCAGGTCGTAGTGGCGGTCCAGTTCGCGGATACAGGTGGGGCTGGTGACGTTGATCTCGGTCAAATAATCACCGATCACATCCAGGCCGACAAATAACAGGCCTTTTTCCCGCAGCACGGGACCCACCTGACTACAGATCCAGCGGTCGCGTTCACTCAGGGCTACACCCTGGCCACTGCCGCCTGAAGCCAGATTGGCGCGGGTTTCTCCGGCGGCCGGGATGCGTGCCAGGGCATAGGGTAGTGGCTCCCCGTTGACCATCAGAATGCGCTTGTCACCCTGGCTGATCTCGGGAATATAACGCTGTGCCATGGCGAAGCGCTGTCCCCGGGCGGTCATGATTTCAATGATCACATTGACGTTGGGGTTGCTGCGGTTGACCCGGAATACCGATTCTCCACCCATGGCATCCAGTGGCTTGAGGATGATATCCGTCTGTTCGTCCAGAAAAGTGAGCAGGCGGTCGGCGCTGCGGGTGACCAGGGTGGGTACAGTGCATTGTGGAAACCAGGCGGTATAAAGTTTTTCATTAACATCACGCAGGGACTGCGGGCGGTTGACGACCAGCAGTCCTTCCGCTGCGGCCCGTTCGAGTAGATGGGTGGCGTACATATATTCCATATCGACGGGGGGATCCTTGCGCATGAACACCACGTCCAGTGCCGCGAGCGGGGCATCGTGATGAGCCCCGAAGCTATACCAGTTTTCCTGTTGGTCCCGTAGCACGATCTCCTGCCTG
>CAZFJS010000151.1:0-1320 GCA_964519605.1 uncultured Gammaproteobacteria bacterium
CCCCCATCCCATTGCGCTTGTATCTTTTCCTTTTTCTCTTTAATCTAACTCCCCATGAAACTGAATTTCCTTGAATTTGAGCAGCCGATCGCCGAGCTTGAGGCGAAGATTGAAGAGCTGCGTTATGTGGGTAGCGACAATGAGCTGAATATCAGTGAAGAAATCACGCGCCTGGAAAGCAAGTGTCAGTCCTTAACAGAGACGATTTTTTCGGCGCTTACGCCCTGGCAGGTCTCACAGCTGGCCCGGCATCCGCAGCGCCCTTATACCCTGGATTATATCGAGCATTTATTTACCGATTTTGAAGAATTACACGGGGATCGCCGTTATGCGGATGATCATGCCATTGTCGGTGGTATCGGCAGGCTGGCCGGCCGGCCGGTGATGGTGATCGGTCATCAGAAGGGGCGCGATACCAAGGCCAAGCTCCGGAGAAATTTCGGTATGCCCCGGCCGGAGGGATACCGCAAGGCCTTGCGTCTGATGGGGCTGGCGGAGCGTTTTCACCTGCCCATTCTCACTTTTATCGATACGCCAGGGGCCTATCCCGGGGTGGGTGCCGAGGAGCGCGGGCAGAGCGAGGCCATTGCCCGCAATCTCCGGGTCATGGCAACCCTGAGGACACCGGTAATCTGCACGGTGATCGGCGAAGGGGGCTCCGGTGGCGCATTGGCGATCGGGGTGGGCGATCATCTGGCCATGCTGGAGTACAGCACTTATGCGGTGATTTCTCCAGAGGGCTGCGCCACCATATTATGGAAAAGTGCCGAAAAAGCGTCCGAGGCGGCCGAGGCAATGGGCATTGTCTCGGGGCGGCTGCTGGAGCTGGGTTTGATTGATGAAATCATCAAGGAGCCCCTGGGCGGTGCACACCGCAATGTTGAACTGGTCGCTGAAAATCTCAAGCAGTCCCTTAACCAGTCCCTGTTGAAACTGGATAGTATCGCCATTGATGAGTTGCTGGAGGCGCGTTACCAGAAACTGATGGGGTACGGGGTCTTTAAATCCTGAGAAAGGCAGCGGCGGCTGTGTACAGGGTTTCTATGAGCGCATCTTCTCTGATTTTCCGGATGTCAGCCAGCAGCCGGAGATGAACAGTGCACGTTTTGATTCAGCAGGACTGCTGACAGTCTTGTCGCAACTGCCGACGGTCGGGCGTTACTGGATTGCTTACAGCGGTGGCTGTGATTCTCATGTGCTACTGCATGCCATGGCGAGTCTGGTGGAGCGGCTCGATGCTTCATTGCAGGTTGTACATGTCCATCATGGTTTAAACCCCGCGGCCGATGACTGGCTTCGCCATTGTCAGGCAGTCTGCCG
>CAZFJS010000151.1:1420-4378 GCA_964519605.1 uncultured Gammaproteobacteria bacterium
CGCTCCTTTTGCCGCAGGCATGCTGCTTCGGCCCTTGCTCGCTTTCAGGCGAGCGGCGCTTAAGGCCTATGCGCGTGAACAGGGCCTGACCTGGGTGGACGACCCGAGCAATTTCGATATTGGTATCCGCCGCAATTTTTTGCGTCATGAAATTCTGCCGCGTCTGGGCAGGGTGTGGCCTGGGGCTATGGTGAGTATGGCCCGTAGCGCTGAACACTGTGCGGAAGCGGCTGCCTTGCTCGATGTTCAGGCAGCGGATGATCTACGGCGGGTGCAGGGGGGCGAACTCAACCAGCTTATTATCAGCAGCTTACTCATGCTTGCTGAGGCACGCCAGCGGAATGTGATTCGCTACTGGTGCCGTAACCTGGGTTTTCCCGTGCCCCGGACAGCGCACCTGACACGTATTCAGCAGGATATCCTGCATTCAGCGGGTGATCGTCAGCCCCTGGTCAACTGGCAGAGTACTGAAATCAGGCGTTACCGGGAACGGATCTATATCATGAAACCGCTGACAGCCTTTGATTCCGGCGTGGTGTTATCCTGGGATATGCGCTCTGGACTCAATTTGCCCTCAGGTGGTGGTTCTTTGGAGATCGATACCAGCAGGACAGGTGGTTTTGACCGCAACGTCTGTCGGCGGGCAAAGGTTACTGTACGCTTCAGGCAGGGGGGGGAATATTGTCTGCCAGTAGGTCACCGGCAGCGGAAAAGCCTGAAGAAACTGTTTCAGGAAGCGGGTATCCCACCCTGGCAGCGTGAGCGTCTGCCCCTGGTTTATTTTGATGACCAGCTGGCGGCGATAGCCGATTTATGGATCTGCCAGCCGTTCCAGGCTGGCGATGCTCAAACAGGTATTAGCCTCTGTTACCGGCCGGGATCCTGAAGCAGGTCAATAAAAATCATATTTCAGGCCTTACCCTGCAGTTGCAACAGAATCGCTTCGTTCTCCAGCGTCGAGGTATCCTGGGTAATGGCTTCGCCTCTGGCGATGGCCCGCAAGAGGCGGCGCATGATTTTGCCGGAGCGGGTCTTGGGCAGGTTGTCGGCATAGCGGATGTCATCCGGTTTGGCAATCGGCCCGATTTGTTCGGCAACCCATCCGCGCAGCTCCTGGGTCAGCGCCTCATCGATGCCCTGTGGGGGGCGCTCACCTTTCAGGACCACATAGGCAAAAATAGCCTCGCCCTTGATCTCGTCCGGTCGGCTGACCACGGCCGCTTCGGCGACCTTCTCATTGGCTACCAGGGCGGATTCAATCTCCATGGTGCCCAGTCGGTGACCGGAAACATTGAGGACATCATCGATACGTCCCATGATCCAGAAATAGCCCTCCCTGTCTTTGCGTGCGCTGTCGCCCGCAAGATAGTACTGTTGCTTGAATTTATGCCAGTAGGTATCAATATAGCGCTGGTCATCGCCCCAGATGGTGCGCAGCATGGAAGGCCAGGGTTTTTTGATGACCAGATAGCCCCCCTTGTCAGGGGTGTTGATGCTGTTGCCTGACTCATCCACCACATCGGCATCAATACCGGGCAGGGGCCTGGTGCAGGAGCCCGGTTTGGTGGCTGTCACCCCGGGGAGCGGTGCGATCATGATGGCGCCGGTTTCGGTTTGCCACCAGGTATCCACGATGGGACAGCGCTGTTTGCCGATGGTCCGGTGGTACCACATCCAGGCCTCGGGGTTGATGGGTTCACCAACGGTACCCAGCAGGCGGATACTGGAAAGATCATATTTGGCGGGGAACTCATCACCGCATTTCATCAGCGCCCGGATGGCGGTGGGTGCGGTATAGAAAATACTGACTTTGTGCCGTTCGCAGATGTCCCAGAAACGTCCGGCATCAGGGATCGTCGGCGCACCTTCATACATCATGATGGTGGTGCCGGCAGCCAGTGGGCCATAGGCCACATAGCTGTGGCCGGTGATCCAGCCGACGTCGGCGGTACACCAGTAAATATCATCCTCGCGGCAGTCAAACACCCACTTCATGGTGATGAGCGCTCCCAGTAGATAACCGGCGCTGGCATGCTGGATCCCCTTGGGCTTGCCGGTAGAGCCGGAGGTGTAGAGAATAAACAGCGGGTGTTCCGCAGGCAGCCATTCCGGCTCGCAATGATCATCAATATCCTGAACGGCATCTGACCACCAGATATCGCGGCCCTGTTGCATGGGGATATCGTGTCCGGTGCGCTTGAGCACGATAACGGTGGCCGGTTTGATGCGGGCGCGAGCCAGGGCCTTGTCGGTGGCTGCCTTCAGTTCGATGATTTTGCCACCCCGGTGGGCGCCGTCGGCGGTAATCAGCATTTTGGCGCCGGCATCCTCGATGCGGTCCTTGAGCGCCTCAGCGGAGAAGCCACCGAACACTACAGAATGTATGGCGCCAATGCGGGCGCAGGCCTGCATGGCAATCACGGCTTCAGGCACCATGGGCATGTAGATGATGACCCGGTCACCTTTGCCGATACCGGCATTTTTCAGGGTGTTGGCAAAGCGGCAGGTTTCCCGATGCAACTCCTGGTAGCTGATATGGCGGATATCCCCCTGCTCACCCTCGAAGATAATGGCAGGGTGGGTCGCCTTGTCCGGCAGATGCCGGTCCAGGCAGTTGTGGGAGACGTTCATGAGGCCATCGGGGAACCACTGGAAAAAGGGCGCCTTGCTATCGTCCAGAGCAATGGTGAAATCCTGTCGCCAGCTGATCTCCTGGCGTGCCAGGCTGGCCCAGAAGGCCGTATGATCATTTTCAGCGGCCTGATAGAGGCGTTGCAGTTGTTCGGGGGTGTGAATTCGCGCCGGGCTGGAAAAGTTCTCCGGTGCTGGAAACAGGCGGTCTTCCTGCAGGATTGAATCGATGTTGTCAGTACTCATGGAATATCCCTCACTCGCTTGGAAAGACGCAGCAGGTTGTCGGGCTCAGGGGCTTCGCCAGGTGCGCCCTTCAGGCGCAAC
>CAZFJS010000152.1:0-4306 GCA_964519605.1 uncultured Gammaproteobacteria bacterium
AGTCCGTCCAGATGTTCCTGAAAAACGGAGGAACACGCCTGATTATTGTCATACTGATTACCGTAACGAAGCTTCTCCGGCTCAAAGGCACTGTTGAACACAAAGCTACAGCCGGGGCACACCCTCATTTCCAGATCACCGCGCTCAATTGAGCGGGCAGCCTCATAACTGTCCATCAACAGATTCTGGTGAACCGGCACATTTTCTCTTTTCAGGAATAATATCGGTTCACTGTTCCCACACACAGGACAACTTTTAGGCATTAATGAGCATCCTCTGTAATTTTTTCTTGCCACCAGCTAATTGTCTCTGCAAGTGCATCATTCATGGCATAGGTGGGCGACCATGCCAGTTCATCGTGTAATCTCCTGGTATCGCCAACGAGCAGTGGAGGATCGTTTTCAGGTGCCGCTTTTAAGCCCAGCTGTACCTGACCCTTAGTATCAACCCCGTCCGCAAGTCCGTTGATGATTTCAGCCAGCGCCAGCGGCTTGCCTGACGAGATATTGACTGAACCGCTGAGTTCGGAATCAAGCAACGTGACAAATGCATCCGCAACATCTTTGACATATAAGAAATCTCTCAGCTGCTTTCCATGAGTGCATTTGACGTCCTGCCCCTTCAGCAAAGTGCTGATCACTTCAGGGACCAGTCGGCCTTCCTGCTCATGGGGTCCGAATAAAAAGAAGATTCTTCCCCAGGCATAGGACAGGCTTTCTTGATTGGCAAATGGAGCCAGTAATTCATTGAGTGCATGCTTACAGGTTCCATAGATTGTTGCCGGCCTGCAGGGTGTAACCGCCTCCACGCAGTAGCCATAGTCCCAGTCATACTCGGCACAAGTGCCGGCAAATACCATGCGCTTGCCTCCCTGTGCCGCAAAGGCCATTGCCAGGGAGATACTGGCCATCAACCAGCGATAATTTTCAACTGATGACCAATATTCCCCCGGGGTGGTACACCAGGCCAGATGCAACAGGTGAGTTGGCTTTATTTCAGCCAATAAGCGCTCAGCAGCCGGCTGGTCAAGCAAATTGAGCTTGTGCCAGTTAACATTATATTCTTCTTCATCTGTGCTTCTTTCCTGTGTACTGATAGCATGTACCTCATAACCACGGGAACACAGTAGCGGGAGGGTATGCCTGCCAATAAAACCCGCAGCACCTGTCAGCAAGACCCGTTTCATTCGTCAATCCCGGGCAGCTGATGGTCACGCTGAGAGATCACCAGCGGATCACCCTGCCAGTGAATATTGAGGACTGGGTCATTCCAGCGCACACCTGCGGCACACTCAGGCACGTAATAATTAGACATCTGATACAAGACTTCGCTGTTATCCTGCAGGGTCTGAAAACCGTGGGCGAATCCCTCCGGCACATAGAGCATGCGGTGGTTATCCGCGCTCAATTCAATCGCGACCCATTGCTTGAAGCTTTCTGAGTCTGGCTGCAGGTCGACGATCACATCATAGATCGCTCCGCTGGTGCAGCGCACCACCTTGGCCTCGGCATGAGGCGGCGTCTGATAGTGCATGCCCCGCAGGGTGCCTTGCTTTTTATTGAAAGAGATACTGCACTGCACGAGATCCGGATTGAGTCCATGCGCGGCAAACTCATGGCGACAGAAGCTGCGCGCAAAGAAACCGCGTTCGTCTTCAATCGGGTCGATATCGATGATGAAGGCGCCTTTTAGCTTTGTTTCAGTGAACCGCATCAGAAGACTTGCACCTCGGGAATCAACACCACGAAGCGGCCGCCCCATTCACGGATGCCTGCCATTTGTTCCATGATTTCCGCTTTAAGATTCCAGGGCAGGATCACCAGGTAGTCCGGTTTTGTTGCTGCGATTTTTTCCGGGGCATAAACAGGAATATGAGTACCCGGCAGAAAATGATTCTGCTTGTGCGGGCTGCGGTCTACCGTATAGTCGATAAAGTCTGTGCGGATGCCGCAATAATTCAACAAGGTATTCCCCTTGGCGGGGGCGCCATAGGCGGCAATGCTTTTCCCCTGCCGTTTTGCCTCGATAAAAAATTCCAGAATATTGCGTTTACTCTCTCTGACCTGCTCGGCAAAGCGGCGATAACTTTGGAGCGTGTCCAGACCGAAAGATTGTTCCTGGGCCTTGAGCCTGGCAATATTCTCGCTCACCGGAAGGGCGGCGTGCTCGTTGTGGCGCGCGAAGATCCGCAGCGAACCCCCATGCGTGGGCAACTCTTCCACGTCGAAGAGCGTCAACCCATGCCGGGCAAAGATCTTTTCCACGGTGAGCAGCGAAAGATAGGAAAAATGCTCATGGTAGATCGTATCGTACTGGTTCTGCTCCATCAGACGCAGTAGATGCGGAAACTCCATGGTAATGATGCCATCCGGTTTCAGCAGGATTTTCATGCCAGCCACGAAATCGTTGATATCGGGCACATGGGCCAGGACATTATTACCCAGCAGAAGATCTGCCTGGCGGCCTGAAGCGGCGAGTTCCGTCGCTGTCTCAGTCCCGAAAAATTTGCTGAGGGTGGGGATGCCGGCTTCTTCGGCAACCCGGGCAACATTGGCGGCCGGCTCGATGCCCAGCACAGGGATGCCCTGTGCCTTGAAATATTGCAGGAGATAGCCATCATTACTGGCAATCTCGATGACCTGATGCGCATCATTGAAGCCGAAGCGTCCTGCCATGTATTCGGTATATTTTTGAGCATGGCGCAGCCAGCTTTCAGAATAGGAGGAAAAGTAGGCATAGTCCGAGAAGATCTGCTCGGGACTCTCGAATTCCTGCAGCTGCACCAGGTAGCATTGGCCACAGACATAGGTATGCAACGGATAGAAGGCCTCCATCTGCTGCAATTGTGCCGCCTGGAGATAGGCATTCGACAGGGGCGACATACCCAGGTCACAGAAGCTTTGCTGCAGGGCACTGCCACAGAACCGGCATTGGGTAGTGGTGATCATACTTTGATTTCCTGATAGCGGTTGATCTGTGTTTCCGTCAGGCGCCGTACGTCATCCCCGCGCCGGTAGGCTTCATACCACTCAACGATCCACGCCAGTGTCTCATCAAGGGATAGGCGCGGCCGCCAACCCAGCCGGGCCCGGGCTTTTGCACAGTCCAGCTTCAGGCAGGCGGCTTCATGGGGATGATCCGCGCTGTCTGCCACCCAACCGGCGGGGCCGTGCCATTGTTGTTTCAGACGCTGCATGATTTCTGCCACGGTCACGGTGCCGCTGGCATCCGGACCGAAGTTCCAGGCCTCTGCATAGTCGGCACCTTCAGTCCATAATTTCTCCGCCAATATCAGATAGCCGTTCAGGGGTTCGAGCACATGCTGCCAGGGCCGCACGGCCTGTGGATTCCGGATTCTGACCGCCTGTTCTTCAAGAAATGCGGCCATCACATCGGCGATCAGCCGATCTTTTGCCCAGTCACCGCCCCCGATGACATTGCCGGCGCGCGCAGAGGCCAGTGACAGTGCCTGACGGCCGTCATCCGGGTTAAAAAATGAATGACGATAGGCTGCCACCACCAGCTCTGCACAGGCCTTGCTGTTTGAATAAGGATCATAACCACCCAGGGCTTCATTCTCACGATAGCCCCACAGCCATTCCTTGTTTTCATAGCATTTGTCACTGGTCACCACTAATACCGCCCGGGTAGCGGAGGAGCTGCGGGCCGCTTCCAGCAGGTTGACCGTTCCCATGACATTGGTGGCATAGGTTTCCATCGGATGTTGATAGGAATGCCTGACCAGAGATTGCGCGGCCATGTGGATGATGATTTCCGGCTTGAAGTCCGCAATGCAGCCCTGGAGTGCACCGGGGTCACGCACATCGTTGATTACCGAGGCCATCCCGGCACCCACCTGCGCCAGTTCAAACAGGCTGGGTCGGGTGGGTGGCGCCAGGGCATAACCGCCGACCCGGGCACCCAGGCCTTGCAGCCACAGGGCAAGCCAGCTGCCCTTGAAGCCGGTATGGCCGGTGATGAGTACGCTTTTCCCCCGCCAGAATTGCGGATTCATTCCCATACCTTCCAGGGCGCTTGCTGCTCGCTCCAGGCTTTTTCCAGGCTGATTTTATCCCTCAGCGTATCCATGGGGTGCCAATAGCCATCGTGTACGAAGGCCGATAATTCGCCTTCCGCAGCCAGACGCTCCATGGGCGCTCGTTCCCATTGGGTGCCGTCATCTTCGATATAATCCAGCACCCTGGGGGAGAGAATAAAAAAACCGCCGTTTATCCGGTTACCATCGCCTTGCGGGTCTTCCTCGAAGCCGGTGATTTTCCCCGCGGCCATATTGAGGGCGCCGAAA
>CAZFJS010000153.1:0-4300 GCA_964519605.1 uncultured Gammaproteobacteria bacterium
CATCCTGCTTGCACTGTTCATAATAGAGACTCTCATCCTGTATTCTGCCGCGCTGGTAGAGGCTTTCCATGGCGCCCAGCACCCCGCCGCGCGCCGCCAGGCGATCGAATTCCTCATAGACTGCCGCCTCCACCAAGTCAGTGAGTTGCTCGATGATGAAGGCACCCTGCAAGGGATTCTGATTCCGATTGAGTCCCAGTTCCCGGTTGATGATCATCTGGATGGCCAGGGCCCGGCGCACCGAGGCTTCGCCGGGCGTAGTCAGCGCCTCATCATAGGCATTGGTATGCAGGCTGTTGCAGTTGTCATAGAGCGCATACAAAGCCTGCAGGGTGGTGCGAATATCGTTATAACCCAGAGTCCGGGCATGCAGGGTACGGCCGGATGTCTGGATATGGTATTTCAACTGCTGGCTGCGGGGCGCAGCCTGATAGAGATGCCGCAGGGCCCGCGCCCAGATGCGGCGCGCCACCCGGCCGATGACCGCATATTCGGGATCCATGCCACTGCTGAAGAAAAAACTCATGTGGGGCGCAAATTCATCGATAGGCATACCCCTGGCCAGATAGTATTCCAGCAGGGTAAATCCGTTGGCCAGCGTGAAGGCCAGCTGGGTCACCGGGTTGGCACCGGCCTCGGCGATATGATAGCCGCTGACCGATACGCTGTAATAGTTGCGCACCTCGTGGGCGATAAAATACGCCTGCACATCCCCCATCATGCGCAAGGCAAACTCCAGGGGAAAAAGACATTCGTTCTGCGCCTGGTCCTCCTTGAGGATATCCGCCTGCAGGGTCCCGCGAACAACCGCCAGCGTATCACGCCGGATGCGCTCATAAGTTTCCGGGTCCACCAGCCGCTCGCCGTTGACGCCGAGCAACCCCAACCCCAGCCCATCGTGCCCCGGGGGCAAGGCGCCCTGATAACGGGGCCGGGATGCACCCGGGTCGCCGGCGTCAAGACGCTGCGCCAGCTGTGTCCACCCACCGTTCTCACGCAGATGTTTTTCCACCTGTTGATCGATAGCGGCATTGAAGAAACAGGCCAGCATCACCGGCGCCGGCCCGTTGATGGTCATGGAAACCGAGGTATCGTGATGGCAGAGATCAAAACCCGAATAGAGCTTTTTGACATCATCCAGACTGCACACCGAGACACCGGACATGCCGATGCGGCCGTAGATATCGGGCTGCGGGGCAACATCCTCACCATAAAGAGTGACGGGATCAAAAGCCGTGGACAGGCGTTTCGCCTGCTGACCCCTGGCCAGATAATGGAAACGGCGGTTGCTGCGCTCGGGCGTGCCTTCGCCGGCGAACATCCGTACCGGCTCCTCCGTAGCACGGCGATAGGGAAACACGCCGGCGGTGTAGGGATAGTGTCCCGGCAGATTCTCCTCCAGCAAAAAGCGCAACAAGTCACCCCAGTCGGCAAAGCGCGGCAGGGCGATCTTGGGAATCGGCAGATGACTCTGGCTGGCGCTAAAGCTGGCGCCGCTGACATCCTGCCCACGCACTGTGTAGTGGTAATGTGCCGCCTGATGCTGTGCTTTGATAGCGGGCCAATCGTGCAGCAACTGCCGGGAGCTTTCAGTCAACAAATCCACCGCCTGTTGATAACAGCGGCGCAATGTCCGCCGGCTCTCATCCCCTGCGCCTGCCAAAGAATCATCAGGATAGCGCGCCAGAGGCGCCGGCAAAGCGGGGTCGGCAAGCGCCTGCAGACTGCGGTAATAACTGTGTGCCCGGGACGCCGCCTGCACCTGCTGCCCGATGGCGGCACGGCAGGCCTGGCCGTGGGCACTAATCTCCGCCAGATAATGACGGCGCTGCAGTGGCAGCACAGGGGCTTGTGCCGATGGTGAGACTGCCGTCACGGCATCAGGAGAGGCGCCATCGGCAAATCGTCTGGACAGGCTTGCCAGCCCTTTGCGCAGCGCCGTGAACAACGCCTGAATACCCGCATCATGCCAATGGCTAGCCGTGACCGGATAGACCGGCAATACCTCGTCGGGTCGGTCAAATGTCTTGTGGTTACGCCGCCACTGCTTGCGGATATCCCGCAGGGCATCCTGCGCCCCCGGTCTGTCGAACTTGTTCAGCACCACGAAGTCGGCAAAGTCCAGCATCTGGATCTTTTCCAACTGACCGGGTGCGCCATAGTCGCCGGTCATGACATAGACCGACAGATCCGCCTGCGCTGCAAAGCCCACCTCCGCCTGCCCGGTCCCTGCGGTTTCCACCAGCACCAGCCCAAAACCGAGTGAGCGGAGAAAATCCGTACACTCGGCCAGCCGGGCATTGCTGGCACTGTCCCGGCGGCGGGTCGCCATCGAGCGCATATAGACACGCCCGTCCGCCAGGTTGTTGATCCGGATACGATCGCCCAGCAAGGCACCCCCGCTTTTCTGGCGAGTGGGATCCAGGGCAAGGATGGCGATGTGCAGCGCCGGAAAGGCCTGCAGAAAACAGGCAAGCAGCTCGTCCATAACACTGCTCTTGCCGGCCCCCCCGGTGCCGGTGATGACCACCAGAGGCGCACGCTGATGATGATGAGTGGATGCCGGCGGGCCGCTGCCGCCGCACTCGATCAGGGAAAGCCACTGGCCGATGCCGCGGTGGTTTTCCACCGTCACAGCGGCCGGCGGCTGACGGCTTTGCACCGCCCGCCGGGTTCTGCAGAGCAGATCGTGCCCCATACCGTCCAGGGAAAGTTCCCGGCCGTCCTGCGGCGTATAGATTTTGGCTACCCCCTCCGCTTCCAGACGGGCGGCCTCCTGCCCGGTAATGGTGCCGCCCCCGCCACCGAAGACCTGCACATGCCCCGCACCCGCCGCCCGCAGGCGCGCCACCAGATAGCGGAAAAACTCCACATGCCCACCCTGGTAGGAACTGACGGCAACGGCATCGGCATCTTCCTGCAGGACCGCGCTGACAATCTCTGCCACACTGCGGTTGTGTCCGAGATGCACCACCTCCGCGCCCTGATCCTGCAGGATGCGGCGGATGATGTTGATGGCCGCGTCATGGCCGTCAAAGATCGAGGTGGCGGTAATCAAGCGTAAAGGAGGCATCCCGTGCTGTTTGCCGGGATCGCTTTGGAGACCACCCGCCGCCTGTCCCATGGATCAATTCCTCTGCAATTTTTTCATCATTCATTCGACTACATAGATATTGCTGTCCCATTAACGCCCTCTCCCACAGGAGGGTGTCGCAAAAGTCCCCTCTCCCCCGGGGAGAGGGTTAGGGTGAGGGGATACCGGGTTTCATAGCTTCAGTATCTTCGATCAAGTTGATGGCTCACTAATCCAGAGCGTTACTCTGCAATTCGGCTTTCTTATTAAGGAACAGCAGTGACTTAATTGTTTGTCGCATTCCTCGGCATTAACAAACATCACGCCCCCACAGGCAAATGGGACTATAATGAACACTCAGCCAGCTTTTCATCACGAGGTGCTGCATGTCCGCCGATGAGATCGTGATCGTAGCCGCCCGACGCACGCCCATGGGTTCTTTTCTGGGGCAGTTCGCGGAGGTGGCAGCCCCGGCACTGGGGGCGAGCGCTATCGCCGCCGCCGTGGCGGACAGCGGTGTGGCGGCTGCGGACATCGATGAACTCTTCATGGGCTGTGTCCTGCCCGCCGGCATCGGTCAGGCGCCGGCCCGCCAGGCGGCACTGCTGGCCGGACTGCCGGACGCCCTTCCCTGCACCACGGTAAACAAGGTCTGCGGCTCCGGCATGCAGGCCGTGATCCTGGCCTGCCATACCATCCGCGCCGGCGCGGCGGAGGTGGTGCTGGCGGGCGGCATGGAATCCATGAGCCGGGCCCCCTATCTGCTCACCCGGATGCGGCAGGGCCTGCGCATGGGCCATGGGGATCTTATCGATCATATGTTCTATGACGGCCTGCAGAACGCCGCCGACGGCAAGCCCATGGGGTGGTTTGCCGAATGCTGCGCCGATCGCTACGGTTTCAGCCGCGCGCAACAGGATGCCTATGCCGCCGAATCCGTGCGGCGCGCCCTGGCCGCCTGCCGCAATGGCGCCTTTGCCGGCGAACTGGCAGCGGTCCCGGCAGAGGGGCAAACCCTGGATCAGGATGAAACACCGCAGCGCTGCGATCCCGAGAGGATCCCAAAGCTGCGCCCGGCCTTCCGGAAACCCGATGGCACCGTCACCGCCGCGAGTTCCGCGTCCATCGCCGACGGTGCCGCCGCTCTGATCCTGATGCGCGGGGAAACAGCGCGGGCACGCGGCATCGCCCCCCTGGCAAGCATCATCGCCCATGCCCGCCACGCCC
>CAZFJS010000154.1:0-4277 GCA_964519605.1 uncultured Gammaproteobacteria bacterium
TGGCCCGGTAGAGATCGGAAAATACCCGGGGATAATCCGCCAGCGCGGTGGCCAGGGGCTGACCTTCCATGACCCGGGCGCGCACTGCCAGCATCAGGTTCTTCAGGCGGGCTTTTTCGCACTGTCGGGAAACGGTACTGAGCGCCTCTTCAATGGGCAGGCCCGAATGTACCAGGGTGGCGAACTGGCGGGTGATGAGAGCCAGGTCGGTGGCCTTGACGCCGCGTCGGCCACTGAATAACGGCCGGCTACGGTCCTGCTGCTCCTGGCTGATGGTGCTGACGCTGATGGGCGCCCAGCCTTTTTCCCGCAGCTGCTGGCGGATCTGGCGGGGCGCATCGCCCTCCAGAACGCCGCTGCGTTCCTTTCCTTTACTGTCCAGGGCGGTGAATTCAAAGGCGCCCATAATGCACTTCCTCCACGCAGTCTGGCACGCGGCTTATCCTGTGCGGCGCGTACTCAGGCCTCATGGGTGACCCGCAGCACCTCTTCCAGGGTGGTGTCACCTGCCAGAACCCGTCGGACCCCGTCATGATAGATGCTGGTTGAGCGGCTGCGGACATAATGCGCCATGCGCTGTTCGGCCTCGCCATCGTGTATCATGGTGCGCATCTGTTCATCAATTTCAATCAGTTCAAAAATTGCCGTGCGTCCCCGGTAGCCGCTATAACTGCACGCCTTGCAGCCGATGCCACGGTACAGGGTCGGTGGCTCACCGGCATCGGCCCCCAGGGCCTCGCAATCCACGGGATTGGCGGTGTAGGCCTCCCGGCAGACGGGGCATAAGACCCGCACCAGACGCTGGGCGAGTATACCAATTAGACTGGAGGCCAGTAGAAATGGTTCCACGCCCATGTCGCGCAGGCGCATGATGGCACCGATGGCGCTGTTGGTATGCAGGGTGGACAGCACCAGGTGGCCGGTCAGGCTGGCCTGCACGGCGATTTCCACGGTTTCCAGGTCGCGGATCTCGCCCACCATGACGATATCAGGATCCTGGCGCAGAATGGCGCGCAGGCCACGGGCGAATGACATATCGATTTTGCCCTGTACCTGGGTCTGGCTGATGCCATCGATGTGGTATTCGATGGGATCCTCCACGGTCATGATGTTTTCGCTTTTATCGTTCAACACCGTCAGCATGGCATACAGGGAAGTGGTCTTGCCGGAGCCGGTGGGTCCGGTGACCAGAATGATGCCATGGGGTCGATGGATGATGCGGTCGATGACTGCCAGGTCGTGGGATGACATGCCCAACTGCTTCAGGTCCAGCCGCCCGGCCTGCTTGTCCAGCAGTCGCAGTACGACCCGTTCGCCATGAGCGGAGGGCAGGGTGGAGACGCGCACATCGACGGCTCGCCCGGCGATGCGCAGTGAGATGCGACCATCCTGGGGCAGACGTTTTTCCGCGATATCCAGTTTGGCCATCACCTTGATGCGTGAGACCAGCACCGGTGCCAGCACGCGCGCCGGCTCCAGCACCTCGCGCAGTACGCCATCCACCCGGAAACGGACAACCAGGCGGTGTTCATAAGGTTCGATGTGAATATCCGAGGCGTTTTCCTTAATGGCCTCGGTAAGCAGGGCATTGATGAGTCGGATGATGGGGGCATCGTCCTCGCTTTCCAGCAGGTCTTCCGGTTCCGGCATTTGCTGGGCGATGCGCGACAGATCCAGCTCCTCGCCCATTTCCCCCATCATCTGCATGGTTTGCGATGAGCCGTGTTCGTAGGATTTCTGCAGCAGCGGGTTGAATTCTTCCGTAGGAAGTATCTGCAGGCGCACGGGGCGGCCCAGGAAACGGCGGACCTCGGCGATGGCTTGGCTGCTGACATCCTTACGGCAGATGAGGGTGGTGGTTTCGCTGTCGATCTGGTTGAGCAGCACCCCCTGGCGTTTGGCATAGGTAAAAGGTAGTTGCCGCCGGTCTGCTATGCTGTTTGCTGAGGCCAGGATGTCGTCTGCCGTATCACCATTGACCAGCATCTGTTCCGTTGTGGTCATGGTGTGGCGGCAGGCCGGGTTTTATTCGACGTTGCTTTGCCCGCATCGGGTGCTGAAGGGGCGAAGCCAGGGGGAACAGCAAGAACATCGTTCAATCTGGGGATGACAGGGATTTCCCGGTTATCCAGAAAAAGATGCGACTTAGCCTGTACTTCCTGCTGGCGGGCGCGCATGTAATCGTATTTGCTGCGGGTGATGCGCTGCGCCAGGGCAGCATCACGGATAATCGTCGGGTGGAGAAAAACCATCAGATTGGTTTTTTCCTTGGTGGTGGACTTGCGGGTGAACAGGGCGCCCAGCAGCGGGATGTCACTCAGTACGGGCACCTTGTTGACGGTTTCCTTGAGGTTATCACTGATCAGGCCGCCCAGAACGATGATCTGACCGTCTTCCACCATGATAGAGGTTTTGATGGAGCGGTTGTTGGTAATCAGATCGACCGCCACGGAGGAGGCATTGAGGCTGTCAATGGTCTGTTCAATATCGAGTTTGATGGCGTTGCCCTCGTTGATCTGGGGTTTGACCTTCAGTGTCAGACCGACATTTTTCCGCTGGATCGTCTGAAAGGGATTGGTGGGTGTGCTGGTGGTCCCGGTGGTGGTGAAGGAGCCGGTGACAAAGGGGACTTCCTGGCCGACGACGATCTCGGCCTCCTCATTGTCCAGCGTTACC
Source organism: uncultured Gammaproteobacteria bacterium (assembly GCA_964519605.1). Taxonomy (GTDB): domain Bacteria; phylum Pseudomonadota; class Gammaproteobacteria; order SZUA-140; family SZUA-140; genus CAZFJS01. Next base: position 2,677 of record CAZFJS010000154.1, read on the forward strand.
AGTGTGGGCGTGGAGAGAATATTGGTGGACCCATCGCCTTCCAGGGCCCGGAGAATGATGGCGAAACGGGTCTGGCCCTTGCCGAAGCGGCCGCCGCCCAGTGTCAGCCCGGAGCCGATGGCAGGGACGGTGCCCTGGATCAGTGAGCCGATAATATTGGTGAGTCCGCCGCCCAGGTTGACGACGCCGATGGGGCCGCTGCCGGTCTGGGTGCTGTCCACTGCCCATTCGATGCCCAGTTCATTGTTGAGGTTGTTGGAAACTTCGGCGATGATCGATTCGATCAGCACCTGGGCGCGGCGGATATCCAGTTTCTTGATGACCGCCTCCAGGGAACGGAAGATGCTCGGTGGTGCGGTGATGACCAGGGCGTTGGTGCTCTCGTCCGCCTGGATGCCGATGGCTTGCCTGCCTGCCGCCTTGCTCCCGACCTTGCCTTTCTGCTGTTTGATGCTGGTACTGACTCCGGTTAATACTGCCGCCAGTTCTTTGGCCTGGGCGTAGCGCAGATAAACCACTTGGGTATTGCCCCGATTGGCAAGTGGGGTGTCCAGGTGTGAGATGATGGCGCGCAGTCGCAGGCGGCCGGATTTGGCACCCCCGATGAGAATACTGTTGGTGCGTTCATCGGCGATCAACGTCGGAGTATCGATGCTAGTGCCGATACTGCGCTTGTTGCCCCGGCCTTTTTGTGCCAGGTTATTGAGGATGCGCACGACCTCAGTGGAGGAAGCGTACTGTAGAGGGATAATTTCGATGGCGTCGCTGCTGCTAACATCGATACGCGCAATGATTTTGACCAGCCGCTCGATATTGGATGCACGGTCCGAGATGATCAGGATGTTGCTGGGCACATAGGCTGCCAGATGCCCCTGCTGAGGGACCAGGGGGCGTAGGATGGGCACCAGTTGGGAGGCGGCAACGTGGTGGAGATCAATAACCCGGGTAACCATTTCATCACCCACCCCGGGATGGTCGCTATCGACCAGAGGCAGGGCATTCTGTTTGGCTTTGGCATCGGGAACGATTTTGATGATGTGACCGCTGGGGATCGCGGCAAAGCCGTGGACGTCGAGCACCGATAGGAAAACTTGGTAGATTTCCTTCTCGTCCATGGGGAAGGATGAAATAATTGTCACTTTGCCCTTGACCCTGGGATCAACAATGAAATTTTTGCCGGTGATCTCGGAAATCGTGCTGATGACGGCACTGATATTGGCATCCTTGAGGTTCAGGGTGACCGGTTGCGCCAGTAATGGCCCCGACAGCAGGGCAAAGAGTATACTGCCGCCCAGCAGTCTGGACAGATATCTCAGGGAATATACGGCGCCGGTAGTTGCCCGTGCGCAGCTGAATGTTCTCATAACGCCGTTGTCACTTTAATTAACCATTCGCCCTTCAAAGCAGGAATTACAGGTGCAATCGCGATACCATATTATATGACTCCGCCGGCATTTTATATGTCATTATGCAACAGTTGTGATAAATATAGCCGATATTAGCGATTGGCATTGGCTCGCTGCGGGATATTTTACGCTATTCAGAGTGGAACATGATAATGACGAATGAAAATAACAGGATGCGATCCTTCAAGTATGATT
>CAZFJS010000155.1:0-4247 GCA_964519605.1 uncultured Gammaproteobacteria bacterium
TACCACCCGCGATGTGTTGCGGGAAGCGATCACCATTGACGGCATGCCGCTGCACTTGATTGATACTGCCGGCCTGCGGGACAGCGATGATCCCGTTGAACGCCTGGGGATTCAGCGCGCCCGGCAGGAAATCGATCAGGCGGATCGTGTTTTGCTGGTGATAGAGCACGGTGAGGAATGGGAAGCCCAGGCGGCCGCATTTCTTGAACGTCACGCGGCCCCCGAAAAACTCACCATCATCTGCAACAAAATAGACTTAAATAACCACCCGGCAGCGCTGACTCAGGAGGCCTATGGTACCGTGGTCCATCTTTCCGCCCTGACCGGGGCAGGCATTGATTTGCTGTGCGAGCATCTCAAGGAAGTGATGGGCTATCGTCAGGCTGCAGAAGGCAGTTTTACCGCCCGCCGCCGCCACCTGGATGTCCTGACGGCTGCCCGCGCGTCCATCAAGCAAGGGGCCTGCGCCTTGCAAGCGCAGCAGGCGGGCGAACTGCTGGCAGAAGATCTCCGTCAGGCCCAGCAGCGGCTGGGCGAAATCACGGGTGAAGTCAGCGCCGATACGCTGCTGGGAGAAATCTTCGCGAGTTTCTGTATCGGGAAATAGGCATTTTTGTGATCTTAATCCCATACGTTTTTAAAGTTTTTTTAGCGCCATCCGATAAGCAAAGAGATTTTGCACGAAGCCCGTTGTGAAATCACTTTTTTAGGCCTTACCATGGGATGGTTTTATGCCAGCAAGAATGCAAAGCAGCATTTTCCTGTTAACAAATTCACATCCCCACCAAACAATTCCCGAGTATTTAACTAAAGATCTGCCGGCTCATTCCTGTGCGGGCATTAAGGTGCCGCCGCGATGAATACCACCCTGTCTGTGCCGGCGATATCACGGCAGCCTTTACCCGATCTGCATGACAGTGAAATCTGTTTTGCCGCTAACGAGGACTGGATCAGAAAACCACCCTTAGCAGAGCGCGCGGCGATCGATTTTCTGGCACACCGCATCGCCCGCAGTCCCCATGAGCTGCTGCTGCATGTGCAGCGGATACGATTGCAATGCCGTAGATCTGCAACAGATGATGTATATGGAGCCCTGCTGGATTTGTTTATTGTCCTGGGTGACAAGGGCTTGCCACTGCGGCGGCGGCTGCTGAAATCTGTAGGGCGCCTGTTGCGTGAAGATCAGCGCAGCATTCTGATCGCCGGCTTGCGGCGGGGTATCCGGGCTAGCGATCCCGTCCCGCACAGTATTCATTCGCGCTTGACCGGGGGCTTGAGTGGCACGGTACAGCTGGTGGAAGCGCTGCATTTAAGTAGTGTCGAGCGGTCTGTAGATCCTGTGATTGAGGCCCGGGATCTTCTGGATTGCAGTCAAATTGATGCCGCCCGGTATTTGCTGGAACAGCATCTGCTGCAGGCGCCGCAACGCGCGGAACTAAGCCAGGAGTTATTGGCGATCTATCGTCACACACGCAACTACCGGGATTTTAAGCGACTGTATGCACAGCTAAAAGAGCAAGCCTTAGCGGCGCGCGATGATTGGGAGGCGCTGTCCCGGCAGTTTGAACAATGGCAGACAGAGGATAAAACAGCAGATGAATAAGGTGAGGCAGGGAAGCATCGGTGTCGCGGTTTTCGGTTTGGACCAGCGGTCTCAGGAGATGCTGCGGGTCGCCTTCAACCGGGCCGGGAAGGGCGCCTATGAATTGGTAGAGGAAGCGGCTGCCGATGTGGGCGTGGTTAATATGAACAAGGCCGGGTCGGCAAAGCTGTGGGCTGAATATCGGACCCGGCATATGACGCTGCCCACCATTGTGTTAGCACTGCAAGATCCCGGTATTGAAAACACGGTATTTGTAGCCCGGCCCATCCAGATTGAAAAGTTATTTGCTGCCATCAATAAAGCCGCTGAGCGCAGTCGCTGCCTAAGAGTGAGTAAAAATAACCACCAGGCCCCAACGGAAGCGCCTGCCCGGCGTACAGAAGTTAGACTACCTGAGAAGAAGCGGCAACAGATCCAGACGCAAAAAAAATACTTTTTCGATCCTCAACACTATCTATTGGGCAGCATCCAGCATCTGTTAACCGCCGCACGAAAGAAAAAAACAGCCTGCCGTTTGCTGATAGCGAATGATCAGGATTGGCAGACCATCACATTTTTTCCAGGCAGCGGACAAGTGATAGTGCCACTGGATAATGCGTGTTTGCAGCAGTTGTGCACCACCCCGGTGTACTGTATCGATACCCGGACAGAACGCCTCGATAGCAAGGAAAGCACCCGCCTGGAACGCTCCCTGGCGCAGTGCCGGGACGTTCAGCGGCTGGATGCCTTTCTCTGGCAGGTGAGCCTGTGGACGGCACAGGGGCGGGTGCCGGCGGGCACTGATTTGTCGGCACCCATCTACCTGTCCTGCTGGCCCAATCTTACCCGTCTGCGCCATGCCGCCAATATCATGCGTATCTGTACGCTGTTGATCGAACAGGCCCGGCCGCTGCCTCTGGTGGCGCGGGTATTGAATATCCCCAGGCAACAGGTATTCGCATTTTACACTGCCGCCCAAAGCCTGGGCCTGGTGGGCTATGCCAGTCGTGAAGGGGACCGCCTGCTGACCTCAGATGCGCCGGCCAGGCATCAACAACACAAGCTGCTGGCCCGCATTCTGGGCAAACTGAAACTTAGTGCATAAGACCATCCGGAATCAACGATGACTCACCATAAACTGATATTTACCGGACCGGTAGGCGCCGGCAAAACCACGGCGATCACCGCCATCAGCGATGTACCGGTGGTAACCACCGATGAACAGGCCAGCGATATGACCAGAAACCGCAAGGCGGCGACCACCGTAGCGCTGGATTACGGCAGCATGAAGCTGGCCGGGGGTGAACAAATTCATCTCTATGGTACGCCGGGACAGGAGCGCTTCAGCTTTATGTGGGACATCCTCACGCGCGGCGGCATCGGCCTGATTCTGCTGGTGGATAACAGCCGCGAGGATCCCTTTGCAGACCTGCGCTTTTTTCTGGATGCCTTCCAGACATTTATCGATAGCCATAAGGTCGCTATCGGTGTGACCCGGATGGATCAGAGCGGTAGCCCGACGCTGGCGCAGTATCACGAAATATTGCGCCAACGCCCCGTTACGCCGCCCTGTTTCGAGGTCGATGCCCGGTGCCGTGAGGAGGTGGTGATCCTGGTGCAGTCGCTGCTCTATTCACTGGACCCCTGGTTGGGCGAATAGATGGGCGGCTATCTCCTGAAATCAGAACATTATCTATTGCCGACACCGGCCGGCGCCTATTATGCAGTAGCCAGCGCCCGCCGTGATCCGGCCCGCCGCCTGTTGTTCACTTTACTGGGCCGACAACACAGTCATCGCGCGGAGGTTGAAACTTTAGCGCGCTGGTCAGGCAGTGCGGATGTCCAGGAGGCGCTGGAATTATTGTACCGGATGCAGGACCTGGGCTGGATTCAGGGAGAGACCGCAGTCCGGGAAGCACCGGCCGGTGTCCTGGAGGAAATATTGCCCGGCCTGTTGGCGCTTCTGTCGGGCGACGGCAAGGCCCTGCTGGCGGATCAGCAGGGTTTTCATCTGGCAGGTACCGGCTTTAGCCATGAAACGGCCGAGGAACTGTCCGCACTGAGCGCTGACCTGGCCTCGCTACATCAACGCCATGAAGGCTTGCTGACTAACAATCTGGGTATCGCTACCGCTGCCTGGGCCATGGTGGATGCCGCCGGTAACAGTCAGCTGGGGTGTTGGCCCCTGCATATCGGCGCGCACTGTTTTTCCCTCGTGCTGTCCGGCCTACCGCAGTTTAATCAGCCGGCATTCACTGACATGGTGTGGTTACTGAGCAACCGTTATGCAGCCAGTGAGACATGATCATCTCTAAGCCTGGAGGCAGGAATCAACACAGACCCTATTGCAAAGCACAGACATTTGATGACAAGGAGAGAAATGATGCGTTCTGATTTACTGAGTTCCATTTTAAGCGACCTGAACGGCAGTTCGGCGGACATCGAGGCCTCGGCAGTGATTTCTACCGATGGTCTGATGATCGCGGCCATGCTGCCTGCGGGCATGGACGAAGACCGGGTGGGGGCCATGGGTGCCGCCATGCTGTCGCTGGGTGATCGCACAGCCCAGGAGTTGGCCCGCGGTGCGCTCGAACAGGTGTTGATCAAGGGTGATAAAGGCTATGTACTGATGAGCTATGCCGGGGATGAAGCCGTGATCTCCGTA
>CAZFJS010000156.1:0-4233 GCA_964519605.1 uncultured Gammaproteobacteria bacterium
AGTTTATGTTTGATACTTTGTTGCGAGACCTGATCTTCAGGCAGGGCCTGAATGACTTTGTCGTGGACAAATAGCCGGTAGATGTAGAGGAGCTTATCGCTTGCGGAGTCCGTTGGTTCAAATACTGCGGCGCCGCGCGCCTCAGCATACTTGCCGCCGGCAATCATTGCCGCTTTAACTAACTCTGCTTCATGCTTAAGTTTTTTCATGGCAGCCTCCGCATCGACATGATAACAAATCAGGGCATCCGTGGCGGGGTGCCCATTGTGCCCGGTATTGATTATTGCTGGAGTTTCCTCGCCTTAAAATTGCGCCCCTTTATCTTTCCCATCACGAGTTGGCCCAGCGCCTTGTCCACCGTGGAACCTTCAATGGCGACGTAGGCCTGGCGATCGAAAATGTCGATCTTGCCGACCTGATCGCCGCTAATACCGGATTCACTGGTCAGGGCACCGAGGATATCCCCGGGGCGTATTTTATCTTTGCGTCCGCCGTTGATACACAGTGTCACCATGGATGGCCTGAGATCCTGCTGATGCCTGGTTTGCAGACTGTCGATGGTGGCAAAATTGATCGGGGCCTTCTGATCATCCTCAATCGCATTGACCCGGTGAGATTCGGCAGCGAGATACAGGCTTAGAGCCAGTCCCGATTTTCCCGCACGGCCGGTGCGGCCGATGCGGTGAATGTGTACTTCCGGATCCTGGCTCAACTCAAAGTTGACGACCGCCTCCAGGCCCTTGATGTCGAGGCCACGTGCGGCCACGTCGGTTGCCACCAGAATTCTGCAGCTTCTGTTGGCAAATCGTACCCATACCTGGTCACGGTCCCGCTGCTCCAGATCGCCATGCAGGGCCAGGACACTAAAACCCTTGTTGCGCAGCGCCTCTGCAACTTTCCGGCATTGTTGTTTGGTGTTGCAAAAAACCACGCAGGATGCGGGATTATAATGGCCCAACAAGCTTGCCAGTGCAGTGAAGCGCTGGTCCTTGTCGGCTAACTCATAAAACACTTGCTCAATACTGCTTTGGGTGTGCGTCGCTGCAATGCTGATCTGTTCGGGATTGCGCTGCATGGTGGCGCTGATCTGTTGAATCGCCTCGGGATAGGTCGCGGAGAACAACAGGCTTTGCCGGTTGTCGGGCATGGCGGTAAGGATTTCGGCAATGTCATCGTAAAAGCCCATATCCAGCATCCGATCCGCTTCGTCCAGGACCAGGGTGTTGAGTTTGTCCAGCTGAAGTGAACGCTTGCGCAGATGTTTTATTACCCGCCCGGGGGTGCCGACGATGATATGGGCGCCATGCTCCAGGGAGCTCAACTGCGGTCCATAGGGCACGCCACCACACAAGGTGAGCAGTTTGACGTTGGGGATATAGCTTGCCAGACGGCGTATTTCCTTGCTGACCTGGTCGGCAAGTTCCCGGGTGGGGCATAGCACCAGCGCCTGCACCTGGCGATCGCGGGCATGCAGTCGGGTGAGCAGCCCGATGCCAAAGGCTGCTGTTTTTCCGCTGCCGGTCTCCGCCTGGACAATGAGATCCCTGCCTTCTAAAACAGGAGGCAGGCTTTGCGCCTGAACCGGCGTCATGGCCTGATAGCCCATGGATTCCAGATTGGCCAGCAAAGCGGCGTCCAGGTTGAGCGCGGAAAAAGAAGTGGTGGTCATCACGGCTGTCCTGTTAACGTAATCGGAATGCAATAGGGGGAAGACCAGGGTGAGGAATAAGTGGTATAGCCACTTATTTAAGTGCCTGTCTCCATCAAGTTTTAGCCTGGCCCTCTCCCAATCACGGGAGAGGGGGCTGCGCTAAGCTCGTCCCTTTCGCTGTCGCCCGATTAGGCCGCTTTTACCTGCCCTCGGCCGGCGCGTGAGCGCCGGGGCTGCTGCCTTGCTTGAGAATTTCCGGGCTTGCCTCGGGAGTTAAAGGGCCTTTTGGTTTCCGCGCGGCCTCGGCTGTGCGCAGCGTTCTGTGTCCGGGGCTGGCCTCCTTTGCCGAAGCGTCCCTGCTGAATGGGCTCTGCCCGAATGCTGGGGTCCGGTTCGTAGCCCTCCAGCACGACCTTGGGGATTTCGCGTTTTAATAGCCGTTCGATATCCCGCATCAGCTTGAGTTCATCCACGCAGACCAGGGAAATGGCCTCGCCCTCGTTGCCGGCGCGGCCGGTGCGGCCGATACGGTGGACATAGTCCTCCGGCACGTTGGGGAGTTCAAAGTTCACGACATGGGGCAGTTGATCAATATCCAGGCCGCGGGCGGCGATATCGGTAGCGACCAGCACCCGTACCTCGCCCCGCTTGAAGTCGGCCAGGGCCCGGGTGCGGGCACCTTGACTCTTGTTGCCATGAATGGCTGCGGCGCTCAGGCCGTCTTTCTCCAGCTGTTGGGCCAGACGGTTGGCGCCATGTTTGGTGCGGGTGAATACCAGTACCTGGCGCCAGTTGTGTGAACCGATCATGTGGCTCAGCAGTTCCCGTTTGCGGTTTTTGTCCACCGGATGCACAACCTGCGCGATATTCTCTGCGGTGGTGTTGCGGCGTGCTACCTCGATCAGCTCGGGGTTGTTGAGCAGGCGGCCGGCCAGCTGTTTGATCTCTGCGGAGAAGGTGGCAGAGAACAGTAGGTTCTGGCGGGCGCCGTTCGCCGGCATCAGCGCCAGTACCTTGCGGATATCATGGATAAAACCCATATCCAGCATCCGGTCGGCTTCGTCCAGTACCAGGATTTCGACCTGAGACAGGTCCACTGTTTTCTGGTTGGCGTGATCCAGCAGCCTGCCCGGTGTCGCCACCAGGATGTCAACGCCGCGCCGTAGTTTATCTATTTGCGGGTTGATCTTGACGCCGCCAAAGATCACTGTCGATCGTAGTGGCAGGTGGCGGCCATAAGTTTTCACGCTGTCGCTCACCTGGGCCGCCAATTCCCGGGTCGGGGTAAGCACCAGGGCGCGAATCGGGCGCCGCCCGTTTTTGGCAGGTTTTGCGCTGAGCCGTTGCAGCAAGGGCAGGGTGAAGCCAGCGGTTTTGCCGGTGCCGGTCTGGGCGCCGGCCATCACATCCTTGCCTTCCATAATGACGGGAATCGCCTTGCGCTGGATAGGGGTGGGCTCACGGTAGCCCTGCTCGCTGATGGCGCGCAAGAGTTCGGCCGACAGGCCGAGGGTATCAAATGACATTGGGTATACTCCAGTTTTGCCCTCCCTGCGACAGCATTTGCTGGCGGGCCCGGTCCGGGCTGTAATTAGGTGTCTTGTGTTAGCGGGAGCCCCTGGCCCGGATGTTAAGCGGGGGTAGGACATACTGCTCAAGCATTTTTCTGGCGACCTTGTTGTCGCAAGGGGTGCTGACCGGTCAGCACCCGCGGCGTAGTGTAACAGAAACGGTGGTGCGGGTGTTAACGGGGTAGCAGGGATAGACTTTGCAAAAGTCTTCCGATACTATCGGCGCCCCGTTTTTCTTTTTGCGCAGACGCTGCGTTAGGGAAAGCGCTGACCTATTCGTCATGCCGGATACTGAAACGAGTTCAGCACAGGCTTGATCCGGCATCCAGCAGTTTTGTCCGGCCCGCTTCTGAATGATGGAAGTGGAATTAATCAGCATTTCCTTGAGTGTGGTTTTGTGCGAATTACTCTCGTGGCTGGTGCGCGTGCCGCGGGAAAATCAGGAGTTTTCATGTTTCAGTTATATTATAGTCATGCCGCCCGGGCCAAGGATGACATTCTTTCCGGTCTGACCGTTGCCCTGGCGCTGGTGCCGGAGGCTGTTGCTTTTGCCTTTGTCGCCGGGGTGAATCCGCTGGTGGGTTTGTATGCGGCCTTTATGGTGGGGCTGATCACTTCGCTGGTGGGTGGTCGGCCTGGCATGATTTCCGGGGCGACTGGTTCCCTGGCTGTGGTGATGGTGGCGCTGGTCGCCGATCATGGGGTGGAATATCTTTTTGCCACGGTGGTGCTGATGGGCTTGCTGCAGATTATCTTCGGTCTGTTGAAACTGGGAAAATTTATTCGCATGGTGCCCTATCCGGTGCTGCTGGGTTTTGTGAATGGCTTGGCCATCGTGATTTTTCTGGCGCAGCTCAATCAGTTTCAGATAAGCCAGGTGGATGGGACTATGGCCTGGTTGCAGGGCGCGCCCTTGTTTATCATGCTGGGTTTGGTGTTGCTGACTATGCTGATCATGCACTTCCTGCCCAGGTTCACGCGTGTGCTGCCGGCCGGTCTGGTGGCCATTGT
>CAZFJS010000157.1:0-4183 GCA_964519605.1 uncultured Gammaproteobacteria bacterium
GAGGATGCGCCTGCGGCCGATCTTGATGAGTACCCTGACGAGTATTTTCGGTATGTTACCGCTTTTTTTGATGCCCGGCGCGGGAACCGAGCTGTATCGTGGTCTGGCAGCAGTGATTGTCGGCGGGATGAGTGTCAGCACGGTATTTACCCTGCTGCTACTCCCCAGTCTGCTGCGCATGGGGGAAGGCGATGGGGGACGGCGCGAACAGGCGGAATTTGCCTGAGTTTCCACTGGTGGTGAGAATTGTGGCCTCCGTCACAAAAGTGCTGTGTCCCGTGTCACAAACTTTGCCCGGCAGTTCATTTACCATGATTGTCGGCCGATCCCCTGGGTGAGGCGCAGGGCGAGCTGGATGCAGCCATGCTCCAAATCCTGGAAAATAACGTAAAGCGAACTACAGTTATGATGAATACATCTGCTTCACATGCGGGTCTGACCCAGGGCGGGATGGCCCAGACGGCCGCACCGCTGCTGGATATCCGTGCGCGTATCGAGCGCCTGGACAGGTTGCCGCCCATGCCGGAAATGACCCAGAAAATATTCCAGTTGAGCATGGATCCCGACGCCCATGTCAAGGAACTGGTCAAGGTGGTGGAGCTGGATCCCAGTCTGGCCGCACAGGTGATGCGTTATGCCGGTTCCCCGTTTTTCAGCTATCGCGGCCAGGTGGATTCGCTCAATACCGCCATCAGCCGGGTGCTGGGCTACAATACGGTACTCAATCTCGCTTTGGGGGCGACCGCCGCCAAGCCTTTCAGAATTCCCCGCAATATTCCCCTGGGGCTTGATCATTTCTGGCGACATGCTGTTTTCAGTGCCGCCATTGTTCAGGCCTTGAGCAGCGCGCTGCCGGCAGAGACCAGACCGCCGGCCGGTTTAGCCTATCTGGCGGGTTTGCTGCATAATTTCGGACATCTATTGCTGGGCCATTTGTTCCGTAAGGAATTTCTGATCCTCAACAAGTTTATTGTTAGTGAACCGGACAAATCCATCGAGGTGCTCGAACTGGAGGTGTTGGGTACCGAGCACGGTCAGATCGGGGCCTGGCTGATGCAGGCCTGGGGCCTGCCGGAAGAGGTGGTGGTGGCCGCCCGCGAGCATCACGACGAAGATTATCAGGGGCCACACGCGGTCTTTCCCCAACTGGTACTGGTGGCGGATCGCCTGCTTAAGGCCCAGGGCATTGGCGATGCTCCCTGCAGTGATCTGCCTCAGGCCCTGCTGGGTTCTCTGGATATCGGCGAGTATCAGGTGATGTCGCTGACCAACCGGATCTTCGAGGGCGGGGAAGGCCTGGAGGCCATGGCCAGGCAGTTTGCTTCTTAGTCCCGAATCCCACGCTTTATAGGCGGCGTATTTATTTTTGTACCTTCTCCCCTCAAGGAGGGTGTTGCAAAAGTCCCCTCTCCCCGGGGAGAGGGAACTTTTGCCCAGGCATGTTGCACTACATCGGCGCAGTGCAGCTTGTTTCAGGCATTGGATGCGCAGACCTGCGCAACGTCCTCATAGCCGGGAAATTCAGCGCCCTCGCTGCACCAGCGGCACTTGGGATTCGCCCGGGTCTTGAGCAGGGTGAACTGGGTGCTTAAAGCGTCATAATGCAGTTGGCGGCCCACCAGGGGTTCGCCGATATCCAGTAGCAGCTTGATGGTTTCCACCGCCTGCAACAGCCCCAGGATTCCCGGCATGACCCCTAGCACCCCGGCTTCCGCACAGGAAGGCGCCAGCTCCGGTGGCGGTGGCTCCGGGAACATGCAGCGGTAGCAACCGCTCTGGCTTTTTTCGTAGGCGGGCCAGAACACGGTAATCTGCCCTTCAAAGCGATAGACCGCGGCATGGACATTGGGTAGTCCCAGCTTGACGCAGGCATCATTGATCAGGTAGCGGGCGGTCAGATTGTCGGTGCCGTCCACGATGACGTCATAGCCGGAAAAAATCTCTTCCACATTGCTGCTGTCGAGGCGGGTTTCGTAGCCGGTGATGGTGATGTTCGGGTTAAGCCCTTCCAGGGCGATTTTTGCCGATTCGACCTTGGACATGCCGACCCGGGCTTCAGTATGGAGGATCTGGCGCTGCAGGTTGCTGCGATCCACCACATCGTGGTCCACCAGTCCCAGCTGGCCGACACCGGCAGCCGCCAGGTAATAGGCGGCGGGCGAACCCAGGCCGCCGGCGCCGATCAGCAGCACTTTGCTGTCCAGCAGTTTCATCTGGCCGGCCTCGCCGACTTCCGGCATCATCAGATGACGGGCATAGCGCTCCCGGTCCTGGGCGCTCAGAAAGGTCGGGATCTCGAAAGGATGGCCCTCGTTCTTCCAGCGGCTGAAGCCGCCGGCAATGGAGCGGACATCCTGATAACCGAGGCGTTTCAACGCCTCGGTGGCGAACAGCGAGCGGACACCGCCGGCGCACATCACACAGAGGGTCTGCTGCAGATCGGGCACCGCATCCTCGATGCGTAATTCAAGGAAACTGCGGCCCAGACGATGGGCACCCAGCGGGCTGCCCTGGGCGATCTCTTCCGCATCCCGGACATCGATGAGTGCCGCGCCTTGTTGTTGGAGTTCCAGTGCCTCTGCAGGGGTGATTTCAGGAAGTGCTGAACGTAGTTCAGCCAGTCGACGGTCTTTGGCCTTCATTAATTAACCTCCAGCCGGATGAGTTAAGGAATATTGCGGATGTTTTAGGTTGCGGTGCTGCGCCGATGGAGAATGACGTCCAGCGCAGGATCGATTATACAATAAAATCCGCCGTTATTCACTACATTACAGCGGCACATCGCCGGTGCTCATGAATTGCGAATCAAGAAAACATTCTTCTTGACAGCAAAGAAGCGATATTTTACCGTTCTATGTCCATCGTTTCTATATGGGAAATAGGCTGGCTAAAGTGGTGCGCCATGGCTATTAGGGAAGAAACCTGAGGAAGCGCTGATTGTCGTCATGCCGGGCTTGATCTGGCATCCGGATGCTTGGTCTTGATGGGTTCCAGCCTGTGCTGGAGTGACGGTGATGGAATCAATCGGCACTACCCGAAATTATTTTCAGGGATGAAAATGAAAGCACGGCCATCAGCAGTCCAGTCTTTTTTTCGTGTCATACTCATCGCGATTTTACTGATAGCCCTGCCCGCGGGCGCCGGGAGTCTCGAACGCATCAGTCTGGCGGCTGATGGGTCGCAGGTAAATGCTCCGAGTTTTGGGGGGCTGAACGCACTCAGCGGCGATGGCCGTTATGTGGTCTTTGCCAGTGCTGCGGATAACCTGGTTGCGGGAGATCAAAATGGGCTGCCGGACATCTTTGTCCGGGATCGCCAAACTGGCGTCGTCACGCGCGTCAGTGTGAACAGCAACGGCGCGGAAGCCAATGGGCCGAGCACTGCATCCGCCATCAGCGATGATGGCCACTTTGTGGTATTCCAGAGCGCTGCCAGCAACCTGGTGGTGAACGATACCAATGGCCTGGCTGACATATTCTTCCATGACCTGCAGAGTGGCGAGACGCGCAGGGTGAGTGTCGCCAGTGATGGCACGCAGGCCAACGGTCCCAGCCGCTATCCGGACATCAGCGCCCATGGCCGTTACCTGGTTTTTGAGAGTAACGCCACCAATCTGGCCGCAGGTGCGCCCAGCACCTATGCCTATGTGCCCACCATCAGCGATGATGGCCGCTTTGTAGCGTTCACCGCAGTCAATTTTACGAACTGGGGCTTTCCGGGACTCCAGGCTGTCAATGATGTCTTTGTGCGCGACCTGCAGAGCGGCACCACCATGCTGGCGGGTGTGGCCAGTGACGGTACGCCTGCCAACGGGGACAACGGGCCGGGAACGATCAGTGGAGATGGCCATGTGGTGGCCTTCGTAACGGCGGCAGGGAATCTGGTGTCCGGCGACACCAATGGCTTGCAGGATGTCTTTATTCACGATCTGCAGAGCGGCGAGACCCGGCGAGTGAATGTCGCCAGCGATGGCGCCCAGGCAGATCACATCAGTTGGCTGCCTCATATCAGCGGCGATGGCCGCTTGACCGTTTTTCAGAGCAGCGCCACGACGCTGGTCGCGGGTGACACCAACGGGGCAGATGATGTGTTCATGCATGACCGCCAGACCGGTGTCACCACCCGCATTAGTATTTGGGGTCAGAGTAAAAACCATCTATCTTGAGTAAGCAATAAACGCTAT
>CAZFJS010000158.1:0-1792 GCA_964519605.1 uncultured Gammaproteobacteria bacterium
TAGCCAAATATGGTATCGCCGATCAGGTGTCTTATATTTCTACCGGCGGCGGCGCCTTTCTTGAATTTCTGGAAGGCAAGAAATTGCCCGCAGTAGAGATGCTCGAAGAACGGGCTAAATGAACGGAGCAGAGGAAAGATGCAAGATACAAGATACAAGATACAAGATACAAGATAAAGGGGACCAGTTGGGATTCAGACTGAGTTCGGCATGGTGAGCAGTACGAGCGGTTGCGCCATGATGAAGGGCAGGACCGCTGGTAACTTGTATCTTTTCTCTTGTAACTTGTAACTTCTAAGCGAGACTTCTTAAGTATGATCAGACGGACAAAAATTTTAGCAACCCTCGGCCCGGCTACGGACGCTCCCGGAGTCATTGAACAAATGATTGTGGCGGGGCTGGATGTGGTTCGTGTCAACTTTTCCCATGGTTGTGCAGAAGACCATATCCGGCGTGTCAACACGGTCAGAGAATGCGCCGCCAGGCTGAATAAGGAAGTGGGCATCCTGGCGGATTTGCAGGGCCCCAAGATCCGCATTGACCGTTTTCGCGAAGGGCGCATCCATCTTGAGGAAGGTGCGCCTTTTATACTGGATACCCAGTGTCCGGAGGATGCGGGCAACCAGGAGCGTGTTGGGCTGACTTATAAGGCCTTGCCCAGTGATGTCAATGTGGGTGATTTTCTGTTGCTGGATGATGGTGCTATTGTCCTGTCTGTGGACAAAGTGACCGATAACGAAATCCGCTGTCATGTCACTGTCGGTGGCGCCTTATCCAATAACAAGGGGGTTAACCGTCAGGGAGGGGGGCTTTCCGCACCCGCGATCACCGAAAAAGATGGTGAAGATATCAAGGTGGCGGCAAAGCTCAATGTGGATTATCTGGCCATCTCCTTTCCCCGTAATGCCGCAGATATCCATAAGGCCCGGTGCATTCTACGGGATGCCGGTGGGCAGGGCAGCATTGTTGCCAAGATCGAACGGGCGGAATCTCTGGCCAGTGTTGAAGAGATCATTGCCGCCAGTGATGTGATCATGATTGCCCGCGGAGATCTGGGCGTCGAGATCGGTGATGCCGAACTGCCCGGGGTGCAGAAACAGCTGATTCACCAGGCACGCACCATGAATCGTGTGGTCATCACCGCTACCCAGATGATGCAGTCCATGGTGGACAGTCAGATTCCGACCCGTGCCGAGGTTTTTGACGTCGCCAATGCGGTGCTTGATGGGACGGATGCTGTGATGCTGTCGGCCGAAACCGCGACAGGTCATTATCCGGTCAAGGTGATCGAGGCCATGGCGCGCATCTGCCTGGGTGCTGAAAAGCAGACCGGTGCTACCATCTCCAGGCACCGGATGCAGACGGAATTCCACAATGTGGATGAGGCCATTGCCATGGCGGCCATGTATACCGCGAATCACCTGGGCGTCAAGGCTATTGCCGCCCTGACGGAATCCGGCAACACGGTTCGCTGGATGTCGCGTATCAGTTCCGGGATTCCCATTTATGCCATGACGAAACACCCCGAGACGCGCAAGAAAGTGACCCTCTATCGAGGGGTTTATCCCATGGCTTTCGAGATTTCGGAGACGTCTAGCCATATTGAGATCAACAAGGCCGTGCTGGACGAACTGGTTGCCCAGGGCACGGTGGAGAACGGCGACTTGGTGATTATCACGAAAGGTGATTTAATGGGGGTCCATGGCGCGACCAATACCATGAAGATCGTGTGCGTCGGAGAATACTGATTTTTCCCTCACTCCGGGTGTGGGGCTTTCCCAGTGCCGTTATG
>CAZFJS010000158.1:1892-4070 GCA_964519605.1 uncultured Gammaproteobacteria bacterium
GCTAAAAATACAAAATATTAACAATCGATAAGTCGGAGGAAAAACAATGGCCCTGATTTCAATGCGTCAATTGCTGGATCATGCGGCGGAGCATGGTTATGGACTGCCCGCGTTCAATGTCAACAATATGGAGCAGGTACATGCCATCATGCAGGCCGCCGATGCCGTGGACAGCCCCGTAATCATGCAGGGATCAGCCGGTGCCCGCAGTTATGCTGGTGAACCCTTTTTGCGCCACCTGATCATCGCAGCCACCGAGATGTATCCTCATATCCCTGTGGCCATGCACCAGGACCATGGTTCCGAGCCAGCGATTTGCCTGCGTTCCATCCAGAGTGGTTTCACTTCCGTGATGATGGATGGTTCTCTGATGGCGGATATGAAGACCCCCTCCAGCTATGAGTATAATGTGGCGGTCACTTCGGAAGTCGTCAAAATGGCCCATGCCGGTGGTGTGACCGTAGAGGGTGAGCTGGGTTGCCTGGGCTCTCTGGAGACCGGCGAGGCTGCCGAGGAAGATGGCTCCGGTGCGGCCGGCAAGCTCACCAAGGAGCAGTTGCTGACCGATCCCGAAGAAGCCGCCAATTTTGTCAAGGCCACCAGGGTGGATGCCCTGGCGATTGCCATCGGTACCAGCCATGGCGCCTATAAATTTACCCGTCCGCCCACCGGCGATATCCTGGCAATTGATCGCATCAAGGAAATCCATGCCCGCATCCCCGATACCCATCTGGTGATGCATGGTTCCTCTTCAGTGCCCCAGGACTGGCTGAAAATTATCAACAGCTATGGCGGTGATATGGGTGAGACCTATGGTGTGCCAGTGGAAGAGATTGTGGAAGGTATCAAGCACGGGGTACGCAAGGTGAATATCGATACCGATCTGCGTATGGCCTCTACCGGTGCCGTTCGTCGCCATCTGTCCGAGAACCCTGCTAACTTCGATCCCCGCAAGTTCCTCAAGGAAGCCACCAAAGGGATGATGGAAATCTGTAAGGCGCGTTACGAGGCCTTCGGCAGTGCCGGGCATGCTTCCAAAATCACAGCGGCATCCCTGGAAGTCATGTTCAAGCGCTATGCCGCAGGTGAGCTGGATCCGCGGATTAATTAAATGCAGAAAATGCAGAGAAAAGAGTAAAGATACAAGAGGAAAGTTTGTTGATGGGCTGCGCCACTGTGTGGGGCGCAGCTCAAGCTTTACTCTTTACTCTTCGCTCTTTTACCTGATTTTATAATAATCCTTGTACCATTCTACAAAGCGTGCAATACCGTCTTCTATTGAGGTCGCCGGTTTGAAGCCCACGTCCCTCATCAGGTCATCGACATCCGCATAGGTGGCGGGCACATCGCCAGGTTGAAGTGGCAGCAGGTTTTTCTGTGCTTTCAGGCCCAGGCAATCTTCGAGTATTTCTATAAAACGCATCAGTTCGACCGGCTGGTTATTGCCGATATTGTAGAGGCAATAGGGTGCCTGGCTGGAGGCCGAGTCAGGGTCTTCTCCTGACCAGAGTGGGTTGGGCTCAGGGATCTTATCCAGTGTCCTCACGACGCCTTCGACAATATCATCGATATAGGTGAAGTCCCGCCGGCAACGGCCATGGTTATAGACCTCAATCGGCTTGCCGGCGAGAATGTTGCGGGTAAAGATAAACAGCGCCATGTCGGGGCGGCCCCAGGGGCCATAGACAGTAAAGAAGCGTAGCCCGGTGGTCGGCAGTCGGTAGAGATGGCTATAGGTGTGCGCCATCAGTTCGTTGGCCTTTTTGCTGGCGGCGTAGAGACTGACCGGATGGTCCACATTGTCATGCACCGAAAAGGGCATGCGGGTGTTGGCGCCATAAACCGAGCTGCTGGAGGCATAGACCAGATGCTCGACACCTTGATGACGACAACCTTCGAGGATGTTCACAAAGCCCACCAGGTTACTATCCACATAGGCGTGCGGATTTTGCAAGGAATAACGCACCCCTGCCTGGGCAGCAAGATTGACCACGCGTTGAGGACGGTGTTCAGCAAAAATTCCGGCAATGGCTTCCCGGTCTTCCAGATTGGCGCGGATATCAATGAAATCGCTGTGGGTCTTGAGGCGCTCCAGGCGTGCCTGTTTCAGGGTGACATCATAATAATCATTAAGATTATCGATGCCTACGACCGTATCGCCCCGTTCCAGCAGGCGCA
>CAZFJS010000159.1:0-4022 GCA_964519605.1 uncultured Gammaproteobacteria bacterium
CTCTGCCGATAGGTCAGCTGGTATTTGATATCCTGCTTGGCAACGAACCAGTTGACACCTACCGAAGCCCGTGTCCATTGATCGTCATAACCATCGGCATCCTGACTCTGGTAACCGGCAACGATCTCCAGCTTGCTGGGAATCACCATATAACCGCCCTCTACTGACCAGTTTTCCAGGGTGGTATCTCCCTTCTTGTAAATGCCACTGGTAACGGTACCGTTTTTCAGCGTGGCATCGAAACGGTTATATTCCGCATCGATAGAAATACCCATATTACGGTAGGCTGCACTGATTTCATAACCGGTTACGTCATCGACATCACTGGTACTTGCTGAGGTGGTTGTTACGCTGGTGACTGGACAGGCCGCCGGGCATGCTGCCGCCCCGGTATCGACCGTCGTTGAAGTGGAGCTGGAAAGATTCTGCACATCATCATTATTGTTCCATTTGTACGCCGCCACACTGATCGTGGCCTTTTGCTCCCGCTTGAAATCGCCCTGGGACATTTTCAGGAATCCAAAGGGGTGATAACTGACCCGGCCGCCGTAGATCCAACCCAGGTTGAAATCTGAATTCTTGTTGACCGGGGTATCAAAATCCAGTTTCTTATTGCTCGGATCGATTGCCGCCTGAGCAAAGGAGGCCCGCCAGGTAATCTTTTTGTCACCATTCTGGCCGTGCAGATGGATACCCACATTACGCTCGGGAGAGCCATAGTTATGATCACCCACGAAGGTCCGCTCTACCAGCTGCTGATGCTTGGATGAGGTGATATCCTCGCGTGAGAAGGGGAAATAGGCATTACCCAGATAGACCTTGAGGTTCTTGACGCCAGTATATTCCATGTAGGCATCCTTGATGGCGATCTCGTTACCATCGCTGGCATCACCCATATCCCACTGAAACTTGCCCTTCCAGTCGGGATGAACACTGCCCTCGATATAGGGACGCAGACGTCGCAAGATGACATCATGGCCATTTTTACCGCTATCAGGGTCTGAGTAGTGATACTGCATCTGCACCCGGCCCCCCAGCTTCATATATTTATCGCCGTCGCGAAAAGTGACACCGCCGGCATAACTGGCAGGCATGACCGCCAGCCCTCCCAATGTTGCAGCAACTGCAAGCGCGATCGATTTGTTTTTCATGCTCGGTTCTTCTCCATTCAAGATTAATAAAACTACCCACTGTTGGCTAAGGCGTTGCTTAGCTTATCTCTGTCCGCCGCCTAGGCAAGCCGACGTACTCACGCGATCAACGGACATCAGTTTGCCCACCCGCTATGACACAAACATTAAACTTTTATGAAGCTTTTATGACACATCATCCAGCCCTTCGGGACTTACAATACGCGTGGACAGGAAATCGCAGCGGAAGAGGCTACCCTGCCCCGGGGCGCTGTCGATTTGTAGCACAGCCTGATGGAGGTTCAGCACATGCTTGACGATGGCCAACCCCAGACCGGTGCCACCTACCGCCCGGGAGCGACCCCGGTCCACCCGGTAAAAACGTTCCGTCAATCGTGGAATATCCTGCCAGGCGACACCGATACCGCTGTCTCGCACTGCAAAATGAGCGCCCTGAGGGTCCCGGTACCAACGCAGCGAAATCTCCCCCCCGGCAGGGGTATACTGGACAGCATTACTGACCAGATTGAGAAAGGCGCTGTAGAGCTGGCGCTCGTGACCGCGGAGAAACAGGCGTTCATCGACATCCAGGCTGATTTTCTGCGCCTTGTTGCCACCCAGCAACCCGGCCTCGCGTACCAGGGTCTGCAATAAGTGCGGCACCTTCACCACCGTTTCTTCGGCAGGCCATACCCCGGTTTCCAGCTTTGAGATCAGCAGCAGATCGTCTACCAGATGCATCATCCGCTCCGCCTGCTGGCTCATGGTACTCAGGGCCGTATGCTGCAAGGAAGACTGACCGATATTCTCCTGCATGGCCTCCAGGTAGCCGCTGATCACGGTCAACGGGGTCCGCAGTTCGTGGGATACATTGGCGACAAAATCCCGCCGCATGGCCTCCAGCCGCTGTAACCGGGTCACATCCCGAATCACCAGCAGCAGCTGACCCTGGCCATAGCGGACGATGTGTAGTTCCAGCATCCCCTCTCGACGGGGCTGACAGGACAGTTCCAGTGGCTGGCGGTAATCTCCGCCATGCAGATAGTCAATGAATTTCGGCTGCCGCACCAGATTTTCGATGCGTTGCCCGGCATCCTCCTCCGGCTTCAACCCCAGATAGGCGGCCGCCGCCCCGTTCATCCAGTCGATGGTA
The DNA here is from genome assembly GCA_964519605.1 of uncultured Gammaproteobacteria bacterium. Lineage (GTDB taxonomy): Bacteria > Pseudomonadota > Gammaproteobacteria > SZUA-140 > SZUA-140 > CAZFJS01. The sequence goes on from CAZFJS010000159.1 coordinate 2,284, forward strand.
TATTCCGGCTGCAATACCACAATGCCATCCGGTACCGCAGCGGCAGTGGCTTGATAGCGCTGCAATAAATCCCGCAGCCGTCGTTCTTTTCTATGGAAGCTATCATGCTGCTGTCGAACCCGCTCGGCCAGTGCCGCCCATACCCCGCCCAAAACGGGCGGGGTATCTGGATCGCCACGGTATAACCAACGAAAAAATGTCCGCAATGCATAGACCTGCCATAAAAAGTAAACCAGCAGGGTGCCCAGCAAAGCCAACAACAGGTGCCCCAGGAACCAACCACTTAACAGGCCCAATACCACAACCAGAAAAACCAGACGCAACTCGTAAAGCCAGCAAGATTTCAAGAAGAAGCCCTGGCGGAGAAACGGTAACCCACCGTGCGGACTGTCTGGACATAGTGCTGGCAGGAAAAGGCCGCCAGTACCTTGCGCAACCTCCGAATATGGACATCTACCGTGCGCTCTTCCACATAGACGTTACGGCCCCAGACATTGTCCAGCAGCTGCTCACGACTGAAGACCCGTTCCGGATTTTTCATAAAAAAATGTAACAAACGAAACTCGGTGGGGCCCAGGGATACCTCAGCCCCCGCGATGGTCACTTTGTGAGCGGTGGAATCCAGACACAAGTCATCCGTCTGCAGCAGACCTTCATCATCGCTCGGGGCTACTCTACGTAACACAGCCTGAATCCGGGCGCGCAGTTCCCGGGTAGAAAAAGGCTTGCTGAGGTAATCATCCGCACCTTCCTGCAACCCCTGTACCTTATCTTCCTCCTCACCGCGTGCGGTCAACATAATGACAGGAATGAGGCGGAATGAGGCATCTCTACGCAGGTATCGCATGAATTCAATGCCGCTCATCCCCGGCAGCATCCAGTCCAGCAGAATCAGATCCGGCAGATATTTTCTCAACAGGGTCAATGCACTGCTGGCATCAGCGGCCTCCACCACCTCATAGTCAGCATCACCCAAGGCAAATTTCAGCATCTCCCGTACCGGCGCCTCATCTTCCACGAGTAAAATTTTATATTTCACAGTAAACCTGGGTCCAATAAGGCAATGTAGACAGAATATTAGGCGAAATTTATGACAATTTCATGACTGCGCTGCCCGGCGGTTTACTCATCAGGCAGGACAATGTTCAACTGAGCCCTCGATAATCAATAATCAGCGGGGCATGATCGGAAAAACGCTGCGCCTTGTAGATTGCCGCCGCACCAACCTTGTCTCTCAGACCCGGTGTAATCACCTGATAATCGATGCGCCAGCCGACATTTCGCGCCCAGGCCTGCCCTCTGTTCGACCACCAGGTATACTGGCCTTCCTCCTGATTCACCATACGAAAGGCATCCACATATCCCAGATCATCATATAATTTATCCATCCAGGCCCGCTCCTCCGGAAGAAAGCCCGAGCTCTTTTGATTACTACGCCAATTCTTAATATCGATTTTCTTATGGGCGATATTCCAGTCACCGCAGATAATGTATTCTCGTCGCTGCCGTCGAAATTTTTTCAAAACCGCGTCAAAGCGTTCCATAAAATCAAACTTCACCGTCTGACGCTGCTCACTGCTGGAACCAGAGGGCAAATAAAGGGAAATGATACTCAGACGGCCGAAATCGGCCTGGATGAAACGGCTCTCGGCATCCATGTCGGGCCAGCCCAGCCCCTTGATCACCCGCTCTGGTTCCTGGCGGCTATACAGGGCAACGCCACTGTAGCCGGGCCTGGC
>CAZFJS010000160.1:0-4021 GCA_964519605.1 uncultured Gammaproteobacteria bacterium
CAGAGCCTGGCTGCCAGCAGCCTGCGTATCCTGTTCATTCTGATCGCCATCTGGATCGCCAGCACTGTCCTCAAAGTGCTGATGCGGCGCCTGAATCTCAACCTGGCCCGGCGTGCTGAATCTGCAGATGAACACGACACCGAAGCGGCCAAAAGAGTGGATACCCTGGTCCGCCTGCTGCGCCAGATACTCAGTATTATTATCTGGGTGGTCGGTCTGCTGACCATCCTCAAAGAACTGGGAATCGATATCGCGCCGATCCTGGCAAGCGCCGGCATTATCGGACTGGCGGTGGGTTTCGGTGCCCAGAATCTGGTGCGGGACGTAATCTCGGGATTTTTCATGATCCTGGAAAACCAGGCACGTGTCGGCGATGTGGCCATCATCAACGGCACCGGCGGTCTGGTGGAAAGAATCAATTTGCGCACCATCGTGTTACGCGACCTGGCAGGTGTGGTCCATGTATTCCCCAATGGCACCATCAGCACGCTGGCCAATATGACACGCGAATGGTCTGCCTACGTTTTTGAGATCGGCGTCGCCTACAAAGAAGACACCGACCGGGTGATCGCCCTCATGAAAGAGGTGGGTGCGGCACTCCGCACCGACGCCACCATCGGCCCCCTCATGCTGGATGATGTCGAAGTCTTCGGTGTGGACAAACTCGATGATTCCGCGGTGATCATCAAGGGGCGTCTGCGCACACAGCCGATCAAACAGTGGGAGGTCGGCAGAGAATATCTACGCCGTGTTAAAAAGGCCTTCGACGCTGCAGGCATCGAAATCCCCTTCCCTCATCGCACCCTCTATTTCGGGGAAAATAACCCACCCTTTCCCACGCAATTAATGCCGCAGAAAAATGCCGCGCGGGACAAGGAAATGACAAAATAGCACTTAGGGCCTGTTAACACTCATGACACCACCCTTATTCCGGCACCGCCTCCCGCAAATAATCCGCCAGGGCGGTCACCAGCATGCGGCATTCCTCATCGGTACCCACCGTAATACGCAGATACTGCCCGATTCGTCCACCGGCAAAATGACGGACAATAATGCCTTTTTCCCGCAGCATAGCGCTCAGCACTTCCGCTGAAAAAGCAGGATGACGGCAAAAAATGAAGTTGGCCGCCGACGGCAGCACTTTAAAACCGAGCTGCTCAAGATCAGTGCCAAGGCACTCCCGGGTACGTATAATTTTAGCCCGGGTTTCCTCGAAATAATCCCGGTCCTCCAGGGCCGCCACCGCCCCGCTGATGGCCAGGCGATCCAGGGGATAGGAATTGAAACTGTTCTTGACCCGCTCCAGCGCTTCAATCAGCTGCTCATGCCCCAGGGCAAAACCCACCCGCAAGCCAGCCAGCGAACGTGACTTGGAGAGCGTCTGGACAACCAGCAGATTGGGATAACGGCTCACCAGCGCCGCTGCCGTGTCGCCACCGAAATCGATATAGGCCTCATCGACCACCACCACCGATTGTCGATTCTGCTGCAGCAGCCTTTGAATATCATCCCGGGGCAACAAACACCCGGTGGGTGCATTGGGATTGGGAAAGATAATACCGCCATTGGGCCGCTGATAGTCCTCGATACAGATCTCAAAGCGGTCGTTCAGCGGCACCTGCACAAAGGCTATCTGATAAAGCTGGCAGTAAACCGGATAAAAAGAATAACTAATATCCGGAAACAACAGGGCCTGCTCATGTTTTAACAAGGCCTGAAAGGCATGTGCCAACACCTCGTCGGAACCATTGCCGACAAAAACCTGTGCCTGCTGTAAACCGTAATATTCCGCCACTGCCGCCTTGAGACGCTCGGCCTCGGGGTCCGGGTAAAGCCGCAGCTTGTCAGCCACCTCATCCTTAAGCGCCGTCAGCACACGCGGTGAGGGGCCATAGGGATTTTCATTGGTATTGAGCTTGATCAGCCCGCCCTGTTTAGGCTGTTCACCCGGCGTATAGGGCGCCAGCCCTGCTACCAACTCGCTCCAGTATTGATTCATCCAAGGAAACTCTGATTGTCCTCATAGCGGATCACCCCCGAAACTCGACCAGATGTGTCTTCCAGGTGTGGCTCCATGTCCACCTCTCTGCATTGCCCACAAGACAAGCTGACAGGCCGTATCTATTCTACATGCCGCAGCCTGGCAACGCACCGTAAAATCGGGCGCAGGATTGCTGATGACTTCCATCCCCGTCGTCGCAATGCAGTGAGTCGTCCATAAAGATCAAAAAAGCTGAGCTGAACAGCGGATCATCCCTGAAACAGGGCCATCAGCATTTTCCTAAAGATATTCCATCCGCAACCGTTAAAACTCCCATTGGAAGACCGACAACAGCCTGTTGGTCCATTGAAAAAACCCATGGGAGGCTTTTATGAAGAGAAAAATCTTTGTTGGCGGTCTGGCGGCAATCCTGCTGGTCCTCATGATGTCAGTGGGCCTGAGCGCCTGTGGCGGCGGCTCATCCGGTTCAACCACCACCTCAGGTGCTTCCGGTTCCTCCGGCGGTATTTCCGGCAGCGCGAGTTAAGGGAGATCAGCAATGAAGAAATTATTTGCCTATATGAAACATCATGCTCACAGCCTGCTGGCAGGCATGGGACTGGCCGCGGCGCTGACTACAGGCTACCTGCCGCCCGCGCTGGCATTGACCGTAGGAGAAAATTATACGGTCGTAGTATCCCAGATCAACAGCGATGGTTCGCTGACCAGCCTGAGTTCCACCAGCGCCACCGCCGACAGTAATGGCAAGATTGCCTTCAGCCTCAGCAACCTGCCCGATGCCAGCCAGACCCATTTCGTGCTGCTGCAGATCAAGGACAGCAGCGGTAACATAGTACGTCAGGGGATTGCGCCAGCACCGGGGGCAAGCGCTACCAATCAGGTGGGGGTCAATCCGCTCTCGGATGTCCAGGCCGCAGCCCTGCGCGCCGCCATGACCGGCAACAGCACCGATGATCCCCTGGCCGCGGCCTTTGGACTGGTGTTCATCCGCTCCCAGAACATTGCCAGTGGTGATATTCCGGGATTGAGAGACATGATGGCCACAGCCATCCTGGGTACCGATGGCATGGAGGCCTTCCTGCTGGCCCACGGCGTCAGCCAAAGCGCGCTGAACACCTTCAAGGACCGCATTGTCTATAACGCCGCAGCGGGCACCAAAGACCTGTCGGACTATGTTGCCTTTTTCAAGCAGGCGGTGGATAACAGCAATGATGATGATCTGGCCAAGGCCGGCGGCATTATGGCTGATATTATGATCGATGCGGGCACTGCCGCCGGCGTCGATCCGCAGCTGTTGCTGGCCGCCTTCGATGCGGCAGGCGATGCCACCGGGCTGAACGCGGCGATGAGCTCCCTGTCCACCGGCTTTCAGAACTCCGTAAACGCCGCCGTGAGTGGTTTCTCTACCCGCATTGCTTCCGTCGCCCTCAAGACGGAATACAGTGCGGCGCTGGCAACCCTGGGGGGCAGCCAGGCGCTGATCGACCGCTTCAACAGTGCCGTACAGACTTTCGTCACCGCGCAGCAGGCGATCGACACGCAGTATGGCCAGTACTTCATGGACCCACAGGGCTACCTGACGGCCAATTCCGGTGTGACAGAGCAGCAGATTCAGACGGCGCTGGATACAGCCTTCCAGAGTTCATGGAGTGCTTTCCAGACGGCGATCCAGTCCAGCAGCAGCGAAATCACCGCCATGCTGACCGCAGTCGCCAGCACCATGGGTCCGGGTACTACAGCCGCAATGCTCGCCAGCCAGGGCATCGGCACAGAACGCGACTTCAGCGGCAACACGGTCAACTGGCCGATCCCGCAGACCGTCGCCGTCAGCTGGATCGCCGGCATCCTGAATGGCGGTGGCAGCTTCAGTTACACCCGAGATACCACCGCAGTGCCCAGCACCATGCAAAGCTGGCTGGACAGCGACGACGACCCCAGCAACGGCACCGACGGCCAACGGCATGACTTCACCGCCCAGATGCCGGCTTCTTTCGCCGCCCTCATGGGGCTGATGGAAGA
>CAZFJS010000161.1:0-3931 GCA_964519605.1 uncultured Gammaproteobacteria bacterium
GTCGAGGTGCTGGAGCACAATACCCGCGAGTTGGTGGGGCGTTATTTTCAGGAGGAAGGTGTAGGGATCGTGGCGCCCAGCAACAAAAACATCAGCCAGGATATCATCGTACCACCCGGACAGCAGGGGGAAGCCTGTTCAGGGCAGATTGTCGTGGTTGAGCTGCTTCAGCAGCCGAGTCGTCGGGCGCAACCCGTGGGCAAGGTGGTTGAGGTGCTGGGGGAACATATGTCCCCGGGGATGGAGGTGGAGATCGCCCTTCGTGCGCATGAATTGCCTCATGTGTGGCCTGATGCAGTGCAGCAGCATATCGCAAATTTTCCCACCGAGGTGGATGAGCAGGACAAGGCCGGGCGCGAAGATCTCCGTGACCTGCCACTGGTCACCATTGACGGTGAGGATGCGCGTGATTTTGATGATGCCGTTTTTTGTGAACCTCATGCTAAAGGCTGGCGGCTGATCGTGGCCATTGCCGATGTTTCAGCTTATGTGCAGTCCGGTACAGCGCTGGATGAAGAGGCGCTGGCCAGAGGCAATTCTGTCTATTTTCCTGAGCAGGTCATTCCTATGCTGCCGGAAATCCTCTCCAATCACCTTTGTTCTCTGCGACCCGAGGTGGACCGTCTCTGTCTGGCCTGCGAGCTGTTGATTACCCCTGCCGGGCGGATCAGAAAATATCGTTTCTTCGATGGGGTCATCCGTTCTCATGCCCGCCTGACTTATGATGAGGTGGCGGCCATGCTGTTTGCGGATGATCCTGAATTGCAACGGCGCCATGAGTTGCTGTTGCCTCATCTAAGCAATCTGAACGATCTCTATCAGGCCATGCGCAGTGCGCGTGAGCAGCGCGGGGCTATTGATTTCGACCGGATGGAGACTCGCATCGTATTCGGGGAACAGCGCAAAATCAGCCGGATTGTGCCGGTAGAGCGCAACGATGCCCATCGTATGATTGAGGAATTCATGATTGCCGCCAATATTGCCGCGGCAGAATATCTCTTAGCAGGGGAAATCCCCGCTGTCTACCGTATTCACCCTGAGCCGTCGCCGGATAAGGTTGATGATGTACGCACCTTTCTGGGTGAACTGGGACTGAAGCTGGGTGGCGGTGAGCGACCTGGTGCCAAGGACTATGCCTGCCTGCTGGCTTCTCTGGCGGCGCGCCCGGACCGCCATCTGGTGGAAACTGTGTTGCTGCGCAGTCTGAGCCAGGCTATGTACAGTGCTGAGAATACCGGCCATTTCGGTTTGGCGCTGGAAGCCTATACCCACTTCACCTCACCGATCCGGCGTTATCCGGATCTGATTGTCCACCGTGCGATCCGCCACCGTGTGGCTGGAGGTGATCCGGTCGACTTTGTTTACCGCCCGACAGATATGCAGACCCTGGGTGATCATTGTTCAATGACAGAGCGCCGTGCCGACGAGGCAACCCGCGAGGCCATTTCCTGGCTGAAGTGCGAATTTATGATGGACAAGGTGGGGGGGGAGTTCCCCGGCATCATTACCGGAGTGACCGGTTTCGGTTTGTTTGTCGAGCTGGATGATATCTATGTGGAGGGGTTGGTACATGTCACGGCACTGGACAATGATTACTACCATTTTGATCCCGCAAAACACCTGCTTTGCGGTGAACATTCCGGGAAGCGTTTTCGCCTTGCTGACCGTATCCGCGTGGTTGTGGCGCGCGTGGATCTGGATGAACGCAAAATTGATTTTGTACTCTCAGGTGCGCGTAAGCAGCAGGAAACGGCCGGAAAAACGCACCATGCGTCAAAGCGCAGTGGCCGCAAGAAGCGGGGTCCGAAACGGAAAAAATGATGCGCTGTAAGACGGATCATAAAGGCTGATGTCGGGGGAGCTTGCTGGCAGCAGGGTCTTCGGTGTGCATGCGGTTTCCGCCACGCTGCAGGAAAATGTTGCCGATGTTCAGGAAATCTGGCTGGCGGGAAGCACCAATAAACGTCTGGCCGCGCTACGCCGCCAGGCAGTGGCCGGGCATGTCCCTATCGTCGACACCACCCATGTAGCGCTGGATGAGTTTTCCGGGGGTATGCGTCATCAGGGGGTGATGGCAGTGTTGCAGGCGAGCAGGCAGTGGCAGGAAGCTGATTTGGAAGATTTGCTGGTACAAAGCCGGAAGCCGCCCTTGCTGTTGGTCCTGGACGGTGTGCAGGATCCTCACAATTTGGGAGCCTGCCTGCGGAGCGCTGATGCCGCCGGTGTGTGCGCGGTGATCGCACCCCGGGACCGGGCGGTGGGACTGACACCGGTCGTGCGCAAAGTGGCCAGCGGTGCAGTGGAGCATGTGCCCTTCATTCAGGTAACCAATCTGGCACGTTGTCTGCGAAAATTGCAGGCGTTGGGGCTGTGGGTAACCGGGACCGACAGTACCGCCGCCACCGCTATATTTGATGCCCAGCTGAACGGTGGACAGGTGTTGGTGATGGGGGCAGAAGGGCAGGGCCTGCGGCGCCTGACCCGAGCGTGTTGTGACAGGCTGGTCAGCATCCCCATGGCCGGTGGTATGGCCAGCCTGAATGTCTCGGTGGCCACTGGTATCTGTCTATTCGAGATCCGCAGGCAGATAGCTTGTTCGGAAACACAGCGGGGGTAATGATGAAAACGACTGTTTCTTGTTTCGTAGGTATTCTTTGCCTGTCACTATTGGGGCCGGTGCTGGCGGCGGAAGCCTTACCCAGGCAGGCGGTGCTGCCACTCGACCTGGCTCGACAGGCGGTCATGGCGGCCCTGGATCAATGTCGCGCCGGGTCTTACCGGGTCAGTGTGGCTGTAGTTGACCGGGATGGTGTGCTCAGACTGCAGATGCGGGATGATGGTGCGGGTGCCCATACGCTTGACAGCAGTCGCCGCAAGGCTTATACCGCCGCCAGTCTGCAAGGGCCAACGGCAAAATTTGCGGCACTGATTGCCCGCAGGCCACAGCTTCAGGGGCTGAGTGATATGAATGAGTCCATCCTGATGTTGGGGGGCGGTCTGCCTATTCGTATTGCCGGCGAGATCGTCGGCGCCATCGGTGTGGGTGGTGCACCGGGTGCCCATCTGGATGAGAACTGCGCCCGTGCCGGGCTGCGACGCATTGGCGCCGATCTGTATCAGGCCGGGAAAGACAGATAGCGGAAAGTTTCGTTATGAACAGCGAGCGTGACACGGTTTTCAAGGGCAGGATTATCAGCGTGACCGTGGAAAACGTAGTCTTGCCCAATGGTGCACAGTTGGCGATGGAGATCGTGCACCATCCCGGTGGTGCTACGGTGGTGGCCCTGGATAACCGGGAGCGGGTCTGTCTGCTGCGCCAGTACCGCCATGCAGTCGGTGGCTGGATTTGGGAACTCCCGGCAGGCAAGATCGACAATCAGGAGCCGCCCCTGGAAACTGCCCGCAGGGAATTGGCAGAGGAGGCGGGTGTACAGGCAGACAAGTGGCGTGCTTTGGGCGAGATGATCTCATCCCCGGGCGTTTTCGATGAGCGCATCTGGCTGTTTCTGGCTTCTGAACTGCAGCCCGTCGACAGTGTGCCTGAAGAGCACGAAGTCTTTGAGCAGCACTGGCTTCCCTGGTCAAAGGCACTGCGCTGGGCCCATGACGGCACATTGAATGATGCTAAAAGTGTGGTGGCCCTGCTGCGGGCGGCTTCACTTTTGGGTGGGTAATGCTGTGTTCAGGCACCCATTTTAACAGGCCTGTCAGGTGTCTTGCACTAAAGGTGTATTTGATGTATAACAATTCTGGATAAAAAAAGGCGCGTTCAATTCTCCGCTGTTGTGCGAATCTCGCTGCAGTTTTAGCGAAGTTTGATCCGCTGTTTGTCAGCGATATAAAGCTTCGATCCGGTCTGTTGCCCGGAAGGGTTGTGAACGCAAGGACAGCGGCGCCTTTGACAATCTGTAACTGGAATTACCTTTAATCT
>CAZFJS010000162.1:0-3914 GCA_964519605.1 uncultured Gammaproteobacteria bacterium
ATAGGTCGCATCAGCACCGGAGACCCTGCAGCGCCGCCATCCTGACATCATCAGCTGACAGAGACATGTGACTTTGTTACTGAAACCCAACACCCCTTATGTTCTGATTAATACAAGCGCTATCCCCGAGGGATAGCAGGAGTAAAAATATAGACTCAAAGGAGGTGAGAATCATGGCACACACAATCGACAAACTGGAAGTAGTCCAAAATGAGGGCCTGATGGACCGAGCCTTGCGTTTTACCATCGGCGCCGTAATGCTGGGCATCGGCATCGGCGAAATGACTGTTACCCCGTTTATTACCTGGTGGGAAGGATTTCTGGTCATTGCTTCCGTCTATCCCCTGTTAACGGCAATCCTGGGCTGGGATCCATTCTACAAAATGGCCAATGCCAGGACCTGTAGCCTGAAAGCGGGCAGCCACAATGAGTGTGGTACCTTCCCGTATGAGGTGGACGCTGCAATGGGGCACAAGCCCACGCCGGAGGCAGGTTTTGAATATGACCACAGCCTGGAAGCAGCCCATCATAAAGATAAAGCGGGAAAACAGCACTAAGTGTTGTGGAGAACACTGATCATCGAGGACCATCAAGGATGGCATGAAGCGGCAGGGATGCCGCATTTTTTCAGGTGGCAATCAGACGTTGTAGGTCGTTGAAGCGGTCCCACCACCATGGCCGGTCCAATCCGTATGAAAGAATCCCCCCCGCGGTCGGTCCAGGCGCTCATAGGTATGCGCACCGAAATAGTCGCGTTGGGCCTGCAACAGATTGGCAGGCAGACGCGCGGTACGGTAACCGTCGTAATAACACAAGGCCGAAGACATGCTGGGCACAGGCACACCCGCTGACAGTGCCGTCGCCATCGCCCGCCGCCAACCCGCCTGACAACTGGCGATCTTTTCGCGAAAGAAATCATCCAGCAACAAGTTCTGCAAATTCTCCTGATGATCGAAGGCCGCCTTTATTTTCCCCAGGAATACCGAACGGATGATGCAACCACCCCGCCACATCAGCGCGATGCCACCGTAATTCAGACACCAGCCGAACTCCTCTGCGGCCTGTGCCAACAAGGCATAGCCCTGCGCATAGGAAACAATTTTTGCCGCATACAGGGCATCATGCAAATCACTCAATAGCTGCTTGCGGTCCCCTGTGAAGTGCGCCTCCGGCCCCTTGAGCAAGCGGGCCGCGGTCACGCGCTCATCCTTGCGTGCCGACAGGCAGCGTGAGAACACCGCCTCACCGATCAGCGTCAGTGGCACCCCCAGATCCAGTGCGGTGATCCCTGTCCATTTACCCGTGCCTTTCTGACCTGCAGTGTCCAATATCTTGTCTACCAGCGGTGCCCCGTCCTCATCCTTGTAGGCCAGGATCTCGCTGCTGATCTCGATGAGATAGCTGCTCAGCTCACCTTCATTCCAGCTTTTGAAAACCTCATGCATTTCATCAGCGGTCATAGCCAACACATCCCGCATGATCTGATAGGCCTCGCAGATCAACTGCATGTCGCCATATTCGATGCCATTATGGACCATCTTGACGAAGTGCCCGGAGCCATCCGCACCGATCCAGTCACAACAAGGCTCGCCATCTACTTTGGCGGCGATGGACTGAAAGATCTCTTTTAGCTCTGGCCAGGCGGCAGTACTGCCCCCCGGCATGATTGAGGGCCCGTTCAGGGCGCCCTCCTCACCACCGGAAACACCGGCCCCCACAAAAAGCAGTCCCTTTTCTTCCAGAGACCTGGCCCGGCGCGTGGAATCAGGGTAATGGGAATTACCACCATCGATGATGATGTCACCCTGTTCCAGATATGGGATAAGCTGTTCAATGAAATGATCGACCACCGCCCCCGCCTTGACCATCAGCATGATCTTGCGCGGGCGTTTGATCGCCTGGACAAAATCAGCGATATCGGGACAGCCGACGATCTGCTTGCCCCGGGCGCGGCCATTGACGAAATGGTCAATCTTCTCAGCTGTACGGTTATGCACCGCGACCGTATAGCCATGACTCTCCATGTTCAGAACCAGGTTCTCTCCCATGACGGCCAGACCGATCAGACCGATATCCGCTTGTCCAACATGCATAGGGCTTAGCCTCCGGCAGGTCAATTGAACTTCATTCTCAGCGCTTGTAACCCGTCACCATCACAAAGGGACTGGGCGGCGCCATCTGGCGTGACTCGACATCTTTAAAACCGACCTCACGCAGAATATCTTCCATCTCCGTTGTGGAATAGGAAGAACCGGCAACCGTATTGATAATCTGGTTGACACCGATCAAGGCTGCCAGCACCGGGCCCTTCTTGTCCCCATCCAGCAGCTGCTCCTGAATCATAATGACCCCATCGGGATTCATGGAATCATAGCATTTCTTCAGCAGCTTCCTGATATTCTCCGGCGATTCCTGGTTGGTCATGGAGGACAGCAGCATGGCATCATTGCCCTCACCAAGACTGTCAGTATTGTAATCACCCGGCAGCAGTTCCACCCGGTCCTGGATGCCAAATTGATCAACGATCTCGCGCGCGATCTGCAGATTCTGCTCGCGATCCATGGCCACGGCATTAAGCCCTTCATAACGTTCACAGAATTTCACCGAAAAGGTGGCGGGGCCGCAGCCCACGTCCATCAGTTTCTTCTTGCCGGTGAGATCAATCATGCTGGTCAGGACACCCGCCTGCGACAGGGCACGATTATGCATCCCCATCATATAGTCGCGGGTTTCCTCGTCGGAGTATTCCTTGTGCATCAGTGCCGACGGGGTGCCCGTCTTGACCGTGTTGTAGAGACCACCCCAGGCTTCGTACCAGTTTTCAAACATGCCGACAATGCCACCCTGATAGAATTTGCTGGAATTCGTCAGAAAGGTCTGGCTGAACTGATTGTTCATAAAGACATCACCGTCACGATCCAGAAAATCAATTGACACCAGGGCACTGAGCAAGGCGCCCAGGCAACGGCGGTCGGCTCCAGTCTCCTGGGTCAGGGTGTCCAGATCCTTGGGCTGACCATCCAGTTTATTAAAAATATCAAGCCGGTTCGCGGCATGCAGCACACATGATTGCCAATAGGCGGAAGCCACCTGCATCGTCTTCATCGGGTCCATGCCTTCAGGCAGGCCCCAGCTATTGTCACCGTTCTTTTGCTTGTCCCATGAATCAGACATCAAAACCCCCTAACATATGATTAAGTCTATGAAATGATTATCTATTAAGCTTGGCGGCCGTGACTGCCTGACCATTCCCCGGGTATCCGGCACAATCATGCCTGGCAGCACCATATAAAGAAACCGCTGCAATCCGCGAGTGACCTTCGGCACCCGGAACCCAGCAGTAATTAGTACAATGATACCAGAGTATGCTGATTTTTACAGCGGCTGTTAACATAGTTTCATAAATCCGGGCAATTCAATTCAGCAAGGCGACACTCTTTACCTGGGCAAATACCCGGCATCCGGGCACCAGCCCAAGCGCCTTAACGGACTTAAGCGTCACGCGGGACAGCAGAGGAATCCCGCCGGCATCCAGACGCAACATCACCCTCGCAGCCCCCTCCTCAGCCAGCGCCACCACCCGCACGGGGAAAATATTGAGAATGCTCGTGCCACGCTGGTGCTCGCAGGTGATGCTAACATCACGTGCAGGCACCTGCAGCCGCACCCGGCTGCCGATAGCGAGCGCCTCACGGGGCACGGTAAAACAGCCACCGGGAAAATCGAGCCGGGTCAGATGATAGCGGTCATCGTGGCCGCTCACGGTGACCTCAATCACTGCTGCCGCCTCGCTACGGTAGGCCAGTGGCAAATCAAGGCGGGTCAGCATGTCGCCGACAGGCCCGGATGCCTGGATGCATCCCTGCGCCATCACCAGCAGAAAATCGGCCAGCCGCGCCACTTCATCAGCAGCG
>CAZFJS010000163.1:0-2292 GCA_964519605.1 uncultured Gammaproteobacteria bacterium
GCTGTGGCGATCGCCCTGCAGGGCAATCCCGGCCTGGCGGTCATCGAGGCCAGGGTGGCCGCACTTGAACAGGTGCCAGGTCAGAAGGGCACCCTGCCGGACCCCCGGCTGTTGTTCAATATCATGAACCTGCCGGTGGATACCTTTTCCCTCAGTCAGGAGGCCATGACCCAGGTACAGATCGGCATCACCCAGATGCTGCCCTTTCCCGGCAAGCTGGCCTTGCAGGAGGAAGTTGCCGCTTTCAAGGCTGCGGTAGCAAGTAAGGAGGTGGATGAAATGCGCCTTCGTCTTGCTCGTGATGTGAAGACCTTGTGGTGGACGATTTTTTATCTGGATCGCTCGCTGGAGATTGTTCAGCGTAACCAGGCGCTGTTGCGGCAACTGGTGACCATCGCACTGACCAAATACAAGGTGGGGAAAGGCTTGCAGCAGGATGTCCTGCTGGCACAAGTGGAATTGTCCAAACTGCTGGACAAGGAGATCGTCCTTAAAGGCGCCCGCCGCAGCTGGGCGGCGCGTCTGAACGCCCTGCTGGGGCAAGCGGTCAACAGGCCGGTGCAGTTGGCTGAAAAGGTAAAAGAAAGCTTGCCCCGTCCCCTGGTGGAGGCGCAGCTTTATCGCCTGGCTGATGAATCGCGTCCCCTGTTTACGGCCCTCGATAAACGGATCGCGGCCGCACGGGCACGTTTGGATTTGGCGCGAAAAGACTATTATCCAGATTTCCGGCTGGGAGCGGCTTATGGTTTTCGCAGGGGTGTGAACCCGGATGGCAACAATCGGGCGGATTTCGCTACCTTTATGTTTAGTATGAATCTGCCCATCCACACCGCATCGCGTCTGGACAAAAAAGTCGATCAGCGTACCAGCGAACTGGACAGGGAGCGCTATGCCCTGACAGATGAACGTTCACGGGTGGAGACGGCGATTTCTACGGCGCTGGCGGATTATGAACGGGCACGCGGGCAGGTGGAACTGTTCAGGGATGGCATCATTCCCCAGGCGACACAGACCGTTGCTTCCATGCGTGCCGGTTATCAGGTTAACAAGGTCGATTTTCTGAATCTGGTACGTGCCCAGATTACGCTTTTCAATTATGAAACCCAGTACTGGAAGGCACTGAGCGAGGCTAATCAGGCCCTTGCCAGGCTGACTGCCGCTGTTGGTAAGGAGACAGTTTATGAATAAGACAGGCATTTCAATTACCGTCATTCTCGCTTTGGCGGCAGGACTGGGTGGTGGTTATTGGTGGGCTAACCGGCAGCCAATGCAGAACATGAAAACGAGCAGCAAGCCGGATGCCAGAAAACCGTTATTCTATCGTCATCCCATGAATCCGGAGATCACTTCGCCAACACCGGTCAAGGATGAAATGGGTATGGACTATATACCGGTGTATGCCGATGCGGGGCAAAGCAGTAAGGCCCCTGCGGGTACTGTAAGCATTGACCCGGTGACGGTGCAGAACATTGGTGTGCGCACCGCCACAGCCAAAAGACAGACCCTGTCGCGGGTCCTGCATTCTGCTGGACGGATCGGCTTCGATGAAGAGCACCTGGCGCGCCTGCATCCCAAGATCGAGGGCTGGATCGAGCGCATGCGGGTCGACAAGACCGGTGAAAAGGTCAAGAAGGATGAAATCCTGCTGAGTATCTACTCGCCGCAGCTGGTTTCCAGCCAGGAAGAATACCTGCTGGCCCTGAAAAACCGCAAGGCCTTGGAGAAATCACCCTTCAAGGATATCCGTGAGGGCGCCTTCGATCTGGTGCGCTCATCCAGGGAACGCCTGGAATTCATGGATATGCCGGAACACCAGATCCGCAAGCTGGAAAAAACCGGCGAGATTATGAAGAACGTGCATATCCATTCTCCCTTCGACGGTGTGCTGATCAATGTGGGGGTGCGTGATGGGCAGTTTGTGACCCCTCGGACAGAGTTGTACCGGTTGGCCGATCTGTCATGGGTATGGGTCTATGTCGATGTTTTCGAGAATGAAATGCCCTGGGTCCGGGTGGGGGATGAAGCCGTGATGCGGGTGGCGGCAGTGCCCGGGCGGGCGTTCCATGGTCGGATTACCTATATCTATCCTTACCTGGATGCCAAGACACGTACTGTCAAGGCGCGCATGGTGTTTGCAAACCGGGAGGGCTTGCTCAAGCCGGAGATGTTTGCGGATGTCAGTATCCATGCCAGCCGTCAGGTGAATGCCCTGACGGTGCCGAGCGAAGCCATTGTGCGTTCCGGTAGCCGGGCCCAGGTTTTTGTGGTGCGCGCCCCCGGAAAATTTGCACC
>CAZFJS010000163.1:2392-3890 GCA_964519605.1 uncultured Gammaproteobacteria bacterium
CCGGGGTCTGGGCCGTCAAAACCACGCCGCTGGATGCCATACCGGATCTTTCCGATGTGCAGGTGATCATCTTCACGAAGTTCCCCGGGCAGGCACCCCAGGTTGTGGAAGATCAGGTAACCTATCCCTTGACCACGGCCATGTTGTCGGTGCCTTTTGCCAAGGTGGTGCGGGGCTATTCTTTTTTTGGCCTGTCTTTTGTCTATATTATCTTCGAGGATGGTACGGATATGTACTGGGCCCGCTCCCGGGTGCTGGAAGCCCTCAACTATGTGGGTAACCGGCTACCCGAGGGCGTCAATCCCACGCTTGGGCCTGATGCCACGGGGGTGGGTTGGGTCTATGAGTACGCCCTGGTAGATCGTAGCGGGAATCATGATCTGGCGCAGCTGCGCTCGTTGCAGGACTGGTATCTGCGCTATCCGCTGCAGACCGTTCCGGGGGTCTCCGAAGTGGCCGCAGTGGGGGGCTTCGTCAAGCAGTATCAGGTGGAAGTGGACCCCAATGCCTTGCTGGCCTATAACATTTCCCTCAGCAAGGTGCGCCAGGCCATTAAGCGTTCCAACAACGATGTCGGCGGCAGGTTGATCGAAATGTCCGAGACCGAGTACATGGTGCGCGGCCGAGGTTATTTGCGTTCCATCGACGACATCAACAGTATTCCCTTAGGGGTAGATCAGGATGGGACCCCCATTCGTCTGCAGGACGTGGCCAATGTCCACCTGGGGCCTGAGTTGCGCCGTGGTGTGGTGGAACTCAACGGCGAGGGTGAAGTGGCCGGTGGTGTAGTGATCATGCGCTATGGGGAGAATGCCCTGAAAACGATTGAAGGGGTACGGGCAAAGCTGGCGGAATTGCAAAAAGGCTTGCCTGCCGGGGTGGAGATTGTGCCGGTCTATGATCGCGGTGCGCTCATTGAGCGGGCAGTGGACAATTTAAGTGAAAAGCTGATGGAAGAGTTTATTGTTGTCAGCATTGTCTGCGTACTCTTTCTGTTGCATGCCCGTTCCGCCCTGGTGGCCATTGTGGCGTTGCCCATCGGTATCCTGATGGCCTTTCTCGCCATGCGCTGGCAGGGACTCAACGCCAATATTATGTCTCTGGGCGGGATCGCGATTACCATCGGCGCCATGGTGGATGGTGCCATCGTGATGATCGAGAATGCCCATAAACACCTGGAGAGTGCCGGGGACAAAAAAGGGGCGTTACTGACGATTCCGGAACGCTGGCAGGCGGTGATCGCTGCCGCCATGGAGGTGGGGCCGGCGCTGTTTTTCTCGCTGTTGATCATCACGGTATCCTACGTGGCCATATTTACCCTGCAGGGCCAGGAAGGGCGTTTGTTCAGTCCTCTGGCTTTTACCAGTACCTATGCCATGGCGGCGGCAGCAATACTGTCAGTGACGCTGGTGCCTTTATTAATGGGCTGGTTTATCCGTGGGAAAATTCTTCCCGAGGCCAGGAATCCGGTTAATCGTCTGCTGCATTTTCTTCATGC
>CAZFJS010000164.1:0-3883 GCA_964519605.1 uncultured Gammaproteobacteria bacterium
GATCAATGAACTGTCACCCCGCCAACGTAAGCTGGCGATGGTGTTTCAGAACTATGCCCTCTATCCGCACATGAGTGTGCGCGCCAATCTGGCCTTTCCGCTGAAGATGGCCGGGCTGTCGCGTGCCGCGATCAAAGGCCGGGTTCAGGACGTGGCTGCGGCGCTTGAACTGGGCGAGTTTCTGGAACGCAAGCCGGCACAACTTTCGGGTGGTCAGCGTCAGCGGGTGGCGATGGGGCGGGCGCTGGTGCGGGAGCCGCATGCCTTTCTCCTGGACGAGCCGCTGTCGAATCTGGATGCCAAACTGCGGGTGCAGATTCGTAGTGAGATCGCAAGCCTGCAGCGGCGCTTGCATGCGACCATGATCTATGTCACCCACGATCAGGTGGAGGCCATGACCCTGGGTGCGCGGGTCGCCGTGCTGCATCAGGGTCGGCTACAGCAGGTAGGGGTGCCACAAACGCTGTATGATCGTCCGGCCAATCTGTTTGTGGCGGGTTTCATCGGTAGTCCCGGGATGAATCTGTTTCCAGCACAGCTCAGGCATGGTCACGATGGACTGTGCCTGCAGTGTGAAGGTTTCGCGCTGCCGGTGCCGGAGGACGCCGCCACACAGCAGGTACTGACCTCCCATGCCGGGGAGACTGTGTGGGTGGGGGTGCGGCCAGAGGCTTTGACGCTGGATTCATCTACGGCCGCAGGGCCTGCCGCAAGAATTTCGGCTGTCGAGGTGCTGGGTTACGAACGGCTGGTTTACCTGGATGCATCATGGGCGCCAAACCTGCGGCTTTGTGCCCGCGTCGGTATGCGGGCGCCTTTGCGATCTGGCGAGATGGTGGGCATCAAAATAGAGGGTGCTGCACTGCATCTGTTCCATCAGGATGGCCCGGCAATCTTTCCAGCATAGGGCTGGATCCAGCGTTGCCAACTCAATGGCCACAGGGTGTTGAGCTGCATAGAATGGGTGGCGCTATCGTTTGCGTGCCGTGAGCACTTCGGATGCGATTCCGGCAGAGACAATGGTTTCGTGATGCGTAATTTTCCAGCGCGCGCTGTCGATATAGTGGCCTATGCTGATCGGGCGGCAGCCGCCGACAAGGGCGGGCCTGATTTTGAACAGGGTGGTCCATATCGCGGTGACAAGCCTGGAGCGTCTGTTTATGCCTTTCGTCAAGACAGCCAGGCAGATCAAGCCATTACTGCTCAGCATGCGATGTGCTTCTGCAATCACTGCACTGATTTCCTTTTCAGGAAGGAGATCCAGCACATAGCAGGCAATAAAACGATCCACCGATGCATTAGCCATATCAAAGGGCAGTTCGCCGGTAGTCAATTTAAGTTCCACCCGATCGGAAAACGGTCGCATGCGTTCCCTGCATAAATCGAGCATCGTGGTGCTGATGTCCAGTCCGACATAATGCGCCCTGGCCGGCAGCGCCTCTGCAAAGGCCCGATAGGCAAATTTGCAGGTTCCACAGCCCAGCTCAAAGACCGCAGACGCTTCAGTCAGCAGGCTATATTCCATGAGCCTGTCGAGGGCGGCCCGTTCGTAGAACTGTCTGTCCTGCCTTTTTCCAAAGGCATCATAAAACTTTTTTATTTCTTCGTGGCTCAGCATATACGAGTAAGTTCACCGTGATGACAAAGTTCAGCCGGATGGCTGCACCATTGCCTGGGCGGATTTTACATTCACCTGCCACAACAGGAGTCCACCGGCCAGGAAAAAAATACTGATAGAGAGAATAGCCAGGCGCGAGCTCCCTGTCAGCAGGCCGACAGCGCCCATGAGGAGCGGTCCGAGAATCGCAGCGAATTTCCCCAGCATGTTGTAAAAGCCAAAAAATTCGGCCGACTGTTCGGGCGGGATCAGGCGCGCATACAAAGAACGGCTGAGCGATTGCACGCCACCCTGCACCAGGCCGATGACCACCGCAATGCCATAGAATTCGGCGACCTGGTCCATGAAATAGGCCCAGACGATGACGATGAAATAGGTTGTGAGACCCAGCATAATCGCCGGCTTGGCACCGATGCGCTTGCCCAGCATGCCAAAGCCGATGGCTGCGGGGAAACCGATGAATTGTGTGATCAGCAAGGCCGTGATCAGATTGTCAGAGGAAAATCCCAGCGCCATGCCGTAATCAACCGCCATGCGCACGATGGTATCCACGCCGTCGATATACAACCAGTAGGCCAGCAGAAACAGAAACACGTAGCGCAATTGCCGTACCTTGCGAGCAGTGTGCGCCAGTTGCCGGAATCCACCGGCGATCACCTTTGGCAGTGATGCCCGTCCATGCCCATCCTTCTCCGGCACAAATAGCAGCAAGGGAATGGAAAATATCAGCCACCAGACGGCTACCAGCAGAAATGACAGGCGCACTGCTGCAGCCTGGTCGGCCAGGCCAAAAGTCTGCGGCCACAGACTCATCGCCACAGTACCGGAAAACAGCAGGCCACCACCGAGATAGCCCAGCGCATAGCCCCACGCCGAGGTCATATCATAATGTGCCTCATCGCTTACCGATACGATGAGCGAATCGTAGAATACAATGCTGCCGGAAAAGCCGATACTGGCCAGGCTAAAACAGGCCAGTGCCACCAATGTCTCCCCCTGGCCGATGAAATACAGTCCTGTTGTCATCACGATACCCAGCAGGGCAAACAGGGCCAGAAAATGCTTGCGCACGCCGCCCACATCGGCGATGGCGCCCAGCACCGGGGCGAGGATCACGATCACCATGCTGGCCAGTGCATTGGCCAGGCCCAGCTGGAAGCTGCTCTGTGTTGCGGTCTCGCCCGTGCTCCAGTAGGCCTTGAAGAAAACCGGGAAAAAACCGGCCATGACTGTGGTGGCATAGGCAGAATTCGCCCAGTCGTATAATGCCCAGGAGAGCACGCTGCGGTTGTAGAGATAATGTCGCATCGGCCAGTCAGGAACTTATAGGTCGGTGCGGCTGTAAATTGACATGCATAGGACAACAGGTTAGCTTGCGGACATGTATAAAGGAATACCCGTGCAAAGTATTCCGGGGGAGATGGGCAATCTATCCCCGGCATTCTTTAAGGCAGCGCTGAGGGTTGTCATGGTGACCGCAGCGTAGCCTAACCCCGGAATCCTGTGCTTCTTCTGTCTGTAGCTTGTTGGGCTTCAGCCTGCGCCGGTATGATGAAAGTGAAGTGCTGCAATCGTCGGCTGCCTGTTTATCGTTTAGTAAAACCGCATGAGTCATAATGAAATCCACAGGTCCCATCGTACCGGCTGGTTGCGCGCTGCGGTACTGGGCGCCAATGATGGGATCGTTTCAACAGCCAGTCTGGTGATTGGCGTCGCTGCCGCGCATACCGCACATGAGGACATACTGCTGGCCGGGGTGGCCGGTCTGGTCGCCGGGGCCATGTCTATGGCGGCAGGTGAATATGTGTCGGTCAGTTCCCAGTCCGATACGGAAAAGGCTGATATTGAGCTTGAGAAGCGTCACCTGCAGGATGATATTGAACTTGAGCAGCAGGAACTCGCCGACATTTATGAGGAGCGTGGGCTGGCCCCTGATCTGTCCATGGAGGTCGCCAGGCAACTGATGGCCCACGATGCTCTGGGTGCCCATGCAAGAGATGAATTGGGTATATTCGAGCGGGTCTCGGCAAGGCCAATTCAGGCGGCCTTCGCCTCGGCGGGTACCTTCACCGTCGGTGCGGCCCTGCCGCTGATGGCAACGTTTTCCGCTACAGGAGAAAAGCTGATACCGCTGGTCGCCGGCCTGTCCCTGGTGTCCCTGGCGGCTCTGGGTGCGCTCGCGGCCCGCGCGGGTGGCGCAAGCATGATCGTCGGCGCCAGCCGGGTGAGTTTCTGGGGTGCCCTGGCGATGGCGCTGACCGCCGC
>CAZFJS010000165.1:0-3871 GCA_964519605.1 uncultured Gammaproteobacteria bacterium
TGGTCGGGGTAGAGGGATTCGAACCCCCGACATCCAGCTCCCAAAGCTGGCGCGCTACCAGACTGCGCTATACCCCGAATCAGCAGCGTGCGCCCGTGCAAATCCTGCCCGACCAAGCGTAAGGTTGTGCATGATACGCTGGGCTTTCTGTGACGTCAAACTCCGCCTCCCCCCGACTCCGGATTGCCGCCCAATGCCTCAATCAATGGTCCAAGATGGGCTTCATAAGCTTGCCATTTTTGCACTGAACTGTGATATATCGGCTCGCGAACCTGCGACAGGGAGGCTGTCATCACCGCCCGCTCCGATTTATGAAAGTCGAGACAGCGCGCATGCCACGGCAGCTCACAGAAATCCAGCAGACGCCGTGTCTCAGCCTCCTGATCCAGCACCAGCGCCTCATACTGAACATCGTGAATATATCCCGGCAAGACCGCATGCCAGTGCTGCATCAAGCCTTCATATAATCGATAGTAATGCCCCAGCTCCCTTAAATCATAGGCATAGGGATGAGCACCGGAGAAATAGAGCCGGTAGCAGGATAGACAGACATCCAGAGGATGGCGACGGCAGTGGATGATTTTCGCCTGGGGAAACATCAGCCGTATCATACCGAGGTAACGGAAATTGCCCGGCATCTTGTCCGTTATACGCAAGGCCTCACCCCCCCGTTCCCGCAGCCGCCGCAGATATTCCCGGGCACGGGCGGCAATCCGCTCGGCATCCAGATCAGGCGTCTGGTCGGGGTAGGCTTGCAGGTTCAATACCCCGTCGAAGTAAAAGATGATCTGCTTAAGATCCGTCAGCTCACCAGCCCCATGGACATCCGGATGGCTTGCCAGGATCTGCTCCACCAGCGAGCTACCCGAGCGCATCATGCCGACGATAAAGATTGGCGTCCTGTCCAGTAGGCCGAAATCTGCCCGCTGGACAAAAAATTCCCGGCTGAATACCGCCTGGGTATCCTGAAAAAAAGCCGCCATACGGTCGGCATCATAGTGAGTCTGTTTACGGGCCAGCCGGTTGGCTACCGTCAGATAACGGAATGCCTCATCATTGCGCTGCCGCTGCTCAGCCAGGCGGCTCAAGGCGAAATCGAGAAACAACTGCTGCTCTTCAGATAAATCGCTCTGCTGGCTCAGTGTCTCCATCTGCCGCGCATCCTGTTCACTGAAACGGTAATTGCGCAGCTGGGAGAGCGAATAATAGACAGCCGTTAATGAGGGCTTACAGCGCAAGGCCTGGTGAAAGGCAGCCACCGCCTCATCAAAACGCCCCTGTCCCGAGAGGCTGCTAGCCAGAAAATAATGGGCCTCGGCACAGTCAGGCTGCCAGTGGATCGCCTGCTGATAGGCAAGCAGCGCCTCATCTCCCCGGCCTCGCAGCACCTCCACCTGCCCCAATTTGATCCACACATCGACGCGCTGTTCCTCAATCGTCAGTACCTCCCTGAAGGCCGCAACCGCTTCATCCAGGCGCTCCAGCTGATCATAAAGATCGCCCAGCTTCACCCAGACGTCGGTGAGCCCCGGCTGCAGGGACAGTGCCTGTCTATAGGCCTCACAGGCCTCATCCAGCCTGCCCTGCCCGCTGCAAGCATCGCCCAGACTCAGCCACGCGCCCACCACTTGTGGTTGGTGGCGCAACAGCTGGCGGTACAACGTTGCCGCCGCGGCATGCTGCCCCTCCGCCAGGCGGATATTCGCCAGATTTTGCAGTGCCGGAACAAAATCCCCACAAATCTCCAGCGCCCTGACGTAGGCAGCAATCGCCTCTTCAGTCTCTCCCTGAGCACGCAGGGCCTCGCCCAGATTACACCAGGCATGATGCGCCTGAGGACTCAGCCCGATTACCTGACGAAAGACAGCCACCGCCTCATCCAGCCTGCCCAGGGCCCGTAAGGCATTCGCCAGCGTGAACAGGCAGGCAATATTGCCGGGGAGCTGTTGCAATGCACGCTGAAGCAGCGCCACCGCCTCCTCGCTGCGACCCTGCTGATGTACCAGGGCCCCCAGCAGGAACAGCGCTTCGGGATGTTCCTGCTGGGCTTTCAGGGCCTCCCGATAACAGGCTTCCGCCTGCTGCAGTGCTCCTGCCTCATGGTGCCGGCGCCCCTGCTGTAGCTTTTGTTTCACTGTCTCCATCCTCATAAGCTGCCCGTTCAGCGCTCAGCCATTGCCCCTGCCATCGTAGCCGCGGATGCTGTACCAGGCAATCCAGGCTGCCAGGGCACTGGCGGCGGCGGCCAGCAGATAGCTGCTTTCCGGTCCGAAATGCGCCCAACTGTAACCACTGACCAGACTACCCGCCGCACCACCGGCGCCAAAACTCAGACTGCTGTAAAGGGCCTGCCCCCGGCCCTGATGCCGCCCCGGAAAAAACTGGTGTATCAGCGTAATGGCCACCACATGATAAACACCGAAACTGGCGGCATGGAGGATCTGCGCGGCCACCATCCACGGGGCATCATCAACAAACAGGGCGAGCAACAGCCAGCGTACCGTCGTCAGTAACAGACTCAGCAACAGCAGGACCCGCACGCCGAAACGCGGCAACAGACGGTGCATAATCAGAAATACGCCGATTTCCGCCAGCACCCCCAAGGCCCACAGCTGGCCGATCGCAATCCGGGAATATCCGTGCGCCTCGAGATAGATGGAATAAAACGTGTAATAGGGACCGTGGCTGAACTGCATCAAGAAACAGATCAACAGCAGCGCCAGCACCGCAGGCTGGCGTATCACCGCCAGTATCGAACTACTACCGTGATGCTCCAAAGACAGCGGCTGTTCCGGTACCAGCAGGCTGCTCAACCAGATCCCCAGCAACAGCACCACCATGACATCCGGCAGTATCCCTGCCCCCTGGCCTTGCAGGACATAACCCAGCCCCGCCGCCGAAGCAATAAAACCGACTGAGCCCCACAGGCGAATGACACTGTAGCGGTGCGTATCGCGCCCCAGATAGCTCATGGTAATGGCCTCGAACTGCGGCAGTGCGGCATTCCAGAAAAAACTGAAGACCATCATCACCAGGACCAACCACCAGAAACCATCCCCCAGATAGATAACCGCAAAGGCTATCAGGGCCAGTAATGAGACCAGGCGAACAATGAATATACGACGGCCGGTATGATCGGCGATCCAGGCCCACAGATAGGGCGCCAGCATCTTGGTGGCCATGAGAATAGCGAACAATTCACCGATCTGCTCCGGGCTGTACCCCAGGCTCTTGAGATACAGTCCCCAGTAGGGTACCAGCGCACCCAGGGCGGCGAAGTAAAACAGGTAAAACCCCGACAGGCGGTAATACATCAGCTGCCCCTGTCAGGTGACCTGTGAGAACTGCAAGCGGATACTTACTTGCTGTCTGAGGGCGATGAAGCAGGTATCACCGGCGTCGCCGACACCACCCCGGCATTCTGTGCCCGCTGCCGCAGCAGGTGATCCATGAGCACGATGGCCAGCATGGCTTCGGCAATCGGCGTGGCGCGAATACCCACACAGGGATCGTGACGGCCCTTGGTAATCACTTCCACCGCTTCGCCCTGACGGTTCACGCTACGGGCCGGCAGCCTGAGGCTGGAAGTGGGCTTCAAGGCGATACTGGCCAGAATATCCTGGCCACTGGAGATGCCACCCAACACCCCCCCGGCGTGGTTACTGAGAAAGCCCGCCGGCGTGATCTCATCGCGATGCTCGGTGCCCTGTTGCTCGACACAGGCGAAACCAGCCCCGAGCCCCACCCCCTTGACCGCATTGATGCTCATCAAGGCATGGGCGATATCGGCGTCCAGGCGGTCGAATACCGGCTCGCCCAGCCCCGGCGGCAGGCCACTGGCCACCACATTGATCCGCGCCCCCACGGAATT
>CAZFJS010000166.1:0-2491 GCA_964519605.1 uncultured Gammaproteobacteria bacterium
TTCTGCTTGCTGATCAGCCCCTTGGCCACCAGTTCGGCGAGGCATTGATCCAGCGTCTGCATGCCGACGGACTGCCCGGTCTGGATGGCGGAATACATCTGGGGAATCTTGTTTTCGCGGATCAGGTTGCGGATCGCCGGGTTGCCGATCATGATCTCGTGGGCGGCGATGCGACCGCCACCGACTTTTTTCAGCAGGGTCTGGGATATGACGGCGCGCAGGGATTCGGACAACATGGAGCGCACCATTTCCTTTTCGGCGGCTGGGAAAACATCAATGATACGATCGATGGTCTTGGCGGCGGAACTGGTATGCAAGGTACCGAAGACCATGTGACCGGTCTCCGCCGCCGTCAGGGCCAGACCGATGGTTTCCGGATCACGCATTTCACCCACCAGAATGATATCGGGATCCTCACGCAGGGCGGAACGCAGGGCCTCGCTGAAACCCAGGGTGTCGCGGTGGACCTCACGCTGATTCACCAGGCATTTCTTGCTCTGATGAACAAATTCGATGGGGTCCTCCAGGGTCAGAATATGGCCGAATTCACTATTGTTCTTATAATCCAGCATGGCCGCCAGGGTAGTGGATTTACCGGAGCCGGTAGGACCGGTCACCAGGACGATGCCACGCGGGTATTCAGAAATATCCTTAAAGATTGCGGGACAACCCAGTTCCTCCAGTGACAGAATGGTAGAGGGAATGGTACGAAACACGCCGCCAACCCCGCGGTTCTGATTGAACACATTGACACGAAAACGCGCCATGCCGGGTATTTCAAAGGAAAAATCCGTCTCCAGCTTCTCCTCGAAATCCTTGCGCTGCTTGTCATTCATGATGTCGTAGAGCATGTTCTGGACCGTCTTGTTGTCCAGTGGAGGCACATTGATACGGCGCACATCGCCGTCCACCCGGATCATGGGCGGCAAGCCGGCGGACAAGTGTAGATCTGATGCATCGTTTTTTACGCTGAATGCCAGTAATTCGGCAACATCCATTTAACTCCCCTCCGGAAACTGTGGCACACTATCCAGGAATAGCATCACGCTGGATTCCTGATCACTCATCAACTAACGGCCATTGAACGGACATCTTGAGATGCGGCACGGACACTGGCGGCTCCTCCCAACCACCTGCCCCCCGTACAGCCCCCGCCCAGGGCGTGCGCTGTCGTGAACGGCCCCCTGCTACAGGATAATCTCCACCGGGTTAACGCGCGCATCACGGCAGCGGCGGCGGCTGCCGGCCGCTCACCCGCGACCGTGCGGCTGCTGGCGGTGAGCAAAACCCGTCCGGCAGAGGATCTGATGGCCGCTTTTGCGGCCGGTCAACATGATTTCGGTGAAAGCTATGTGCAGGAGGCACTGGCAAAAATCAGGGCCCTGGCAGGACATCCGTTGGTGTGGCATTTCATTGGTCCCATCCAGTCTAACAAGACCCGCGAGATTGCCGCCCATTTTCACTGGGTACACAGCATCGACCGGGAAAAGATCGCGCGCCGGCTGAACGAGCAACGTCCTGCTGAGCACCCCCCGCTCAATGTCTGTATCCAGGTCAATCTCTGCGCCGAGACCAGCAAGTCGGGCGTCTCCCCCATCGCCGCACCGGCCCTGGCCACAGCCGTTGCAGACATGCCGCGACTCCGTCTGCGCGGCCTGATGGCCATCCCCGCCCCGACCCGCGACCCGGCCAGGCAGCGCGTCTTTTTCGGCCAGCTCCGACAGCTCCAGGAAAAGCTCATCCACCAGGGCCTTCCGCTGGACACCCTGTCCATGGGCATGTCCGGGGATCTGGAGGCAGCCATCGCCGAAGGTGCGACTATTGTGCGCATTGGTAGCGCGCTTTTTGGCGCAAGACCAGGGCGAGGGATGCCCTCACCCCAAACCTCCTGACTGAGAGGGCGTTAACGGAACAGCAGTAAAACGCTTTAGGAGGCTGATCAATGCCGATGCCCTTAGCTGTCGGCGAATCAGCCAGCCGTTGTTTTTAGGCAAGGATACTGATTTACTCTTTACACACCTGGCCCGGCCGTATTTAATAACCCTATTCTTTTAATCATACAGCTTTAGAACAGGCAGGAACCCAGGCAGACAACAATGAAAAATCAAAGCATTGCCTTCATCGGCGGCGGAAACATGGCACGCAGCCTCATCGGCGGACTGGTGGCCGATGGTTATGACCCGGCCAATATCCGGGTTGCCGACCCTGATGCGCACCAGCGCGAGACACTGGCAGCGCATTCCGGGGTACAGGTCTACTCCGACAACAGCGCTGCAGCGACAGACGCCGATGTGGTACTGCTGGCCGTCAAGCCCCAGATTCTGAAAGACGTCGCCAGCGAGCTGGCGACGCAGCTCCGACAACAAGACAGCCTGATCATCACCATTGCGGCAGGCATTAGGATCAGCACCCTGAACAACTGCTTAGGGGGCAAAACCCCGATCGTCCGGGCCATGCCCAACATTGCGGCCCTGGTCAAAAGCGGGGCGAC
>CAZFJS010000166.1:2591-3843 GCA_964519605.1 uncultured Gammaproteobacteria bacterium
CCCCGATCGTCCGGGCCATGCCCAACATTGCGGCCCTGGTCAAAAGCGGGGCGACGGCTTTGTATGCCAATCAGCGGGTCAATCGCTCCCAGCGGGATGCGGCTGAGTTCATCATGCGCGCCGTGGGCCTGGCCCTGTGGCTGGATGATGAGGCCCAGATGGATGCCGTCACCGCACTGTCCGGCAGCGGTCCCGCCTATTTTCTGCTGGTTATGGAGGCCATGGAAAATGCCGGCTGTGAACTGGGGCTGCCGCGCCAGACCGCACAGCTGCTCACCATGCAAACCGCTATCGGTACCGCCAAGATGGCCCTGGAAACCAGCGAGGACGCCGCCACCCTGCGCCGCCATGTCACCTCACCGGGCGGCACCACGGAACGCGCCATCGAAGTACTGGAAGCGGGCCAGCTGGCCACGCTTTTCGAGCAGGCCCTCAAGGCGGCCCAGCAGCGCGCCCTTGAACTGGCCACGATCCTGGGAGAGAAAGCACATGGATAACCTTTATATGGCCAATGCCTCGGCCTATCTGATCGATGCCGTATCCACCGTCTTTCTGGTGCTGGTAGCCTTGCGTTTTCTGCTACAGCTGGCGCGCGCCGATTTTTATAATCCGGTCAGCCAGTTCATCGTCAAGGTCACCAACCCACCCCTGAAACCCCTGCGGCGCATCATTCCCGGCTGGGGCGGCATTGATTTCGCGTCGGTAGTGTTGCTGCTGATTGTCCAGGTGCTGGCCTTGCTGCTGACTTTTATGGCCATCGGCAAGAGCATCCATGTCAGCACCTTGATGGTGCTCTCGGTGGCAGCGCTGATTTCGTTGATTCTCAACTGTTATTTGCTGACGATTCTGATCCAGGTCATCCTCAGCTGGGTGGGACCGCATCAATATAACCCGCTCACCGCCCTGCTCTATAGCCTCAATGAACCCGTGCTGCGCCCGGCGCGGCGCATTATTCCACCCATTTCAGGGATCGATTTCTCGCCGTTTATCGTCTTGATTGTGATACAATTGGCAAAGATTCTCATCGTTGCACCTATCACGGATGTGGGGCGCAGCCTAGGCTGACCTGCAGACCCCGCAAAGCGGGGTTCTCCACCGGGATCCCGGGCTGTCTTCGGCAACAATCCGGCAGGTGTGCAGGCCTTATGGCCGCGCTCCTGCTGACCGCCAATTGGCATTTTTTCACAGCCAAAAGATATCAAAGACCATGATACGACAACACCCTGCTGTCTTGCTGGCCGTCGCGGCCCTG
>CAZFJS010000167.1:0-3813 GCA_964519605.1 uncultured Gammaproteobacteria bacterium
GGTAGTCATCCCAGCTCAGGCCCATCAGGCAATCAATCGCCCGGCTTAACTGTGGTTTGCTAATCAATGACGCCTGCGCTGTCGAAAGGGTGTAGCCCCCACTGAACAGGATGGCGAGATCAAACACGTCACGCGCCTGCGTCACCGTGCGACCGGCAAGCGCCTTGATTTTCTGGGTAACCGCCACCTCTCCGGGGTAGTGACGGCAACGATAGGCCAGCTTCCGGTAGCGGCGGGCGATATCAGGATCAATGAGTTCCGTGGGGGCATCATCTGCCATCGCTTGCTTTCTCCGGGAGAATTCAAGCTTGGTGGGCAAACGATGGCCCGCAGGTGTGATCAGGGCAAATCGAAAACGCTGTGTTGTTGTGGTCTGTTTTGCCTTATCCGGATCATTGATCTCGATATCTTCAATATCGAACAGACGCAGGCTGCGCTTGAAAGCGGCATCTAGCCACGACGACAGTCGAGAAATGAGTTAACAGATTTTGCGATATCTGGAAACTCATGAAGAATCTTCTGATCGGCTGTAATAAAAGGCACGTCAAGATATTGTGCTAAAGCCACAAATTCACAATTATATGCCGAGCAATGACTATTTTTGACGAGTTGCATAATATGTGCAGATTGAATTTCATATTCATGGTCAATCAATAATTTTTCTGCTTGTTGAATAATTAATAAAACCTCACCTATATTTAATAAATTTTTTCGCAAATATTGGGTTAAGACACTTCTGAATTCACTGCGCCATAATATGGGTGCAACCCAATTGGAATCGAAAGATAATAAGTCCTCACTTTGTTGTGAGTGATCACCAGAAATATATAAGTACGAGATAATGTTGGTGTCCACCACAATCATGGGCGACCCTCATTTTTGGCATCATTTAGTTCCTGGTCTGTGAGATGATGCTGGGCTGTTTTTGCCCTTAATTTTCTGGCCATCTCAATGTGTTCGGAAGCATTGATTTTATGAGTACCAAGTGTACGCTCGACACAATAAAGAATTTCACTATTTAAGCTTCTGTGGTGAAGGCTCGCCGCAACTTTTAACTGGGCGTAGAGAGAATCCGGAATGTTCTTCAGGGTAATTGCAGGCATTAGGCATCTCCAAATAAACCAATATGGTATTATTATGGTATGTGTTTTAGCCTATTTCAAGAGAATTACCGAGTCTGCAGGCTTTCAGTGTCACTGCATCGTCTCTGTTCATCGTATTCAAGGGGTGAAACCCTATAGGTGCAGTGCACTGCAAAGATTCGGCTCAGCAGCCAAATAAAGTCTAAGGAACATCTGAGCAGTTTCAGTGCTCAAGCCTATCCAGTCATACTGGGCAGGGCCAGCGGCTGTGGTAGTGTTTCCTCGTTGATCCCCATGCGGGTGATACAGAATTTCCGCAGCTGGTTGAAGGTGTCTATCAGCAGCTGACTGTATTCCTTTGCCAGCAGGAGATCCCCAGCGAAGCTTGCCGCATTTTCCATATATTCGTGCACCAGCCGGTTGCGCAGTTTGCATGCTTCCAGCCACTGTTCCACCGCCCCCAAAACCCCCAGCTTTTCTGCCCGGTTGAGCGTCTCGATCTGGCTCCCCGGGGTTTCCGCCAAAGCCAGCAGCCAGCGAGGCAGCAATTTGTCTGCCATCGTATCTTGCAGACGACCGAAGCGGGAAATAAAGGCTTCCAGACGCTCGGCAAGTTCCGGATGCATTTCCAGATCGCGCACCCAGGCTGTATCGATGGGCTGCGAATAAAGGCGGCCATAACTATAGACCAGGTGCTTTCCTTCCCGGGCGACGACTTCCAGGGTTCGCAGGAATCGATCCACTGGCAGCATACCGCCAGCCGTCATAATCTCACCCCCATTCTGATGGCCTCGTCATGCACGGCCTGTCGTTCAACCTGTGGATCGAGCACCAATACGTCGATGGGCTGATCCCCCAGGCGGATCTGCAGCCTGGCAACCAGCTGCAGTGCTTTGCGCTGCCGTTGTGGTATGGGCTTATCCACCTGGATCAATAGATCGATATCCCCGCCGCGCGCCGCGTCATCGACCCGCGAACCGAAGACGCTGACGGTGGCCTCCGGGCCAAATATTTCCTGCACGGTTTTACGAATGATTTGTTGGGTTGACGGGGAAAGGCGCATCATCAGTGGATTATACCAGCTCCCATCTCAGGCTCATATTCGCGTCCGGGCAAAGCGTTCTGCTGGCTGGTCATCTGTGTGACGGTATCCGCATCAAAGCACGTGTCGGCGCCGAAATGGCGGGCAACACAATTTTTCAGACAACGAACCTGTTTAGCGCTGAGGCGCATGTGATCATTCTCTACTTGCCGGTTAATCCCTGCCTGCCCTAAAACTATCCCTCAACCGTCCCTGGGGTCAAGACTGGCTACGCTGCTGTCTGTTGCTGTGCCTCATTCCGGTGTAGCGGTAGCGGGGCCGCGGCGCCGGCCAGCCGCATGATCAGGGCGAGCAGCAGCACCAGCAGCGGGTCGGTGATCTCCGGGGTGTGACCGGCCAGCCAGATCTGGCCGGTTTCGATGGCGCCAGTCAGCAGCAGGGTGAAAACGAGAGCGACCCGGGCGGGCGCGCCCTCCTGTTGCAACAGCCACAGCAGACTGCCATAGAAAAAGATTTTTTCGAACAGGCTGGCGATATTGAGCATCATGGAACCGTTCAGGAAACCATAGAACGGCAACCAGTGAAAGATGGCCGGATGGGAACGCCACAGGAACGGCATGAGACCTGCCAACAGCAGATCCGCCGCCAATAGCAGTGCCAGAATCGTGGTGCCGGCAGGCCGGTGGCGCAACAGCCCATACCACAGGCTGATCCCAATCAAAGCCCCAATGATATTATTGGCGGTGAGCACATTGTCCACGATCAGGATTTCCAGCAGGAAAACAGCGCCAGCAGCCAGCAGCAGCCAGCGCAGGGCCTGCCGGGAATGCCAGACCCGCGCCCACAGACAGGAGACGATGGACCAGGCGATACTGTCATGCAACAGGCCTTGCCAGGAGAGCTGCGGGTGCAGCAACAAGGGCTTGAGGCTGTCTTTCAGTTGCTGCCAGTCGAGGCTGGGCACAAAGGGGGTGAGGCGGTAACAAAACCACGCGGCCAGTAACCAGAGCAGGAAATTGGCACTGCCGTTTCTTCGGTCACTGTGCCAGTGAATCTGCAGCAGCGGCGCCCGGGCAATGAGTATGCCAATGGCGGTGCCGAGCAGATTCCAGATAATATCCGTGAGGTTGGCATCGCGGCTGGGCAGGTAGAGTTGCAACAACTGCAGGACCACTGCGAACAGTAAGGCCAGCAGCATGATCCGATGACGGCGCATGCTGCACAGGCCAGCAAAATATCCGAAGGGGATGAACAGCACGATGTTACCCAGCACATCGCCGCGATAGACGTGGTGTCGCCAGCTGGCGAGAAACTGCTGCCAGGCCTCCGCCGGCATGGCCTGAAAATCAAAGGGATACAGGGAACCGTAGGTGATGAGCAGGGTGACGATGATGAACAGGGCTTTCATCGCCTGATCTTATAATCTCTGCCCGCGGCGCGCCAGTGCGCCCTCACCCTAACCCTCTCCCCCGGGGAGAGGGGACTTTTGCGACACCCTCCGGCGGGAGAGGGGGATATTGGGAGTGGCACTCCCGGAGGGTGCGAGGGACTGGGGGTGGCTTTCCGCTCAGTCGCCGCCCATGTTCAGATCACCGCCTTTCAGCAGCACGTTCCAGTAGAAGCGCGGCAAGACGTATTTCTTGAAATAATACATGCTGCGCCGCTCCTTGCCCTGGTTGAAGGGGAAGG
>CAZFJS010000168.1:0-1575 GCA_964519605.1 uncultured Gammaproteobacteria bacterium
CTGGCCGATGCCATGCTGGCGACCCTGCCCGAAGCCCTGCGCCATGGTATTTCCCGTCAGGATGCGCTGCAGGCCATTCTGAAGGTGCGCCCGGATCATCTCGCCGCGCTGAAGGCTGCCCGGCATCTGGCGCTGCAACGCCAGGACAAGGCTGCAGCGCACGCCTATCTCCAGCGAATCAAGGCCATCAGTCCGCTGGACAGGACGGCGCGCACAGGCGGCGAAAAAAAATGACGGCAAGGCTGAAAGCAGGATGCACCGCCAGACGGAATCGGCTAAACTGGAGGGTGTTATTCCTACTTCATTCCAGGCTCGTGATCACCTCTGCGAGCCACGTAGCCGGGTTGGCAGCATGAGTGTAAACAAGGCATTAGAACAAATTCCTGTAGTGGCTATCGATGCCCGCGGCGGACAGCGGCTCCACTGGTGGCGGCGTTTCCTGCAACTGGCCACGGTCGCTGTTGTTGTACTGATCCCGGCCAGTGGCTTGTTCCGCATCGATCCGATGGAGGGCGCCTTCGTGGTGCTTGACCGGCAGATCTGGTTCTCTGATTTCTATCTGGTCATCGGTCTGTGGTTGGCGATCTCCTGCCTGCTGGTGATGACCTATTCCCTGGTGGGTACCGCCTTTTGCGGCTGGGTCTGTCCCCAGAATACCCTTTCCGAGTGGGCTAACAATATGACTCGGAAGTGGTTGGGCAAGCGGGCCGAGGTCAGTCTGGACGGCGCCGGTTCGAAGCTTTCCCAGGGCAAGAACAAAGGGATTAACTGGGTGATTCTGGGAGGCATGATTCTGGCTGTGGCGATGGTTTCCGCCCTGATCCCCATGTTCTATTTTTACTCGCCCGAGGTGATCTGGTCCTTCGTCACTTTCCGTGCTGATGCGCGCCTGGCGCCCTCCATGCACTGGATCTACACCATGTTCGTATTGATTCTGTGGCTGGATATCGCCTTTATCCGTCATTTCTGGTGCCGCTTCATGTGCGTCTACCGGGTCTGGCAGCATGGCTTCAAGACCAGTGAAACCCTCCACATTACCTACGAACAGGACCATGTGGAGGAATGCGCGCACTGTAACTTCTGTGTCAGTGCCTGCTTTATCGGCATCGATCCTCGCCAGACCGAGACTTATGATGCCTGTATCAATTGTGGTGAATGCATTCACGCCTGCAGCAAGATACGCGCCAGTCGCAAGACCGGCGGCAGTCTGTTGCGCTTCGAAGTAGGGGAACGTAGTGACAGCAAAGAAGGTGCCGCGGATAAACAGCGCAGCAATGTCAATTCAATTTTCAAGCGGGCCCCCTGGGCCTTGCTACTGGCCAGTTTCGGGCTGGGGCTCTTTAGCTGGGGGCTGTGGACCTACCAGAGTTTCCATTTTTCTGTTTACCGGGCGGATACCCCCCAGGCGCAGGCTGTGGTGGATTACCGCATCAGCATTTCCAACAAGCTTTACCGGCCCAGGGATTATCAGGTACAGGTGATCGGCCTGCCGAAGGGTAGTTATCAACTGGCACAGCGGGCGCTTTCCTTTGATACTGCCGGCAGACAGGATGTTCGTCTGCATCTTGAGCAATT
>CAZFJS010000168.1:1675-3793 GCA_964519605.1 uncultured Gammaproteobacteria bacterium
CCGGAATCGCAACGGGGCGTACCGCTCTGGTTCATTGCGGTCATTCTGGTGGTGTTACTGATTGCCATTGGCTTGAGTTTTCCGTTCTGGGGCGACCGGCCGGGCTATGAACGCAGCTGGTTCAACTGGGGCTTTGTAGCCGCCATCGTGTATCTGATCGTGGGGGGGGGCTTCGTCTATTTTATGGTCAACCTGTATGGTTCGCACACTGGTGGCCGCCTGGATTCAGACAAGACCGGGCAGCAGGGACAGGACGAAAGTGAACAATCCGGCAAGACCGGCGATGACGACAGGCCGGTCGATGAAAAGAAGCCTTGAACTGTTGCTGTTGCTGGCGTTGTTGGCAGGCTGCAGCAAAAATGGTGTGGATGAGTTGCCGCCGCAGCAGTGGCACCAACTCAATATTAGCGTGCAAACCCACCCGGCGCCGGTGGAGGTGGGGATGAATGAGTTTGTGGTCATCGTCTCCAAGCGGGGTGTGCGGCCGCGGGCTGGCTATCTGGTATCCATTCGTACCGACGACCGCGATCCCTGGAAGCAGACTATTCAGGATGGTGAGATCGGGGTCTTCCGCAGGGCGCTGTTGGTCAGGCCGGACCAGACCATGCTGCAGGTCCGGGTCCAGTACAAAAAAGAAGTAGGTATTCTACGCTTCCCCCTCTATCAGCATCCCCAGGCGCCTGCAAACGGCTGAGTCG
This sequence comes from uncultured Gammaproteobacteria bacterium, assembly GCA_964519605.1. Classification (GTDB taxonomy): domain Bacteria; phylum Pseudomonadota; class Gammaproteobacteria; order SZUA-140; family SZUA-140; genus CAZFJS01. The sequence continues at coordinate 2,374 of CAZFJS010000168.1, forward strand.
CGCGTATATGCCGCCTTAGGGTTGTGTTTAAAGGGCTTCAGGACTGCCGGCGTTGGCGTGATTGCTGGCGTTTTTTCAGGGTGGGACTCTCCACCCAGCGTCTCAGCAGCAGAATCTGTTCACCGCCTCGCGTGGTCTCGCAGCGCGGACAGCTTAAATGACACAGATAAAGCTCCTTGGGCATGCGCCCGGAATCCAGCAGGATCATCTGGGTTTCCCGGATGGCACTGCGGCTGGTGCTGACATTGCCGTGATGCAGCTTGGCATACACCATGAATGGCGTGGGCAGGTAGCGGACATGCCGTGACAGTGAGCTGGCATCCTCCAGAAGACGGGTGATGGTGCCCCGGAAAAGTCCGGTGCGTGTCAGGACCAGACCGGGCCAGCGCTCCCTCAGCTGCAATTGCTGAAGGGCCTGGTTTTGCCGCTGCAGATAGCTTTCGAAGGCCAGCGGCATATGAAACAGATTAGGGATCGGCAGACTGTGGGAGCAATAGCCACCCAGGTCGATGTCCTCATCGTTCCAGGCAGGAAAATCGGCAGGACAGCCGCAGTCAAGCATCATACCTGCTTTGGGGCACGGCGGTAAATATTCCGGATGGTCATATAGACATTGGCGAAGAACAGCCAAAAACCGATTCCCATTCCGGTGGAGACAATGCCGATAACCGGGCCGTAGATTCGTTGTGCGGTCTGCAGGGCCGCCGCCTGGTCATTCAACAGATAATGTCCTTCCAGAATGCCAAAAATCAGCAGTGTGGAATAGAAGCAGGCGACACCAACTGCCGTCCACCAGAAGGAATGATTAATCAGCCGCCGGGAATAAACCGGCCGGCCGGAAATGGCCTGGCACATGAAATAAGTGACCGCCATGCACAGCAGTACCACGCCACCCACGACATTGATATGGGCGTGCGCCAGAGGGTCGATCATATGTCCCGGACCGCCATAGGGACTGCCGATGGAGTCCAGCCAGGCCCGGATGGGGGGCAGCACTTGCAATACGCCGTGCACGGTGCCAATGAAGAAAAATAGGGCCGAAGTGACCAGGAATTTCAACAGAATACGTTGATCCGGTGTCGTCGACATAGTGTTCGATCCATCCAGTGAGTGAGAGGCAGAATTAAAAAAGCCCGGACCAGCCGGGCTTTCTCGAATCCGTCGGAACGGAATGCCTATTTTTTGAGATTATCAACGGCACTTCCGGCCATCGCCGTCGCCACCCCCACGCTCAAACCAAAGAAAAGCACAATTGGAACCAGAACTCCAGGCCACCATCCATACATATCTCCATCCTCCCCTTGTCAACAATGAAGTATAAGACACTGATCGTGTTTATGCATGAAGTCTAGCGGATCTGCAGCGCCGTTGCAAGTCTCGCGCAGCATAATTTCCATCTTCTGAGTGTGTCAATAAAAAT
>CAZFJS010000169.1:0-3760 GCA_964519605.1 uncultured Gammaproteobacteria bacterium
CACCCAGCAGGGGTCCCATCATGAAGCCCAGTGTCGCGGCTGCGCTCATCCAGGAAAAACGCCACGCTCGTACCCCAGGCGCGGTGTAATCACCCACATATGCCAGGGCGACCGGCAACACGGCGGAGACCAGCGCACCTCCCAGTCCGCGTGCCAGATAGGTTTGCCATAGATTCGTCGCCAGGCCGAAGGCCAGCAGCGCCAGCACACAACCACCCAGGCCAATCAATATCACCGGCCTGCGACCGATGCGATCAGAAATGTGTCCCCAGAGTGGCGCACCGATAAACAGTGTCAGCATATAGATACCGGCAATCATCCCGGTATGCCAGGCTACCGAATCACTGGTGTTGATATCCCGCATACGTTCCAGCAGGAATGGGAGCACGGGTAGCACAATACCGTATCCGACATAGACAGCGAATATCGCCGCCATCAGCAGAAAGAACGACCATGGTGACAGCCGATCACTTACCATACAAGTGCGCCAAAGTTGGGTAGGTCCGCCCTGTTGCAGGCCTTCTTGTGGCATGGGACCATGCAGGGGAAAATGGAAATTCTAGCGGTTGTTCCCGGCGTCCATGCCCCGCGCCAGAACAGGATTGAATCCTGTCGTCTACCGACAGGTGGCTGCTGCAGTTGTAGCCGGCCAGACGATGCATCAGACGGACCGCGATAGAGGCGGTATAGGCATTGACGCCATCAGCTTCACAGCCAGTGTCGCAAGGCCCAGGCGAGCTCTTCGGCGAGGCGATCTGACCAGCGGCGGTGCTTCCATGCCCCGGTGCAGACTTCGATGGCGTCGGACAGGTCTGCCTCGAACTGCTGCTGCAGGGCATTGGTCAGGCTGGACTCACGGCTCGCCAGTACCAGTTCATGGTTCAGGAACAGGCTGCGATAATCCAGATTTGCCGTTCCCAGCAGGGTGTATTCATCATCCGCGATGATGGTCTTGGCGTGGAGAAAACGTGGCTGATATTCGTACACACGGATGCCTGCATTGATCATTTCACCATAAACCGCCCTGGCCGCCCACTGCGCCAACGGCACGTCGCTGACCCGAGGTATCAGAAGCCGGGTCGTCACCCCCCGTGTTGCTGCCGCCTGCAGACCAATGCGGATGGCATGACTGGGGACAAAATAAGGTGTGGTCAGGGAGAGCGATTTTTTGGCCCCGGAAAACAGGTCCCGCAAGGTGCAGTATAGTCGCAGGCGGCAAGCCCGGGTGTGGTTGGAGAGCAGAACGCTGCTGCCGTCACCTACCTCAGGGGCCCTGGCCAGGGGATCCCCATCCCAGAAGGTGGTAAACAACTCTCTGGCGGCAGTGGCCAGAGGCCCGGTAAGCCGTACATGCGAATCACGCCAACGTCGTTCCCCATAGATTTTCCGTGAGCATTCACGGTGGATATTGAAGCCACCGAGAAAGGCTGCCCTTCCATCCACCACCAGCAACTTGCGATGATCGCGGCGGTTATAGCGCAGCGGGTCCTTCCAGCGCCAGCGGTGGAAGCGACGGGTCTGCACGCCTGCTTGGCGCAGACTTCGTTCCAGCGTCCTGGGCAAGCCCCGGGATGATCCCCAGGCATCGACCATCAGGCAGACTTGCAGGCCCTCCGTAGCCCGTGCCGCAAGCTTGTCGGCAAAGCGCTGGCCGATCTCATCGGCGGAAAAAATATAGGTTTCCAGATAGATTTCCTTTTTCGCACCGTCAATCTCCTCGAGCATTGCCGCATACAGGTCATCTCCTTCGGTATAGAGGGTAAAGGTATTGTTTCCCTTTTCGAGATGCGGTGGACAGTGGCATACCGTGGTATCGGATATGGGTAAGGTGCTGGTAGGAGGCGGGATCATGGTGCTCGTTCTCTAAAGACTGGTGAGTGTTGTAACTGAAATAGTGTTCCAGTCACAGCCTTCTGTCAGTGTGCTACCCATGAGGGTATTTCGGGCTCAGCTGTCTTTTGAGGCTGACCAGATATTCATTACCACAGAGATCGCCATGATCATTCGTCTCTCTCATGAATGGTACATTTCGCCTGCACCATCTCCCGCAGCACGGTCTCCTCGGCACGGAATAGGTCGACGGCCTCGGGGTCAAACTGGCTGCCGGAAAGACGCAGTATTTCCTGTTGCGCCTGCCTGAATGGGAGGGCCTTGCGATAGGGTCTGTCACTGGTCATGGCATCAAGGGTATCGAGCAGTGCAAACAGGCGCGCGCCCCAACAGATTTTATCACCCTTGAGCGCTTGTGGATAACCACTTCCATCATAACGTTCCTCATGATTCAGGACGAGTTTCGCGGCCTCGTGCAGAAATGACAGGTGGGCAATGATCTGATAACCTGCCGCGGGGTGACACTTCATCAGTTCCCATTCCGTTTTGCTCAGGCTGCCCTCCTTGAGCAGGATCGCATCGGGTACGGCAATCTTGCCGATGTCATGCAACAAGGCGCCATAGTAGATCTGTTGGCAACTGGCACTGCTTTCACCGGCGGCATGTGCCAGCACCAGGGTGTGGCAGGCTACTCTTTTCGAGTGCATGCCGGTTTCGTGTTCGCGGGCATCCAGGGCAGCCACGAGGGTCTCCACGAGATCCACTTCCAGATGCTCAATGTCCTGTTCCAGTTTTTGGCGGCGAACTTCATCGAGTTGGCATGATTCACAATCACCGTTGCTTCCTGGCGGGCAGGGTCTGCCACAGGATGGACAGGGGATCTGTGCTGTTTGTTTCATGATTGGACCAGTGTGAAACCGGCAAGTATGCCTGTATTCCTGTCAGCCATAATGGTTGCGCCGGGGCAATCACTGTTCAGGTAACGGTTCAATAGAACCATGAGAAGGCTCGTTCGTAGAATGTATCGCGTTCCCTGCGGTAATCTTCCAGTATCCCGCTGACCATCCGTCCAAAAGATCTTTCTATTTCAATGAAGGGATTTTCAGGTGACGCGGGCTGCCGGTGCTCACGAATACTGTCCGCCGTCTCCCTGATCAGCTTCGCGGCGGGACTGAAACGCTCCGCGAAGATATACCGGCTGCTACGCATCGGATGTATCCATTTGAGGAGGTCGGCGCTCCATGGCGTGGTCATGCCACGCAACCAGGGTCCCAGCATATTTTCATAGATAGCTGAGTTGAATTCGGAGACTGCACGCACCCGTTCGAAGGATTCTGTTTGTGATGGATATTGAATATCCTCAACCCTTCGCTCTTCAAAAGAGACGGAATATTGGGTCTTGCGACAGTCAGGGTCGTTGCCGGCATCGGATATCTTCATTTCATAGAGTCCCGGCTTCAGGGCTTCAAGATCATCTACGCTTTCCAGTATCGCCCTGTGCTCCAGACGAGCCACCGCTGATGAGACGAATATGCCCAGGTGGCCTACATGGTGGTTGAGCAGGTAGATGATCCGCTGTCCCGCACGTTTCAGGCTGCGGGTGTCAGGGTAGGTGGCCGGGATCCAGTTGAGGGCCTGGTGGGGCGGCGTGATATTGTCGCTGCTCGAGGCAAAGATCAAGAGGGGGTTTCGGATGTGCCGAAGATTGATGTAGCAACCCGGACAGATCCGCATGCGGCCTCGTTCAATTTGATTGCCGATGAACAGGTCTTCCACGATGGTAGTGATCTCCGCCTTGCTGAGGAAATAAAAACCGTACCACCAGCGCTCGAAATCAAGGAAACGCTGGCGTTCCTGAGCGATATTACAGATCGAAAGAGCACACGTCTGAACTCCAGTCACATTCAGAAATCTCGAATGCCGTCTTCTG
>CAZFJS010000170.1:0-3740 GCA_964519605.1 uncultured Gammaproteobacteria bacterium
CGCAGCATTTCAATATTCCCGCGCCGCCGACAACCAAAATGAAAGTCATCACCGACAATGAGAAAGCGTACGCCCAGCCCGGCCACCAGCACCTGACTAATGAAATCCTCCGCCGACATTTGCGCCAGACCGTCATTGAAGCGCAGACACAGCACCCGATCCACAGCAAAACGCCGGAGTGTCTGGATCTTTTCGCGAAAGCGGGTCAGACGTGACGGTACCGGATCACGGCCGAAATATTCCTGCGGATGGGGTTCGAAAGTCACCACGGCAGCGGGCAGGCACATGGCGGCCGCCTTTTCGGAAAGCTGCCCCAGTACCGCCTGGTGCCCGAGATGCACACCATCGAAATTACCGATGGTCGCCACGCAACCCCGGTGCCGCGAACGCAGATTGTAGTGCCCCCTGATCAGTTCCATCAGTAAATAAAACCCGCAAGAAAACGATATATTATAGATTGCCGGGTAGACTTGTCACTTGTTACTTCCCTGAAGTCATCTGCAAATGGCGCCAACGCAGACCACACAACCACAGGCCGCCGGCATAAGTCAGGGCACCGAGCATCACCCACAGGAGGAGATATCCCAGACGGGCCAACCACTCGCGGTCATGCCACACAAGCAATTCACTGACACTCAGTCCGAGCACCAGCAGCATGCACAAGCTCGCCAGCCCCACCCTGATCAGCAGCGGCCACCAGCCGGGCTCCGGCTGAAAACAGGCATCACAACGCAACCGCCGATATAACAGCCCGGCATTGAGAAAAGCGGCCAGAGAGGTTGCCAGAGCGAGACCGGCATGGGGTCCCGGTAATTTCCAGATCACCATGGGTACTACGAAGGCCACATTCATCGCCATATTGGCCAGCATGGCGATCACCCCGATCCGCACGGGCGTGCGGGTATCCTGACGGGCATAGAAAGCCGGCGCCAGCACCTTCACCAGAATAAAACCCGGCAGTCCCAATGCGTAGGCCATCAGGCTCAGGCGGGCCAGCTGCACATCCTGCAAGTCGAAGGCCCCGTACTGGAACAGCGTCATCAGCAAGGGCGCCGCCAGGACTATCAAACCACATGCCGCCGGCGTACCGATGAGTACCACCCAACGCAGCGCCCAATCCAGAGTCCGGGAAAAATCCGTCATGGAGGCCTTGGCATGCTGTAGCGAAAGTCGCGGGAGAATGACGGTGGCCAGAGCGATTCCGAACACCCCCAGGGGGAATTCCATCAGACGGTCAGAATAATACAGCCAACTGATACTGCCGGTAACCAGAAACGAGGCAATCAGGGTATCGAACAGCAGATTGATCTGGGCCACCGAGGAACCGAAAATCCCCGGCAGCATCAGCCGGGCCACCTGCCTGACGCCGGCATCACGCAGGCTGAAACGTGGCCGCGGCAGGAGGCGCAGACCGTGCAGATAAGGCAACTGAAAAGCCAACTGGATAATGCCCGCCAACAGCACGCCCCATGCCAGCGCCGTCACCGGCTCAGCCATATGCGGCGCCAGCCAGAGGACAGCGGCAATCAGGCTGAGGTTGAGAAACACCGGCGTGAAAGCAGGCACCCCGAAGCGCCCAAAGCTGTTGAGTATCCCCCCTGCCAGGGCAGTCAGGGAAATGAACAGCAGGTAGGGGAAAGTCAGCCGGATCATCCCTGCCGCCAAATCGAATTTTGTGGCCTCTGACAAAAAACCCGGGGCGAATATCGTGACCAAAACCGGCGCCACCAGGACGCCGATCAGCGTCACCAGAAACAGGACGCCACCCAACACACCGACCACATTATCCACCAGTCTGCGTACTTCCTCGTGGCTACGCCTGGCCTTGTATTCTGACAACACCGGCACAAATGCCTGTGAAAAAGCACCTTCGGCAAACAGGCGGCGGAGAAAATTAGGGATTTTGAAGGCCACGAAAAAAGCGTCCGCGCCCATGCCGGCACCGAAGGCACGGGCAATGACCATATCCCTCATCAGTCCCAGCACCCGGGAAATCATGGTCATGCCGCCAACGGTGGCAGTGGATTTGAGTAATTTTTTGCTCATCAGAACCGGCAGCTGGCCTCCGGAAGGCTACAATTTATAATTGTTATTGTGAATTCAACATATTACTGATCGTCATCCGCGCGAACAAGCTGCGCTTGCAGCGCCCACCCCCGCCCTGCTTTCCGATTGACAAATACCATAAAAATGGCCATAGTGTTTGCCCTTTGAAAAGATGATGTTAGAGGAGTTAAGGAATTGGCCAATTCAGCCCAAGCCAAAAAGCGATCGCGCCAGGCAGAGAAGTGCCGGACGCACAACACTGCGCTGCGTTCCAGAATGCGCACCAGCACCAAGAACGTCGTTAAGCTGATCGCAACTGGAGACACAACAGCGGCAACCGCTGCCTATCAGAAAGCGGTCCCGATTATTGACGCCATGGCCCGCAAGGGCGTCATCCACAAAAACAAGGCCGCCCGCCAGAAGAGCCGCATGAATACTCAGCTCCGCAAGCTGCAGAGCTGAGAATCCCACCCTGAGGAACTGCAATACCGGCTCGCAGAGACCTGCCAGCCGGAGGGTGGTCTTCTACACCAGGACCAGATTATCCCGATGGATCAGCTCCGGCTCATCCACATAACCCAGCAGTGCCTCGATTCGCTGGCTGGGCTGACGCATGATTTTACGCGTCTCATCGGCATTATAGTTCACCAGCCCGCGAGCGATTTCTTCACCATTTTCGCTCACGCAAACCACTAACTCCCCCCGGGCGAAGCGCCCCTCGACGGCGGCCACACCAATAGCCAGCAGACTACGGCCTGACTCCCGCAGCACCCGGACTGCGCCTTCATCCAGCACTAACTTCCCTCGACACTGCAACTGCCCGGCCAACCAGCGTTTGCGGGCAACCAGGGGTTCCTGGGCTGGCAGGATCAGGGTGCCTACCTCCTCGCCCCTGGAAATCTGCGTCAGAATATCTGCCTCCCGTCCCGAGGCGATGATTGTAGTGGTACCAGAACGAGCGGCATGAGAGGCCGCCTTCACCTTGGTCAGCATACCGCCCCGCCCCCATTGACCGACACCGCCACCGGCGGCCATTTTTTCCAGCGCCGCATCACCCGCACAGGCCTCACGAATCAGCCGGGCATCGGGATGCCGGTTGGGATCACGGTCATACATGCCCGACTGATCTGTCAGCAGCACCAGCACATCTGCCTCAATAAGATTGGCCACCAGACCGGCCAGGCTGTCGTTGTCGCCAAAGCGGATCTCATCCACTGCCACCGTGTCATTCTCGTTGACTACCGGCACCACCCCCAACCGCAGCAGGGTGCGTAAGGTACTGCGGGCGTTCAGGTAGCGCTGACGATTTGCCAGATCATCATGGGTCAACAGGATCTGCGCGGTCAGCACATCCAGGCGCTGGAAGGCAGACTCATAGGCCTGAATAACACCCATCTGTCCAACAGCAGCTGCCGCCTGCAATTCATGTAGTGCGTGGGGACGACAGCGCCAGCCCAAACGCTTGACACCTTCCGAGACCGCCCCCGAAGATACCAGCACGACTTCTGCCCCCTGCTGCTGCAGCGTCACCAGTTGCATGGCCCAGCTATCAATCAAGGCCCGGTCCAGCCCGTGGCCGTCATTGACCAGCAGAGAACTACCGACCTTGACCACCCAGCGACGGGCCTTCACTAATTGTTCACGTTGCCCCATAACGATATGCAAAATCAGGATATATTAAAAATCAAAGCAGC
>CAZFJS010000171.1:0-3703 GCA_964519605.1 uncultured Gammaproteobacteria bacterium
CGCCTCGCCTGGCCCTGATGGTAGGCGGCGACAGTGGCCCCTATATGCTTAACCGACAAAACGCGGCGATACTCGCCCAGGAAGCCAACAGGATGGCGAAAGCGGCAGGCGGCTCACTACTCATCACCAGCAGCGCCCGCACGCCACCGGCATCCTTCGCCGTCCTGCGCGCGCATATCCAGGTCCCGAGCTTCATCTATCAGTGGCAGCGAGACGACCCGCAGGATAATCCCTATTTCGCTTACCTGGCCCTGGCCGATGCCTTCATCGTCACCGGGGAAAGTGTCTCCATGCTGACCGAGGCCTGCATGACGCTGAAACCGGTCTATATCTATGACCTGCTGCAACATCCTGTCCCTCTACCCGCAGCAGCCCCCGAGGCGGGAAGTCGCCGCCCCTGGTGGCTGTGCCCTGAAAGCTACCGCTGGAAACCCCTGAGCCACCGCCTCGCCATGCACCTTGGCCCCCGCCGCATGCGCCGTGATGTCCGCATCATGCATCGCCAACTGATGACTCGTGGACGAGCCGTCTGGCTGGGCGAGCTTTTCCCTGCAACACGACATCCCGCCCCACCGGACGATCTGGAACAGGCCGTGGCCCGGGTACACGCCCTGTTCCCCGCAGCAGGCTAGAAACTGATATGGCTGAAAATAACAGTCCCGCCAGCCCCAGCCCCGCCCATGTCGTCGTGTGTGCCTGTACCTGCCGGCGACCTGAGGGCCTGAGAAATCTCCTCGCGGGTCTGGACAGCCAGGAATTCACCGCCTGCGCACAGCCACAAATCAGTATCCTCATTGCCGACAACGAGGTCAGCAAGCTAAACGAACAGATCTGCCAGCAATTCCGCCAACACTCATCGCTGCCACTGGTCTATGTGCCGGTCCATGAACAGGGGATTTCCCATGCGCGCAATGCCTGTCTGGACAGCTTACCGCCAGATACGGATTTCCTGGCCTTCATTGATGATGATGAAATTCCGGTGCCTGGCTGGCTGCAGGCACTCCTGCAGGTGCAGCAAAAAACCGGAAGTGATGTGGTTTACGGCCCCGTGCTTCCTGTCTTTTGCGACGCAGCCCCTCACTGGATTCGGGACAGTGATTTTTTCGCCAAACCGCGTCAGGCCGACATGCTGCACAATGAACAGGAGATTGCCTTTGCCGCTACGTGTAACTGCCTGATGAAGGCAAAGATCATCCATGACACCCTGATCCGATTTGACCCCGCCTTCGCCTTCAGCGGCGGGGAAGACAAACTATTTTTTCGCCAGATCAAGGCCGCCGGCTATCACATCGCCTGGGCAAAGCACGCCATGGTGAGGGAAACGGTGCCGCCACAACGCGCCTGCCTGAACTATCTGTTGCGCGAGGCATTCCGTCTGGGCAATGTCAGACTGCCCGTCAGGCGCCGATTACTGGCGCAAACGGGCAAGACACCAGGCGGCGGACGATTGTGGGCAAAGACCCTGCTCAAGTCACTCCGCTTCATCCTGGAGGGCATCAGCACCATGCTTGCCTCCCCCCTGCACTCCCCGGGTCTCCGTCATTTTTCCGACGGCGCCTGCAGAACTGCTGAAGGCCTGGGTCTGCTCATGAGCCTGTCGGGCTTCAGGTATCAGCACTACCGCTCACGCAATGCGCAGCGGTCACGCCACGTGAACTGATCTGTGCCAGGAAAAAGCGTTCCTGCAGCAGCAATCAGGCTGCCAGCGGTGGCGTCCGTTCCAGTACTTCAAAGGCATCATGGCGCACATGATTCTGCGCCATCTCCTGACGCAGCATGTCCTCAGTCACGATACCTTCATTGAGACATTCACGCAGTAAGCCGAAAAACAGCTGTTCCTGCTTCACATCGGGATGACGGCGATAGTGCCCCAACAGGGCATATTCACCGAACATCTGGCGGCGGGCACGCATCAGCCAGCCCAGGGGGGGAAACAGGCGGAATTTCTCCGCCGGTCGCCAGTCGATGGGCAGGCCGGTCTTCCAGGGCTGGGTCATGCGGCGGGTGTTGTGCAACATGCGGGTCTGCTCGGTCAGGCGGTCGAAATCGTTCCACTCCGGCTCGAAGAAGCCAATGCTCTCCCGGGGTTCGAGCTTCAGGCAGATCCACCGGGTATAGTCCCGTTTGAATTGAAACAATTCCTCAAACTGTTCCTTGACCCGCCAGTGGCCCAGTCGGGCACAATCCAGCAGCATCACACTACTGGCCATGCAGCGGTCGATAAAACCCTTGGGCCCGGAGCGCATGCGGCACATGATGGCCTTGCCGTCCATATCTCTGGAGAGCAGATCCCAGACATCCTGCACGGCAAAAATATCCGGATCAATCACCACTGCGCGCCCCTGGTAAGACATTAGTTCGGGAGGCATAAAACGCAGCGGCGTAAATGACTGCAGGTCCTCATAGAGCCAGGTGCGCTTTACCCCGTCACGCAAATATTCCTGGCCTTCATGCTCCCGCAGAAAGGGATAGTCATGGGTATGAATGATCTGCACGTCAAAGCGGTCGCTGTGACGGGAATTGCGCCGCAGGGCATATTGTGCAACCAGCGCGCCGACGATCTGCTTGTGATTCGTATGAATAAAAACACAGTGTTCCACAGGTGCTCGCTCCGACCCACTCATGCTCAGGCAGCCAACGAGGGGGTCCGCTCGATGACTTCGAAGGCATCGTGGCGGACATGATTCTGACGCATTTCCTCGCGCAACAATGCCTCCGTCACAATGCCTTTTTCCAGACATTCCTTCAGCAGGCCAAAGAAAAAATGCTCCTGGTGGGGATCCGGATGGGGCTTGTAATGACCCATCAGACCGTATTCACCGAACAGATGTCTTCTGGCAGACTGCAGCCACCCCTGGGGAGAGAAACCCCGGACACGTTCCGGTGGCCTGAAATCCACCGGCAGACCGGTCTTCCAGGGCTGGGTCTTGCGCTTGGTGGTGTGCAGCAGCCTGGTCTTGTCGGTCAGCTTGTCAAAATCATTCCATTCATTTTCCAGGATGCCGATGCTTTCCCGTGGCTCAAGTTTGAGGCAGATCCAGTCCATATAGTCCCGCTTGAAGGCAAACATATCATTGAATTGTTCCTCCACACGCCAGTGGGTCAGTTTGGCGCAGTCCAGCAGCATGACGCTGGTGGCCATGCAGCCATAGACCTTGCCTTTGCGGCCGGAACGCGGCCGGCACATGATGGCCTTGCCCGCCATGTCCCTGGAGAGCAGATCCCAGACATCGCCAACGGCAAAGACATCGGGATCGATGACCACCGCACGCCCCTGGTAGCCCATCAGCTCCGGCGGCATGAAGCGCGTCAGAGTAAAGGACTGCAGATCATCGTTGAGCCAAGTGCGCCGGGCACCGTCACGCAGGTAACTCTGACCTTCTTTTGCCCAGAAAAAGGGATAATCCTTGTGATGAATAATGCGGACATCGAATTTATCCGCATGTCTGGAGTTCCGTTTCAGGGAATACTCAGCAACCAGCGCACCCACATATTGTTTGTGATTGGTCTGAATAAATACACAATGGTCCATAATGTTCACCTCATCCGGGTCGTCGATAATCGGCCCAATATAACATATTTTTAGTAAGGTCTAATATCCGGGCAGATGCGCTCACACTGTCGCTGCCTGGCGGTGTTCATCTCCGGTGCAATAACCAAAAACCGGATCGAGCTGTTCATTGATCAGCTGCTCCAGGGCAGC
>CAZFJS010000172.1:0-2089 GCA_964519605.1 uncultured Gammaproteobacteria bacterium
GATACGGTCACTATTAAAGTAAGCAATCACCTGCGGACATTCGCTTCTATTCATTGGCACGGCGTGATTCTGCCTTATCAGATGGATGGTGTGCCGGGTGTCAGTTTCCCAGGAATTGCACCGGGTGAGACCTTCACTTATCGTTTCAAGGTACAGCAGTCGGGAACCTATTGGTACCATTCTCATTCCGGTTTTCAGGAGCAGACCGGCCTTTACGGCACCATAATTATTGAACCGGCAACAGGAGAGACTATCCGTGCTGATCGTGAGCATGTGGTGCAATTGTCTGACTGGACCGATGAAGACCCCATGGTGGTTTTCGCCAAACTGAAGAAACAGAGCGATTACTACAACTTCATCAAGCCAACGATGATGGATTTTTTTCGTGATGAAGCGGAGCTCGGTCTCGGTGCGGCGGTGAGCAAACGCCGGATGTGGAACCGCATGCGCATGAGTCCGACAGACCTGGCGGATATTTCCGCTTATACCTACACCTATCTTATGAATGGCATGACCCCGCGAGGCAACTGGACCGGATTGTTCCGTCCCGGTGAGACAGTGCGCCTGCGTTTTATCAGCAGCGGGACTCAAAGCTTCTTTGATGTCCGCATCCCGGGGCTGAAGATGACCGTGGTGCATGTGGATGGTCAGGATATAGACCCGGTAACGGTAGACGAATTCCGCTGTGGTCCGGCTGAGACCTATGATGTGCTGGTGAAACCCCAGGATGAGGTCTATACCATATTCGCGCAGTCTATGGATCGTACTGGTTATGCGCGCGGCACGCTGAGCAGTCGTCCCGGCCTTGTTGCTCCGGTGCCGGAGCTGGAGCAACCCCAGTGGTTGGCGATGACTGACATGATGGGTGCCATGGCACAGGGCGGTATGCACTCTGCAATAAATAATACGTCTGGAGCTAAAGGCGAGGTGTCCATGGGGTCTATGGTGCATGCGCGCCATGCGCGTACTGAATATGGCCCCAGCGTGGACATGCGTGTGGATATGCCGCGCACGAATCTGGATGATCCCGGTGTCGGTTTGCGTGATAACGGGCGGCGGGTGTTGACCTATGCCGATATACACACACAAGGCGGACCACTAGATCCCCGCGCCCCTGAGCGGGAAATAGAACTGCACCTCACCGGCAATATGGAGCGCTACACCTGGTCCCTGGATGGCCTGGAGTTCGGGAAATCCACACCCGTGCATTTCCGGCATAGTGAACGTCTGCGCGTCATCTTGCACAATGACACCATGATGACCCATCCGATGCATCTGCACGGGATGTGGAGTGAGCTGGAAAGTCCCGATGGCCATTTTCTGGCGCGTCGGCACACGATCAGTGTGCAGCCGGCACAAAGAATCAGTTTTCTCGTTACTGCCGATGCCCTTGGCCGCTGGGCCTGGCACTGTCACTTGCTCTATCACATGGAAGCGGGGATGTTCCGTGAAGTTGTGGTGGCCTAAGTTCGGTCTCAGCGAAGTACAAGGTGATCAATTGAACAGAAAAATCATAGTAACAATCCTGGCCTTGCTGAGTATCAGTATGCAGGCTGTATGGGCGGCGGAAGAGATGGAAAAAGGGCAGATGTCCGGGAGGATATCCGGCGCTGGCGTCATGCCTATGCCTGATATGGGCCACAGCACCGAATCCCGGCATGGGCAGGGTATGGCTGGAATGAAGCGGGAGACCATGCAAGGCGGGTCGGCACCGGCTGATGCCCGTGACCCCCATGCTTACTCAGATGGCTATGATTTTGGCCCGATCCCGCGGCCACGTTTTGCTGACCAACTGAGTTTCGGTTCCTTGCTGGCTGACCGTTTTGAGGTGGCGCGGACAGCAGATAATACTTCCGCGGCCTATGATCTGCTGGCCTGGTATGGGCGGGACTATAACCGTATCGTAATCAAGGCCGATGGCGAAATCGATAATGGCGATCTAAAGGAGGCGAAAACAGAACTGTTGTGGGGCCATGCTGTTGCAGCCTACTGGGATAGCCAATTGGGCTTGCGCAGTGATAACGGGAATGGACCTAACCGGACCTGGTTGGCCTTTGGTGTTCAGGGCCTGGCGCCTTACTGGTTTGAA
>CAZFJS010000172.1:2189-3691 GCA_964519605.1 uncultured Gammaproteobacteria bacterium
GTGACTGTGCGGGTTTCACAGATCAACTGGTGCCCTTTCTGTGTCGACATCAACTCGGCCACGGCGTTGAAGCGGGGGATCAGCGATGAGAAGCTGCAGGCGCTTGCTGACTATGCCACCAGTGATCTTTATAGTGACAGGGAAAAAGCGGCCCTGGCCTATGCCGAGGCTATGACCGATAGCAATCAAAAAACCTCCGCAGAACTTTTTACAGCACTGCATCGATATTTCGATGATGATGCTATTATCGAGCTCACCGGACTGATCGGCTTTCAGAATATGTCCAGCAAGTTCAACGCTGCCCTGGGGGTCAAACCGCAGGGTTTTTGCGCGGTGGTGCCACAGTCCGGTGCAGAGAAATCTAAGGATAGTTGATATCAGGGCCCCCGCCTATAGGGGAGAACTGAGAACAAGGAGACAGCGATGAAAACCGATCCGGTGTGTGGAATGAACGTTTCTGAAGAAGCAGGACATGTCATCGAGTACAACGGTCAAAACTATTATTTTTGTAGTGAAACCTGCCGGCAGAAATTCATGTCCGCACCGCAGCAATATCTTCATGATGAAACAGCGCATCAACATGCGCAACATGGTGGTGAACACCATCATGGACACGCCCACTCAACACCCCCGGTGGTCAATGAAGTGGTTGACGCATCCCGGATCTATACCTGCCCCATGCATCCCGAGGTACAGCAACAGGGGCCGGGGAGTTGCCCCAAGTGTGGGATGGCTCTGGAGCCTATGGGGGTGCCCGTAGCCCTGACAAAGACCGAGTATAGCTGTCCCATGCATCCCGAGGTGGTTCAGGACCATCCCGGCAACTGTCCCAAGTGTGGTATGGCGCTGGAACCGCGCACGGTGGAGGCGCCAGAGGACGATGTCGAGCTGCGGAATATGACACGCCGTTTCTGGGTCAGCACGGCGCTGGCCATTCCGGTGCTGTTCAGCGCCATGGCTGCCGAGTTCTGGCCCGATACCGTTGCGGCAATCGTATCACCCCGGGTGCGCCAGTGGTTTGAGATGTTGCTGGCGACTCCGGTGGTGTTGTGGGGCGCCTGGCCCTTTTTCGTGCGTGGCTGGCAGTCCTTGCTTAGCCGCAATCTCAATATGTTCACGCTTGTTGGTTTGGGTGTATCGGTGGCCTGGGTTTACAGCATGGTGGCAGCGGTGGCCCCCGGTATATTCCCGCGGGCGGTATTTAACGAAATGGGCGTGGTGCCCGTGTATTTCGAGGCTGCCGCAGTGATTACCGCTCTGGTACTTTTAGGGCAGGTGCTGGAACTGCGTGCTCGTAGTCAGACCAATGCCGCTATTAAATTGCTCCTTGGTCTTGCGCCCAAGACGGCACGTATCGTCCGCGATGACGAGAGCGAGGAGGATATCCCTCTGGAGCAGGTCCAGGCCGGCGACTGCCTGCGTATTCGGCCCGGTGAGAAATTGCCTGTTGATGGCACAGTGATCGAGGGGGCGAGCCATGTTGATGAATCCATGGTGACCGG
>CAZFJS010000173.1:0-3689 GCA_964519605.1 uncultured Gammaproteobacteria bacterium
TTTTTCAACAGCCTGCTAGAGGCGCAATCCAAGAACTTGATACCAGGAAAAATTCAGGGGCATTCTGAATGAGACTTTGTTATCGATAGTCTGAGTCACTCGGAATCCAGGATGAAATTACTCACGCCCGAGCTTGAACAGCGCCAGAGGCAACATCTGTACCGCCGGCGCACCACCCTGCAGTCGCCTCAGGACACCCATGTGCTCATTGCCGGCAGATCCTATCTGTCGTTCTGCAGTAACGACTACCTGGGGCTGGCGAATCATCCTGAGGTGATCCGCGCCCTGCAACAGGGCGCAGAAAAATTCGGCGCCGGCAGTGGCGCCTCACACCTGATCAGCGGACACAGCACCGCACACCAGCATCTGGAAGAGGCCCTGGCGGAATTCACCCACCGTCCCCGAGCCTTGTTGTTCTCCACCGGCTACATGGCAAACCTTGGCGTCATCAGCGCCCTGGCCTCAGCCGGGGATCGGCTGTTTGCAGACCGCCTCAATCACGCCTCGCTGATCGACGGCGCCCTGTTATCCCGGGCCCGGCTGCAGCGTTATCACCATAGGGACATCAATGATCTGCAACGGCGGCTCAACAAACAGCCTGAGCACCCAGGACAGGACTTCATCATCAGCGACGGTATCTTCAGTATGGACGGCGATCTTGCGCCCCTGTCTGAAATGGCGGCCGTCGCCGATAAATCCCGGGCCTGGCTAATGGTCGATGATGCCCATGGTCTGGGCGTACTTGGCCCCGAAGGCCGCGGCACCAGCGCCTGTTTCCAGCTTGGGGTGCAGGAGCTGCCAATACTGGTCGGCACTCTGGGCAAGGCCTTCGGCACCTGCGGCGCCTTCGTCGCCGGCAGTAAGGAATTGATTGACTATCTCATTCAGTTCGCGCGCACCTATATCTATACCACCGCCATCTCTCCCGCCATCGCCCACGCCACGCTCACCAGCCTGCGGCTAGTACGCGAGGAGGTGTGGCGACGGGACCAGCTGCAGCGCCTGTGCCGGCGCTTCATCACTGGCGCGGGGCAACTGGGACTGCCGGTACCCATCCGTCCGGTCGAGGCGATACAGGCACCGATCATCCCCCTGCTCATCGGCGACAGTGAACGGGCGCTGGCCGTCAGCAACACCCTGGCTGAGAAGGGTATGCTGATCAGTGCCATACGCCCCCCCACGGTCCCTCGCGGCAGCGCCCGTCTGCGCATCACCCTGTGTGCCAATCATCAGCCGGAGCACATCGATCGCCTGCTGGAATGCCTGGCGGCTGCCCTGTGAAGCTGTATCATGAAAGCCGCGGCCAGGGATCGACTTTGCTTCTGCTCCACGGCTGGGGCATGCATAGTGGTGTCTGGGACTGCCTGGCCGACCGGCTGGCTGATCGCCATCGCATCATCCTGGCGGATCTGCCAGGACATGGCTACAGCCCACTGCCTCCTGGAAATTACGATCTCGATAGACTGAGTGACATGGCAGCCTCCTTGCTGACCGACGATACCACGCTGCTGGGGTGGTCACTGGGCGGCATGGTGGCCATGGAACTTGCCCGGCGCTATCCACAGCAGGTGAAGCGTTTGGTCCTGGTGGGCAGCACGCCCCAGTTCTTTGCCGATGACAACTGGCCGGTAGCTATGCCGGCCACCACGCTGGCGGAATTTTCCCGTGCGCTGCGGGCCAACCCCGACCAGACCCTGCGACGCTTTCTGGCACTACAGGTCCGCACCAGTTGCAACGCAGCGCAGGTTTTGCGCAAGCTACAGACGCAGCTGGCGCGGCGACAGACAGCGCATCCGGCGGCACTGGCAAACGGCCTGGGCATTCTGAGCCGGAGCAATCTGCGCCCCCACCTGCAGCAGATCCACTGCCCCGTGCTGCTCCTGCACGGCGATCAGGACCAACTGGTCCCGGTGGCGGCGGCCGCAGCCCTTTGCCGTCTGCTGCCACATGCCAGTCTGCTCCGCTTTGCCGGCGCGGGTCATGCACCGTTTCTGTCACATCCGGATGATTTTATTCATGCCCTCAATGTCTTCACCCATGACACAACAACATCCTGACTCGCCAGCCGCCTTCCTGATCGACAAGCGGCAAACCGGCAGGTCCTTCAGCCGCGCCGCCGACAGTTATGACGAGAGGGCAGTCCTGCAGCGTGAAGTGGGACAGCGTCTGCTGGAAAGGCTGGACTATATCCGCCTCAAACCGTGCTGCGTGGCGGATATCGGCGCCGGTACAGGCATCCTCAGCGACCGGCTGCTGAGCCGCTATCCTCGCAGCCACATCGTATCGCTGGATCTGGCACAGCCCATGCTTGATCGTGCCCGGCGGCGGCGCCCTGTGCTGCAACGTCTCTTCCCGCGCCAGATATTTATCTGCGGCGACGCCGAATCCCTGCCGCTAACGGACAACAGTACCGATCTGATCTTTTCCAACCTGATGCTGCAATGGTGCAACAATCCAGATATCGTTTTCAGTGAATGCCGCCGCATCCTGCGACCCGGTGGCCTGTTGATGTTCACCACCTTCGGCCCCGACACGCTACAGGAACTCCGGAGCAGCTGGCAGGCCGCCAATCACTATACTCATGTCAATGCCTTTCTGGATATGCACGACATCGGCGATGCGCTGCTCCGCGAAGGATTTGCCGCGCCGGTCATGGATCGCGAGACCATCACCCTGACCTATCGTGATGCCCGTGAACTCATGAAAGATCTCAAGGCGCTGGGTGCCCACAACATGACGGCTGGACGCGCCCGGGGGCTGACGGGCAAAGGTGCCTTGCGCAAAATGCTGGCAGCCTATGAGCAATTCCGTCACCAGGGAAAATTACCGGCGAGTTATGAAATCATCTATGGCCATAGCTGGGCGCCGGAGACGACGGACCCGCATCCTGACGCAGGCGTAGTCAGAGTACCGCTGTCCCGCTTGCAGTACAGCAAAAAACGGCCTTAGCCCTAAAATATGAACGGCGGTTATTTCATCACGGGCACTGATACCGATTGCGGCAAAACCTGGGTCACTGTGGGCCTGATGCAAGCACTGCAGCACCAGGGTCTCACGGTATTGGGTATAAAACCCGTTGCCTGCGGTGAGGGCGCCACCAAAGGATGTAATGATGACGCCTTGGGTCTGCAGGCCCAGGCCTCTCTCCACCTGCCCTATGAAGCCGTCAATCCCTACCTCTTACCCGCACCAATTGCCCCTCACCTTGCTGCCCGGCAGGCGGGCCTCACGATCGACATCGAGGCGATCCGCGAGCACTGCCTGCGAGTAAAAACAAAGGGGGATATTCTGCTCGTGGAAGGCGTTGGTGGCTGGCTGGTGCCGCTCAATGAAGAACAGACGGTGGCTGACCTGGCCCAAAGCCTGGGATGGCCGGTCATCCTGGTGGCAGGCATCCGTCTCGGCTGCATTAACCACACGCTACTGAGCTATTTTACCATGCGCAAGCGGGTGCGGGTTGCCGGCTGGGTCGCCAACGGTCTTGATCCCCACTGCCTGATGCAGCCAGAGGTGATCCTGAGCCTGCGCCAACGCATCGCAGCGCCTTTTCTCGGATCAATCCCCTGGCTGGCGGAATGCTCGCCCACGAAAATTGCGGCGCACCTGGACATCGGGCCTTTGCGCCGGAACGATGATAGTTGTGCCCGCAACGGGGCCGCCCCATGAGTAGAATTTCATCAACCTGCTAG
>CAZFJS010000174.1:0-3686 GCA_964519605.1 uncultured Gammaproteobacteria bacterium
GGGAGCCATTTCTGGCAGCGGCTGCGTGAACACGAATTATCTTTTTTTCGCACCCGCAAGCCCTTATGGCGCATCTGCGTTAAACCGGCCACCCCGCCATTGATGATCGAGGGTGAATGGCTGCTGGATTGGGGAGGCGCTCAGCGCTGGCTGTCCAGTGAGATGGATGCTGAGACGATTCGCACGGTGGTCAAACAACAGGGCGGCCATGCCACCCTGTTCCGCGGTGGTGATCGTCATGGCGAAATATTTCAGCCGCTCTCCCCAGGGATGTTGCGACTGCAACAACGTATTAAACACAGCTTTGATCCGCAGGCTATTTTTAATCCCGGCCGCCTCTACGCGGAAATCTGAACATGCAGACATGTATTGATACCGCCCTGAAAAACAACGCAGAGACTGCTGAGGCTGATGCCATTCTACGCAGCTGTGTCCATTGTGGTTTTTGTATGGCCACCTGTCCGACTTACCAGATACTGGGCTCAGAGCTGGACGGTCCGCGCGGCCGTATCTATCTGATCAAGGAATTGCTGGAAGGCCAGCCGGCCGGTGAAAAAACCCGCCTTCACCTGGACCGCTGTCTGAACTGTGGCGCCTGTGAACGCACCTGTCCTTCCGGTGTCCGTTATGGGCGGCTTCTTGATATCGGCCGCCGCCTGATTGAAGAAAAAGCACCGCGCCCCTTTTTTGATAAACTATTTCGCAGGATTCTGCTTGATGTGCTACCCCGGAGGAAGCGTTTCGGCCTGTTCCTGACGATAGGGCAGCTGTTCAGGCCATTATTGCCAGCGTCATGGGCGCGAAAATTACCGCGCCAAAAGAAAAGCGAGCTGTGGCCGGCCACACATCATCGACGCCGTATGTTAGTGCTGCAAGGTTGTGTACAGCCACTGACCGCACCCAACACCAATTCTGCTGCGGCGAGCGTGCTGGATCGCCTGGGCATCTCACTGATCAGCGCAGAGCAGGCCGGTTGCTGTGGCGCCATCAATCAGCACCTGACGGATACCATAATGGCACAGCAACGGATGCGAAAAAATATTGATGCCTGGTGGCCTTATGTCGAAGAAGGGGTAGAAGCGATCGTGATGACCAGTAGTGGCTGCGGACTGATGGTAAAAGAATATGGCCGGGCGCTGTCTCAGGACGCCCGCTATGCAAAAAAGGCTGCCCACATCAGCGCCTTGACCAAAGACCTGAGTGAAATCCTGCGCGCCGAGAACCTGGATGATTTTAAGCGCGTCGGCAAAGGCATTAAAGTAGCCTACCAGTCATCCTGTACCCTGCAACATGGACAGAAACTGGGGGGTGTTGTGGAAACTATTCTGAAAAAGTGTGGCTATAGGCTGACAGCGGTGGCGGACAAGCATCTCTGCTGTGGTGCCGCCGGAACCTACACCCTGCTGCAAGCGCAACTGTCGAGAGAATTATTGCGCAACAAACTCAGCGCGCTGAAAACTGGCCGGCCGGATATGATTGCCACGGCAAATATCGGCTGCCAGCTGCATCTGGAGAGTGAGACAAAAATACCGGTGAAACACTGGATAGAATTATTGGCGCAGGGCGCTTAGGGCCTGTCATATGAACATCAAAAAAAGGAAACACCATGGCAATAAAATCTTTTCATCCTGAACCACGCACGCTGATGGGCCCTGGGCCTTCGGATGTCAATCCACGTATTCTTGAGGCCATGTCGCGACCGACTATAGGCCATCTGGACCCGGTCTTTGTGGGCATGATGGATGAGCTCAAGGCTTTACTGCAATATGCCTTCCAAACCGGCAACGAAATGACGATGCCGATCTCCGGCCCTGGCTCAGCAGGCATGGAGACCTGCTTCGTCAATCTCATGGAACCGGGTGACAAAGTGATCGTCTGCCAGAATGGCGTTTTCGGGGGACGCATGAAAGAAAATGTCGAACGCCACGGCGGCATTGCTGTGATGGTACAGGATGCCTGGGGGGATGCCGTAGACCCCAATAAGCTTGAAGATGCCTTGCAGAAAAACCCGGATGCCAGGCTCGTGGCCTTTGTTCATGCAGAGACCTCAACCGGCGCACAATCAGATGCCAGGACGCTGACAGAAATTGCGCATAAAAATGATTGTCTGGTTATTGTTGATGCCGTGACCTCGCTCGGCGGCACCCCACTGAAAGTCGATGAATGGCAGATCGATGCCATTTATTCCGGTACCCAGAAATGTCTTTCATGCACGCCAGGCCTCTCGCCTGTCAGTTTCAGCGATCGTGCACTGCAGAGAATCACCAGCCGCAAGCGCAAGGTCAACAGCTGGTTTATGGATCTGAACTTGATCATGGCCTACTGGGGGCAGGGGGCAAAACGGGCCTACCATCACACCGCGCCGATCAATTCACTGTATGCATTGCATGAGTCGCTGGTGATCCTGCAGGAAGAAGGTCTGGAAAACGCCTGGACCCGACATCACACTAACCATCTCATGCTGCGGGCAGGTTTTGAGGCGATGGGACTGTCGCTGATTGTGGATGAAAAAGACAGGTTGCCACAATTGAATGCGGTCAGCATTCCCGCAGGTGTCGATGATGCTGCCGTCAGAGGCCGGCTGCTTGCCGATTATCATCTTGAAATTGGTGCGGGTCTGGGTGAGATGGCCGGAAAAGTCTGGCGTGTGGGCCTGATGGGCTATGCCTCAAACGCGCGCAATGTGTTGTTCTGCCTTGGCGCGCTCGATGATGTGCTCAGCAGTATGAATGCACCCGTCAAATCAGGTGCCGCTGTCGCTGCAGCACGAAAGACAATGTCTGGCGTGAGTGCCTAGGGCCTGTTACAGGCGCCTGGGCCGGATTACCGGGTCAGCGTGATTATTCGCTCACGAAATCCATGTAGTCCAGATAGTAAGTCAGGGTGACACGCAGTTCTTCAATGCGTTGTAACTGAACCTGACAATCCTCGTCACAAGCGCGGTGACCTTGTTCCACGGCGGAAAATTCCTGGGCCAGGAGATCACGTAGGCTCTCGCGATCAGGCCATTCCTTGTAAAACCCGGTCTTGAAAGAGGCGCAGGGTGTGGCTTTGAGTGCATCCTTGCCATAGTAGTTTAGCTGTTCACCGCACTGATCCGCCAGCCCCACCAGAACCGCGAGTTTGCTGATCAGACTCGTATAGTCTATTTCCCGGGTAGGCTTTTGCTGCATCTTGTCGTCTGCCAATGCCGTGGAAAGGCAGAGCAGGAGCCCAATAATAACTATCGAACGAGGCATCACGATTGATATTACCTATGAAAATTGTGGATTGAAGCGCCTATAATAGCCTGTTAAGGTCAGGAGATACCAGCCTGAATCGCGCACATAGGGTGTGCGCTTGTATTGAAGTGCAAGCCGGCGGGGGCCTGTGGACGCAGACAAAAGCGTTTATCCCCTGGGGTATAAACGACAGAGAGTACATGAGGTGAGCGCAGTGAGTCCGGACAAGAATAAGTTGGATCAGGTGGTCGCTGCATCGCGACGCGCCCGTGATAGCAGAGAGCAGGGTTACCGCGAAATGGCGCTCAAGAGGTATCCGCATATTTGCGGGCGTTGTTGCCGCGAGTTTAATCACACCAATCTGCATGAGCTGACGGTGCACCACCGCGACCACGATCATGGCAACAACCCGGAAGATGGCAGCAACTGGGAATTACTGTGTCTTTATTGCCATGACAACGAACA
>CAZFJS010000175.1:0-1562 GCA_964519605.1 uncultured Gammaproteobacteria bacterium
TCAGAAAGCCAGGCCGGAACTTTAGTGAAACACTGTAGTCCTATTGCATGCATGGAAATAAGCCCGATTTTTTGCCCCATCCACACACCCATTTCATTTCGGACAGACACTTGGGCGAGGCGATTTGTCCCAGGCACATCCAATCATCAAAACGTTTTAAGGAGAATAAAATGAAAAAAATTGCTCATCGCTGGCTAGCCGGGGGGATGATCGTTTTTGCGGTATTCTGGATCATACCTGTCGGCGCAGCAGTTCCGGCGACGCCCTGGTCCGGAAATGGCCAGCAGCGCCCCTCCCTGGCGCCCATGCTCAAGAAAATTCTCCCCGGTGTGGTGAATGTCTCTACGGTTTCACTGGTGCACCTGCGAAGAAACCCTCTTTTTAACGATCCTTTTTTTCGGCGTTTTTTCAATATTCCCAACATGCCGCAGGAACAGAAACGGCAAAGTCTGGGGTCCGGGGTCATCGTGGATGCCGATAAGGGCTATGTGCTGACCAACAATCATGTGATTGCTGATGCCGACAAGATTACCGTCACATTGCGTGACGGGCGGCACTATGAAGCTAAAGTGGTGGGCACCGATCCAGCTGCAGATCTGGCAGTTCTAAAAATTAAGGCGAAAAATCTGACGGCCGTACCCTTCGATGATTCCGATCAACTGCAGGTGGGCGATTTTGTGGTTGCTATCGGTAACCCCTTCGGGCTGGGGCAGACGGTGACCTCGGGCATCATCAGTGCACTGGGACGCAGCGGTCTGGGAATAGAAGGCTATGAGAATTTTATTCAGACAGATGCCTCCATCAATCCCGGTAATTCAGGGGGGGCGTTGGTCGGTTTTAATGGCAAGCTAGTGGGGATCAATACGGCCATCGTGGGTCCCAGTGGTGCTAATGTCGGGATCGGTTTCGCGATTCCCAGCAATATGGCCCGCGGGATCATGACCCAGCTGATTCGTTTTGGCGAAGTGCGTCGTGGCCAGCTGGGGGTGATGGTACAGAACGTCACTGCGGAGCTTGCCGATGCATTAGGACTGAAAAATGGTCAAGGTGCGGTGATTGCGCAGATCGTCAAGGGCTCGGCAGCAGAAAAGGCCGGACTCAAAGTGGGGGATGTCGTGGTAGCCCTCAATGGGAAAAAAGTCAAGAATTCCTCCCAACTACGCAATGCAGTCGGTATGCTGCCCATCGGTACGCAGATAAGCCTGGATATCGTGCGCAAGGGCAGTCATCGTGAAATCAGCACGGTGATCGCCAAGCCCAAACAGGTCACCATGGATGCCGAGGTCATCAGCAAACAGCTCAGTGGCGTCAAACTGGGTACGATTGAGCCTAATCACCCGTTGGCTGGTCAGATTGAAGGGGTAGAAGTGCTCAATGTCCGCCCGGAGAGTCCCGGTGCCGCAGCAGGCCTGCGCAAAGGGGATATTATTGTGTCAGTCAATCAACAGCCTGTGGCCAACGTGGCGGATGTGCGTCAGGCAGTGAAAGGGCGGCATAACGGTTTACTGCTGAATATACGCCGGGGTAACAGTGCCTTTTTCATTGTGATACGATGACAGACT
>CAZFJS010000175.1:1662-3620 GCA_964519605.1 uncultured Gammaproteobacteria bacterium
GGGATATCCGCTTCCTGGAACTGAGGGTAGATTTCTCCACAAACTTGTGGGTGCAGAACGGCATAAGGAGATAAGTTGATGCAGGCGGAATCACCCTTTTACCAGGATTGCCTGGCGTGTCTACACTCATCACCCTTATTCCATGGACTGAATGAGCGGCTGTTGCAGGATATGCTGAGCTATTGCCACCGGGTCAGCTGGCGCCACCGCCGGGTACTTCCCATGGAGGAGATGCAAGATTATTTTCATGTCCTGATCTCGGGGCGCGTCAAAATCAGCCGCAGTAATCCTGATAACGGCCGGATGATTACGCTGTTCCTGCTGGGGCCGGGTGATGCCTTCTGCCTCTTCGGTCTCCTGGAAGGAGACACTCATGAGTCATTGCTGGAAACCCTGGATGATGTGATTCTGTTGCGAATGCCTATGGATCAGGCGCGTCAGTGGGTCAACGCACACCCGGAATTCAATCGAAATTTCCTGCCCTATCTGGGACGGCAGATGTCTGCATTGGCGGAGCTCACCGCCGACCTGGCGCTCCACGATACGGAATCACGTCTGGCGCGTATGATTCTGCGCCATGTCGATGGTGGTGGCAAAGATCATGTCGCGCCTTCACTGATCAATGACCTTTCCCATGAGTCCCTGGCCCAGATGATCGGTAGCGTGAGAGTCGTGGTCAACCGCCAGATACAACGCTGGAAACAGGAAGGTATTATCGATGCGCAGCGAGGGTCTTTGACTGTCGAGCATCTTCATGATTTGGCTGCCAGAGCCGAGGAACATCTGGAAGCAAGCGATAGCCGCTGAATAAGGCTTTGTTATCGTTTGTCTTAGTAGCTGCTTCATCCCAATATCACCCACCTCCCGCGTAATACCCCGTCTTCTGTATTTACTGTGTAACCCAGGTAGCGGAAGCTGCAATCTGTATGCGGCATGATGAATGCCGCACGACCTCAGTTAGCCACTAGTTTCCATTGACAGCTTTCTGAGTGGAGAGGGCGTGTCGCACAGGACGATGCTTAACATGACTGATCACAACAGCTGCGCAGCGATTTACACGACTTCTCCCGCGACCGAGGCGGCCATGACAGCCTTGCGGGAGTCAGATTTTGATATGCGAAAAGTCTCCGTCATCTGCAAGAGTGGGCTGGATGAGAAACACACGATCGGCTGTTATCACATCGATGGTCATTTTGGTGTCTTTGGCTTAAGTGATGTTTTCTGGGATCGGCTCTGGTCTTCTGCTCCGGCGGGAGTCTGTTTCCATTTATCTGAGGACGGGCCTCTTTTTGTTGCCGGACCGCTGGTCATGATGCTGCGTGCAATGCCACAGATGACATTCGCCCCTGGAGATTTCAATCCTTTATGCGCCGTCTTCAATGAGGTAGGTATCGGCAGGGATGATGTCAGTCACTACCTGACAGTGCTGCAATCCGGTTGTCTGGCACTATTTGCCCAGGGTTCGCCAGCGGAACTGGAACAAGCCTATGAAATCCTGAAAAGCGGCCAGCCCCTGGATGTCAGCATTTATCTCACAGGCTATTGAAGAGAGCGTCAGTAGTCTACCTCCTGAGTTCCAGATGCAAAGACGTGAAGGTGATTTATAATCCGGAAAGCAAGCGATACGACACCCGCCTGTGGCAGATGGTGACGCGGGCACGGGGTACGGTGAAACGTGGTCCGCTGAAGGATGCCAAAAGTCCCTTCCATGAGACAAAATTTTCACCGATCCATAGAAAATCAGAGTTTTGCGCTGCCTGCCATAATAATCAGGAACATTTATTGTCACTGGACAGCTACGATAGCTGGAAAAAAGCCTTCGACAAAGGCGTGATCAAACACAGCTGTCAGGAGTGCCATATGCCGACCGGTGGCAAGGACAGGGCCATCGCCTTGGGTGGCCCGAAGCGGCCGGCAAGCCAGATTCACAGGCATTACTTTCACGGCGGGCACAATGC
>CAZFJS010000176.1:0-2148 GCA_964519605.1 uncultured Gammaproteobacteria bacterium
CAAGTTCCCAGCGCCGTTGTGCGAAATCACGCTTCGTGGCCTCTTTGAGGTGCATTTTTTCGCCCCAAATCGTCAGTGTCCGTTCCATTTGCTCACGTGCCACCCAACCTTCTTTGCCGGTGGAGGCGCGCACCTTGAACCAGCGGGTCTTGCGTTTGAGTATCTTGACCCACTCACCGCGCTCGATGACGAAGAATACCGGATAGTTTCTGCCGGGGCCGGTATGCAGTTCCATGTAGGGGTCGCTGACCTGTACTTCTTCGCTATGGCGCGCGGCAATGGCGGCGCCTGCCAGCAGCAACTGGATAAAAAACAGTAATAGCACCTTGGTTCGCATTACAGCATTGCCAGACCGGTTTTATCCCTATACGGCTGGCGCAGATATTCCTTTAGGTAGGTGCGGGTGATTTTGGTGCCTGTCGGACAAAATTGCGGGTGTGTTGAAGACCTGCAGCGGCTAATGCAGTCAGCGATGGAAGGCCTGACTACGGATTTCTGAGCGCCAGTATGCTGCATCCGGAATGCAGACAACCCGTGCTTCCTTAATATATCTCTTGCCGGAGCCTTGTGCAGGCATTTCAGGCATGCTCCCGGTTTATGGTGGTGGAGCATCGAAGGGGTTATTGTAATATTGCGCGCCGATATCCAGCCATTCTGCGATCAGTTTGAGCTCGGCTGTCTCCAGTCTGCCCGCATGGCTGCCCCCCGTGTCGAAGCGGCTGAAAAATCGGCTGCTTGCCCGGGCGCCCGCTGTCGACAGGGTGGGCTGGACCGTAATCGTGACCATGACTGGGATGGGATTGCCATTGGCATCGAGAATGAGGGCGCCGTTTTCATCGACCTCGAACAGCAGATTGCCGTTGGCATCCGTGGCCTGCACCAGACGGTCCTGCAGCGCGCCCATATTGATTTCCTGTTCATTATCGTTGAACAGCAGTTCCCGGTAGGACTTGAAATGGTCCGGCTGGTCGCTGGAAGGGCCATCACTGAGATCCAGCTGGGCAGCGGGCAGCTGGAGATTGTTCATGGCGTCGACAGTGCCATGGCAGTTGGTGCAGGTGTTGGCACCACGGTCTTTAGTCCACAGGGGATGAATATGCTGTTCATAGTTGATTACGATGCGGCAACTGGCCTGCCAGGCGGTTTCGCAGGCGGCAGTGGTCGGCATCGACGTGCTGAGATCGCTGTAAAGGGCGCTGAAGCTGGCATCTTTAGGGCGGCCGGCGGCGGCAGGATCCGTCCAGACGTCTGTATAGATGAGATCCACAGCAGGTTCCAGCGCAGTCGGGTCAAGGCGGGTGCGGGTCTCGGCCATGGTTTCGCCCATATCGGCAAATAAGCTCGCTGCGGTATTCGGAAAGGGCAGGCCGGTGGTGGGCGCGCCGGTATTCAGTGCCGCGGCAGCCTGAGGGTGTCCGTGGGGCAGACCACTGTTGTGGTCATGGCAGCCGTTGCAGCGCAGTTCCTCTCCGGGGCGGAGCTGCAACCAGTTCTGATGGCGGGGGCCGATACGCCGGCCATCCTTGTCCACGATGCTGATGGCCAGAGGGACGTTGGCCGGCACCTTGATCTTTAGCGAGCCATCGGGCTCGATGGGCGCATAGCCGATGATCTCCCGCATCAATTGTTGGCTGCTGCGGCCGAAGGCCGTGCCCCTGAGACGGCGCACATTACGGTCGGGGATGCCGACCGCCTTGACGATGCGGATAAAGCGGGCCGGGCGCTGATCCGCGGTGGTTTGTGCCGGGTCGGTCAGTGTCGCAATACTGTTGGCTGTGGCTCCCAGGCCATTGAAAGCACCGTCAAAATCATAGGCACTGCGGATATCCAGGATACCGACACCGGCATCGACATAATCCGGGTTCAGTTCGACACCGCTGCTTCTGTCGTTGAGAATCGCCGGCAGTTTGCGGGCTTGGGCCGTGACGATGTCGGTATAGATCACGCCTTCCTGGGGAATGACCAGTGGCAGTTGGGTATTGTCATCCATGTTGTACATGTAGATTCCATAGAGCGGTGGCGCTTCCACGGCACCCGGTCGGGCCAGTCTGTCCGGTGTGCAGGGGACGGTCTGGCCGTTTTCCAGCAGCCGACAGGGGGTCCAGCTGACCAGCGCACGATGGGTGCCATCCCACAGGGGGGCGCCGG
>CAZFJS010000176.1:2248-3605 GCA_964519605.1 uncultured Gammaproteobacteria bacterium
TAGAGGCTGATCTGGCTGCGTGAGCCCATATTATCCCAGCGGCTGAAGAGTATCCGGCCGTTTTGCAGGACAATGGGATCCATATCATGGCTTTGATTGAAGGAGATCTGATGGATGTCGCTGCCATCGGCGTTCATGACATGGAGTACCAGCGCGGGTTCACGGCGGCGTTCCTCCACGGCGGAAAACTGGGGTTTGCCCTCATCCAGCAGGATGGCCTTGGATTGCCGCTGGCGGCTGGAGGAGAAAACAATACGGCCATCCGGCAGGTAGTGTGGGGCAATATCCTGTCCGGCCTCGGCCGTGATATCCGAGCTGATCACCCGCCGCAGCCGATCTGCCGCAATGTCGTACTCCCAGATATTCCAGGTAGGCTGGTCCTGGGGATCCGCTCCCTTGATTTCCGGGGCGTGCATGGCAAACAGCAGTTTGCTGCCATCATAGGTGCTTTCCACATCCCTGACATCTCCCTGACCGCCGGTTTTCTGAAAGCTAATATTCCGTTCCCGGGCGCTGAGCGAGGCCAGATTGCGGAAGTAGAGGTCGCCGCCAGGCTGAAAATCCAGCACCGTGCGGCGATCGCTGGTGTTGCTGTCACCCAGGGGCTGCTTGACATAGGCAATGCCGAAGGCTTCCACGACCGGGTCGACGCCAGCACCGCCGCCACAGCCCGTCAGGACCAATAACAGGCCTGCCAGGATCAGAGGGCGGTAGATGTGGGCCGGAATATGTGCAGCATTGATCATCTGTGGATTCACTATTGTCTGTGGCCTGGTTTTGGTTTCTGCATGACCCTATGGCGACTTGTCTGGCGCCGGGCAGCATACTCCCGGATTGCAACCTTATAAGAACGGCCATCGTGTTTACTATCTGAAGGCTTCAGGGGATTATCCTGCAGTAGCCTATAGTCAAACTGGGGCGCCAATCACAAAAATCTCCCGGGAATCAGTCATAATTCCGATACGTCATACAGCGTTGCCGGCATATGCCGTTATTACACGACGTGCCGGCCGGTTTTGTTCCTCCTAATCAATCACAGGGTTTGTTCTATGAGTTTCCTCACCAGAAGGCTTGAAAAATCCGGTTTGTGCGCGTTTCTGGCGGTATTGTGTCTGCTGATGGTGACCGTGCCGGCTGCTGATGCCGGCCCCCGGGAGCAGGCCAAGCGCCTCCATGACCGCCTGGCAGGGGTGTCTCCGGCCAGCAGTGTGCTGGATACCATGGCGGCCGATATCGCTGCCGGCAGGCCGGAGGATGCCGCTTTTATCGCCATGGATAATAGCGCCTTCTACAACGTCACCCTGAAGAATTTCGTGACGCCCTGGACCAATGAGGAACAAACGGTCTTTGCCCCCCT
>CAZFJS010000177.1:0-3594 GCA_964519605.1 uncultured Gammaproteobacteria bacterium
ATGGCCTGCTCCGCCTCATCGAGAATCTCGGCACAATCGCTGCCCTCGGGATTGAAGGCCCGTTCACCGATGGTCGAACTGACCTGGATCAGCTGCCGCAGGACGGAGCGCTCCCGAACGATCCCGGCATAGGCCTTGATATTGGAGACGCTGGGCACATTATTGGCCAGCATGCCGAGATAGGACAGACCGCCTACCGGCTCCAGTTCGTTCTGTTTGTCCAGCCACTCGGACACCGTCACCACATCCATCGGCTGGCTTTCTGCGGACAGCGCGGTCAGCGCCCTGAAAATCAGCCGGTGGTCACGACGATAGAAATCCTCCTCACAAATGACATCAGCAACCCGGTCCCAGGCCGCATTATCCAGCATCAGCCCCCCGAGGATAGACTGCTCGGCCTCGATGGAATGGGGTGGCACCTTGAATTGCCCGGCAGTACGCTGCAAGCCTTCAGTAATGGACTTGATATCCTGCATTGCCTGCCCTCCGGCTAGCGAATCTGTACGCGCTATAAATGCTTATGCGTCTTCCGCCACCACATTGAGTTTGATGGTGACATTGACCTCCGGGTGAAAGTGCAGTTCGACCTCATATTCGCCAATCTGACGGATCGGTCCCTCAGGCAGGCGCACCTCCTGCTTCTCAATGGATACCCCCGCAGCAACGACTGCCGCAACGATATCAGCGGTTCCCACCGAGCCAAACAGTTTACCTTCCTCTCCGGCCTTGTGGGCAATCGTCACGCTCAGGTCCTGCAGCGCGTCACGACGCGCCTGTGCTGCCGCCAGGGCTTCTGCCATCGTCTGTTCCAGGACGACCCGACGCTCTTCGAAAACCTTGCGGTTTTCTGACGTCGCCAGCACCGCCGCCCCACTGGGAATCAGATAATTTCGACCATATCCTGACTTGACGTTGACGACGTCTCCCAGGTTACCCAGGTTTTCCACTTTGTTTAATAATATTACTTCCATTTCAATACCTCATACACAGTTAGCTTCCGTCAGAACCTTTCGAATCAGCCGCCCTTGCGACGCCGCAGACGCGCCCGAAAATCGACCCAGCTGTCCGCGAAACCCGCCGCTGACAGCACCATCAACACCTGCGGCAAAACGAACAGCATCAAAATATAGAGCCCATACAGCCAGGCTTTGCGGGCATGAGTGGCCGCCACCAGAGCATGGACCAGTGCCAGCCCATGAAATGAATACACCGCTACCACCAGAATCACCAGGTTAGTGAGAAAATTAGCCCACCCACCGCTGGTAATACTGGACAGCAACAGCACAATACCGGCGGCAATCGCCATCCCACGCCCCAGGCGCAGCGCCTGGAATTCGCTGGCAAAACCACCTGGATTATATAACATTGCCTGTAGCCAGCGCCCAATGAAAAGATTGATCATGGTACTGTAGACAATCGCTGCCGCCATAAAGCCAGTCATCACACCGGACAGAGAGGTCAGCAAACGCGCCTTGTCCGCAGCGGACAAAGGCACGGGGGCACCTTCCAGCAAGGGCGTCAGCACATTATCCAGCATGGTGCGCCACCACTGGCCGACATCATCGACGCTCAGGTAAAGAATCAGCATCGCCAGCACCCCATATACAGCAGCGACACTCAGTGCCGCACCTAGCGAACGCCAGCGACGCAGCACCTCCGCCGCGCACACCACGGGCAACCACACGACCAGCAGGGTGGACATCAGGAAGGCCCGCACCATGGTAAAACTAATGGTGGAAAAATAGCCGATCGCTGCCAGAATCAGCCCTGCCCCACATAATACCAGCAAGCCTTCCAGCAAGCGCTTGCGCAAGGTCACCAGGGCAATGGTCGCCCCGCTGAGGTGGCTCAACAATGGCAGTAACAACGCCAGTATAGCGGTACTGGTCGCTACCAGTATCGCATGGCTTCTCCCGCGCAGGATATAGGATGCAAATGACCGCAACACGATATCGGGCCTGTGTTTGTTCCCTGTTATCAAACGGGCGGCGCTGTTACAGTCACCACCCCTGTCAGTCAGTGCGCCGTCTGGCAGCTCAATGGGCGTCGCAATACGGCAGCAGTGCCAGGTAGCGGGCGCGCTTAACGGCAGTCGCCAGCTGACGCTGATATCTGGCCTTGGTCCCGGTAATGCGGCTGGGGACGATCTTGCCGGTTTCCATGATGTAATTCTTCAGGATGCCGAGATCCTTGTAATCGATCTCCTTGATCCCTTCTGCGGTAAAACGACAAAATTTCTTGCGACGAAAATAACGGGCCATGGTTCTCTCCTGAATTCAGTTGGACTGATAATGTTTTGAATTTACGGTCTCATCAACTCACTAATGCTATACGGCTTGCCGGTCTATCGTGTGGGCATGGAGCACCAGCCGGGTTTCACCGGCACGGTAATTGTGCTGGCAAAGAAAGCCGGCTACGCGGACTGCCTCGCCCGGTGACAGGGTCCGGGCCAGCGGTGCCAGCTCCCGACCACATGCCATGACAACAATCCGGCAATAGACATCCCGCTGCAGACCTGCCTCACACTGCCGGGAGCGGTGCTCCAGAGTGAAAGAGGTCAAGGCGATACCGGCAGGATTTTCACGGCTCCGTGGATCACGCAAAACGGTCCCCGTAATGGCCAGCTGATTAACCGGCACACGCAATCACGCCGGAGTGGCTGCCTCGCTGGATTCAGCTGCCGGCTGCTTGTCCTCTGAGGCTGCCGGCGCGCTGCTCTCCTCCCTGGGACGCGGCTCTGCCGGCGCACTGCGCTCTTCTTTGGGACGCGCCAACAGTGAGGGCTCGGTAATCGCCTCGTCGCGGCGAATCACCAGATTGCGGATGACCGCATCATTGAAGCGGAAGGCATTGACCAGCTCATCCAGCGTGGCCTGATCCGCCTCGATGTTCATCATGACGTAGTGGGCCTTGTGGATCTTGTTGATGGGATAGGCCAACTGGCGCCGTCCCCAATCTTCCATTCTGTGGATGGTGCCGTTGCCGGCCTCTATGGTCCCGCGATAACGCTCGATCATGGCAGGCACCTGGTCACTCTGATCCGGGTGGACCAGGAATACGATTTCATAATGTCTCATAATATCCCCTTTCGGTTTAACAGCCTTCCGCCCACTGCGGTAAGGCAAGGAGTCGAACAATTTCCGGGAACCCGGCCCAGCTCAAAACGAGGCTGGAACCCGTTGCTCACCCCGGGCGAGCGCGCTATTCTAGCGGTTCCCGGCAGCGATTGCAAAAACGTGATTCCGGAGGGCAGCGCACCTCATCCGTCAGAAGATTAATACGCAAACCAGGCCTGGTTCACGATCAGACGGTTAGCCCACAAGCACCGGATAGCTGACCCGGCGTCGACCGTACCTGGCAAGCACATCGTGTGATTCAGGACACGGGTTTATCGGCATAGGCCGTGTCAAATATCGTCTCCAGGCCGGTATGAGTACCCCGTACCTGGTCGATGACCTCCCGGGCCCATTCGAAATATTCCTGACGCCGGGCCAGTGACCAGCCTACCGGCGGGCTGCTGGCAATGTCCCGCAGGTTGCAGATTTTATCTGCCAGTTTGACCAGTTTGGCCTTGTCGCTGGAACAGGCGGCGTG
>CAZFJS010000178.1:0-3577 GCA_964519605.1 uncultured Gammaproteobacteria bacterium
CCTGACGCGCAATGTGCAGTCCGCCTTCGGTCGTTATCAGCAGCTGATCTATCTGCGCAAGCCGCTGAAATTCAGTTTCACCCTAACGCTGTCCCTGGTGTTGCTGTTAAGTTTGTTGTTTGCCGTGTGGGCCGCGTTTTTCTCGGCGCGGCGTCTGGTGGCGCCCATCAGGGTGCTGGCGATTGGCACCCGGGCAGTGGCCAGTGGCGATTATGCTAAACGCCTGCCTTCGTATTCCAATGATGAGTTGGGTTTTCTGGTTAATTCATTTAACGATATGACAGAGAAAATCGAGCAGGCGCGTGATGACGTGGCGCGTAGTCAGCAGCAGGTTGAGAGCGAGCGCGCCTATCTGCGGGCGGTACTGGGGCGGTTGTCCTCAGGCGTGCTGACACTGGGCAGCCGCCGCATTATCCGCACCGCCAATGCCGCTGCCAGTCATATTCTGGACATTGATCTCAAACAACTGGTCGGGCAGCCCATCGATACCATCAGTGGCAGTAACCCTGCTCTGGAACATTTCGTTGAAGCTGTTGATACGCACCTGGATACCGGTGAAGATTGGCGCAAGGAAATCAATGTCTTCGGAAAATCCGGGCGGCAGGTGCTCATGTGCCGCGGTACAACCCTGCCGGGGGTGGGTGGCCGGGAGGCGGGACATGTGATCGTGGTGGAGGATGTGACCGCGCTTGCCCAGGCACAGCGTGATGCGGCCTGGGGAGAAGTGGCCCGCCGGCTGGCCCATGAAATCAAGAATCCCCTCACCCCCATTCGTTTGTCAGCGGAGCGCTTGCGGCATAAATACCTGGCGAAGATGAGTCCGGAGGATGCCGATGTTTTGCGACGCTCGACACATACGATTGTTCAGCAGGTGGAGGTGATGAAGGACATGGTGCAGGCCTTCTCTGATTACGCCCGCACCCCACGACTGGAATTGCGGCGTATGGATCTGAATGTCCTGATCCATGAAATACTGGATCTTTACCGTGGTGAAAATGCCCGTATTGAGTTGCATACGGATCTGGCGCCCCATCTTCCTATGATTAAGCTGGATGGCGGTCGGATGCGGCAGCTGTTGCACAATCTGATCAAAAATTCCCTGGAAGCCGCTGTCGCGGATCGTCATTGCCAGGTCACCATTACCACGGACGAAATCAATCACGCCGGTACGGCCATGATCGAGTTGCGGGTGAGGGACAATGGCCCGGGCATTCCCGACCGGATGATGGGCAGATTCTTCGAACCTTATGTCACCACTAAACCCAAGGGTAGTGGTTTGGGGCTTGCGATCGTGAAAAAGATCGTCGAGGAGCATGGTGGTATCATCTGGGCGGAAAACCCTCCCGACGGCGGGGCGGCCATTATTATCTGTCTGCCACTGGAGAAAACGCATCGCGGCGGTGTCCGGCCTGAGGATGAACCGGCTATTTTGCAGATGAGCGATGAAACGCCGGCGCCACAGGACAAGCAGGCGAGCACCGGCAGGAGAAAGCCTAAGGCATGACGGTACCCTACATATTGGTGGTCGATGATGAGCGGGATATCCGTGAGCTGATCAAGGAAATTCTCGTGGATGAGGGCTATGAGGTGGAGGCGGCGGCAGATGCTGCAGAGGCCCGCCATGCATTACGCACCCGGCGCCCGGATCTGGTGCTGCTGGATGTTTGGCTGCCGGATACCGATGGGATCAGTCTTTTAAAAGAATGGTCCCAGGAAGAGGGGCTGCTCTCTCCGGTGATCATGATTTCCGGTCATGGCACGGTAGAGACAGCGGTGGAGGCAACACGGCTGGGTGCCTATGATTTCGTTGAAAAGCCCTTGTCTCTGTCCAAACTGTTGTTGGTGGTGCAACGTGCTCTGGAGGTGGAACGCCTGCGCCGTGAAAATATCGGTCTGCGTCGTTTTGTGCAGCCGCTTGTCGAACCGGTGGGTGGTAGCCGGCTTATACAGGCGTTAAAGGAACAGGTACAGCGCATTGCCCAGCACAATGCCTGGGTACTGATCAGTGGTGAGCCAGGGAGTGGTAAGGAACTGTTCGCCCGTTATCTGCATCACTGCAGTCCACGGGCACAGCGTCCCATGGTGGAGGTGGGCGTTGCCTCCATCTCGGGGGAGCATGCCGCCACCGAGCTGTTCGGCAGTGAGCATCAGGGCAGAATTAATTATGGTTATCTGGAGCAGGCCAATGGCGGTACACTGTTTCTCAGTGAAGTGGCGGATATGGACGCCGCTGTTCAGGGTAGTTTACTGAATGCGCTGGAGACCAAGACCTTCCTGCGGGTCGGTGGCGTTGAGCCGGTGGAGATCGATGTTCGGGTGATCGCCGCGACCCATCGTGACCTGGAACAGGCTGTGGGCGCGGGCAGCTTCCGGGAGGATCTTTATTACCATCTTAACGTGGTGCCCGTGCGGGTGCCGCCCTTGCGCGAACACAGTGAGGATATCCCGGAACTGCTGGATTATTATGTGGATGTCTTTGTGGCTCAGGAAGGCTTGCCTGATCGCCGATTTAGTCCGGCCGCACTCAAGCGTCTCCAGCAACACACCTGGGCGGGCAATGTGCGGGAGCTGAAGAATCTGGTGCAGCGTCTGCTGATTCTGGGGGCCGGTGACACGATCTCCTTTGATGATGTGGAGCTTGCCCTGGGGATGCGCAGCCGGCAGGCGGTCACCGAGATTCCGGTGGCTTTCGATGTGCCTCTGCGGACTGCCAGAAAGGAATTCGAGAAGGCCTATTTTGAACATCAGTTGGTCGTGGCAGGCGGGAGTATCAGCAAGGTTGCCCAAATTGCCGGTATCGAGCGCACCCACCTGTATCGGAAACTGCGCGAGCTGGGTATCAAGCAGAAAGCAAGGTAGGGCTAAGCAGGCATACACTGGCCTTGCATGGTGTGCTCATGCCATACTGGCACACCAGGGGCAGGGTTATCGGGCAACAATAAAAAAAGAAGCGGGATGGCAAGCCGATGAAAATTATCATCCTTGGCGCCGGGCAGGTGGGTTCTTCGGTAGCGGAGAACCTTGCACGGGAGGCCAATGACATCACCGTGGTGGATCTCCATGCCCAGCGGCTGCATGAGCTGCAGGACCGTTTCGATTTGCGTACTATCGAGGGTTATGCCTCCCATCCTGATATTCTGCGGCGTGCCGGTGCCGAAGATGCGGATATGGTCATTGCGGTGACCAATAGCGATGAAACCAATATGGTGGCCTGCCAGGTAGCCTATACCCTGTTTCACACGCCGACCAAAATCGCCCGCGTCAGGGCGCGCGACTATCTTATCCATTCCCAGCTGTTCGCCCAGGAGGCGTTGCCCATCGATATGCTCATCAGTCCCGAACAGGCGGTGATTGACCAGGTACAGCGCCTGATTGAATATCCCGGGGCCCTGCAAGTGCTGGATTTCGCCGGTGGCCGGGTGCGGCTGGTCGCTGTCCGGGCCTATTACGGCGGCCCTCTGGTGGGGCATGAACTGCAGGATTTGAAGACGCATATGCCGGGTATCGAGACCCGTGTGGCGGCGATCTTCCGCCGTGGCGCGCCTATCATCCCCCAGGGGGATACCGTGGTTGAGGT
>CAZFJS010000179.1:0-3577 GCA_964519605.1 uncultured Gammaproteobacteria bacterium
AGGCGTTCCAGGTGGGCAATTTTATCTTTTCCAAGGGCATCCGCCATGTCTGGCTGGGTGAACATATAATTGCCTGCGGCACCACAGCACTGCGAATTGTCGGGCAGTGGTATGGTGTGCAGGCCGGGGATTTTTTCCAGTAGCCGGTAAGGGTACTGCTGGTTTTTCAGCACATGGTTCATGGCGCAGGGCTCATGGACAACGGCAGTTTTATTGAGCGGGGCAAGGGCCATACTGTCAGGCCAGTCCCGGGTGGCGAGGAATTGGTTGATATCCATGACCGGAAATTTGAACGCGACCTTTGCATCCGCTCGAGCGCCCATGAGCCGAGCCTGGTCCGGGTATTCGCTTAGCGTAGCCCCGCAGCCACTGGCGGTATAGAGCAGTGCATCCACATCCAGCCGGTTGAAGGCCCGCAGGTTGCTGGCTGCCAGTTCCGCAGCGCGTTCCAGGGCGCCCTGGTGCAGGGGGAGCGCACCGCAGCAGACCTGATCATTCGGGACGTAGACCCGGTAGCCACTTTGGGTCAGCAGCCGGATGGAGGCCCGCAACGTTGTCTGATCAAACAGATTGCCGACACAGCCGGTGAACAGGGCGATGCGGCCCCGCTCCGTGCCGACAGGAGGATAATGGCGTTGCCATGCCTGCATTCGTTCCACTTTGGGCAAATAGGCATCCAGCCGTTGCAGACCGCTTTTCCGCAGCAGGCCTGAGCGCCGCGCCAGCCATTGCAGGCCTGAATAGCGGTACAGGCGCAACAATCTGCTGACATAAGACAGGGTATGCCTTTTATTCAGCAAGGCGGCCAGCAGCTGCTCGGCAGCGGTGAGTGTGACGGTTTCAGGCGCGTTCCGGGCCAGCAGTGCCCGGCTGGTGTCGATGAGCTGTCCATAGGTCACGCCGGAGGGGCAGGCCTGTTCGCAGGCGCGGCAGCCAAGGCAGCGATCGAGATGGAAGGACAGCCGTGCCGAGTTCCTGAATTGCCCTGCGGCCAGCGCTTGCATCAGGGCAATGCGCCCCCGGGGAGAATCTCCCTCATCCTGTGTTTTCCCGTAAGTGGGACAATGGGGCAGACACAGACCGCATTTGACGCAGCGGTCCGCTTCGAGTTGTATAAAAGATTCGAGTTTCAAGGGCGCAATCTCAAGACCAGGTCAGCATTGGTGTACAGTCAAAAGCAGGTGAATTAAGTATCGCTTGCGCCTTTCTTAAACAGACGCTGCTATCTTCACGATCAAGATCTCCTATAATAGATGACTAATTGACTTGAGTCTTGTCGCCAGTGTTTTATCGATATCATGTTTTCTTCTGCACCAACCAGCGTACAGATGGCCGGGGCTGCTGTGAGGACCATCAGGCGGCGGCAGTGAGGCAGTATGCCAAGGCGCGTGTCAAGACGCTGGGGCTCGATGCGCCCGGCGGGGTGCGCATCAATGCCGCCGGTTGTCTGAACCGCTGTGCGCTGGGGCCAGTGATGGTCGTCTATCCCCAGGGGATCTGGTATCGCTACAATAACCGGGCGGATGTGGACGAAATTATCGAGCAGCATCTCCAGCAGGGATGGATCGTCAAGCACCTGCAGATCTGACCGGCGCACTCCGGGCGCCGTTCTTTAGGCCTTATCGCCATGAGCGTGTTTTATCTCCACGGGTTGTAAGTCCGCTTACTGTCTTGCGACCAACACAGTGCCAATACAGCATTCATTACAAGGAGATAATTCCATGCGTAAATTAATAGTTTTTAGCACTATGATGTTGCTGCTTGCATCTGCGGCGACCATGGCCGGTGGTCGTTATCAACTGGCGGCTGATAAGGGCTATCTGGTCGGCGGGGATGGCACCACAGGCAACAGTTTTCGCTACGATGGCTCGGAGATCTGGACGGGGCCCGGTCAGGCGGTGATCAACGTCGATGATAAAAAGAACACCGGTCTGGTGATGGGTTCGGTGATGACCCATGGACATACCTATACCATTGTTCTGAACCGCTTCGCCGGCCATAAGCCCTTTATGGACGGGGGGATCGCCCACGATCTCTATATCCACGGGACCACCGGCAACGGACCACCCGTCCTGCCCAAGGTTTATACCTATCTGGCAGGCTGGGGACATGCCAATGTCTACAAGGATGGGGTTTTACTCTATAAGGATTATGACGCCCACTTTATGCTGACCCAGGGAACCCGGGACAAGACTACCCATAAGGTTGCCTTTGCGGGCCCCAAAAAACTGATGATGGCGAAGAAATCAGGTAATAAAAAGGCCATGATGGCGGCCAAGCGGGAGATCATTGCGGCGGAGAAACATATTAACTATCGCACCATGCAGCTGCATGTGGTGGCCCATTCTGAGAAGAAGAATAAAAAGCATTTTCCGCCTTTCGAGGAGTTTATCCATTTTATGTGGGACGAAATCACCTGGAATTGAGGGAGGGGGTGGAAGGTGGAGCGGCCTCGTGCCGCTCCGTCATCCATTTGTGCAGATTGCTGCGGGAGGGGGATGGCTAAACCGGGAACTCATGTGAAAGAGGTGAAATATGTTTGAGATCAAGCCCAATGTACAGCCGATCTTCGTCCATTTGCCGCTATCCCTGATTGTTTTAGGTGGTGGATTTGATGAGTCACAAGAGCGGACATTGAATACGGCGCTGAGCTAAAGCTTCCTGTGTATCCCCATTCTATGCAGGGGCATTGTGCTGGCGCAGCGCCGTATTCAATGTCCGCTTCGGTCTCCCCGATAAACCCGGGGAGACCGTGCGAACAATTAGCGCTTGTCAGCGTGGTCCAGTTTCTGTAAAATTTCCGCTCTTTAGCTGAATGGGCCCGGAGAGGGGTGTTCTTACAAGGGGTTTCGAGAGCGTCATGAAGACTTATAGTGCAAAAGCTGAAACTGTAAAACGCGACTGGTATCTGGTGGATGCCAGCGGCAAGACCCTGGGGCGTCTTGCC
Organism: uncultured Gammaproteobacteria bacterium; assembly: GCA_964519605.1. GTDB lineage: Bacteria > Pseudomonadota > Gammaproteobacteria > SZUA-140 > SZUA-140 > CAZFJS01. The sequence goes on from CAZFJS010000179.1 coordinate 2,948, forward strand.
AGCGAGATTGCCCGGCGCCTGCGGGGCAAGCATAAGGCGGAATACACGCCACATGTGGACACCGGCGACTATATCGTCGTGATCAATGCTGCTCAGGTGCGGGTCAGCGGCAACAAGGCGAAGGATAAAATGTATCACCGCCATACCGGCTATGTAGGGAACCTGAAGTCCATCAGCTTCGAGAAGTTGATCGCCAGGCACCCGGAGCGCATTATCGAGCTGGCGGTGAAGGGTATGTTGCCCCGCAACCCTTTGGGGCGGGCCATGTTCCGTAAACTGCGGGTTTATCCGGGTGCTGACCACGGCCATGCCGCCCAGCAACCTCAACCGCTTGAAATCTAGCAAGGTAAATCAGAAATCATGGCAGAGAATACTTATCTAACAACCGGTCGGCGCAAGAGCGCCACAGCCCGGGTTTTCATGAAACTGGGTAATGGCCAGATCAAGGTGAATCAGCGTTCGCTGGAGGATTATTTTGGCCGCGAGACGGCACGCATGGTTGTGCGCCAGCCCCTGGAGACCGTTGAGCTTCTGGATCGCGTCGATCTCAGCATCACGGTGCGCGGTGGCGGCAGCAACGGCCAGGCCGGCGCCATTCGTCACGGCATCGCCCGGGCGCTGCTGGCCTAT
>CAZFJS010000180.1:0-3515 GCA_964519605.1 uncultured Gammaproteobacteria bacterium
CTGCATCATGAACTCAGAATGGTCACAAGAAATGAGCAGGACTTTCAGTTCCCTGGAATAGTCATTATCAATCCCTGGCTTGAACCGTAGACAGGGATTGAGCGAGATATGGGCCGCCTTCAAGCCACTAATCGCACATGGGCATTTTTATAATCCCGTTCCAGTCGCTTCGCCAATGCCCGGACACTCAGCGGACCGCGTTTACGCAATGATTTCATCAAATCCAGACGTTTGGATAGAAAAATATACAACATATACGTTGTATTCAGTGGTAGCTGACAGCCCGACTGAGAGAATACATCTTATTTGATGTTAATTTCCTATTGAACAATCAATAAGATGTATATATAGTTAAAACAACTTATTTGATGTTTTAGCGACTCCAATGAAATTGATCCCACAAATTAAAGCGCGTCGGCACCAGTTGGGTCTTCAGCAGAAGGACATGAAGCTGCGCATCGGCATGAACCAGCAGCAGTATCAGCGCATTGAGGCTGGCGGCAATCCTCGCCTGGAGACCCTGGAGCTGGTTGCCGAGGGGCTGGATGCCGAGCTGCTGTTAATTCCTAAGGATAAGATTCGGACGGTCAAGGCCTTGCTGAGTGAAGGTGGTACTAGCGTTAGCCCGGACCAGGATAAGGCCGAGACCGACGAAGACCCCTGGTCAGAGGTGTTGAAGTAGATGATGGCTACGGAAACTGTTGAGGTGCTCAAGCTCAGCCTGCACGGGCTAACGGTGGGGTATCTGGCCGGTTACCAGGGGGGCAGGAATATTCTGGTCTTTGATCCAGACTATGCGGCGAATCCGGATCGTCCTACGCTCACCTTGTCGGGGGTTGCAGATCATCCAGCCAGCAAACGCTTGTTTACGGCCCCTTGGGTCAGGAAGCAGCGGCTCCATCCGGTGTTATCCAATTTGCTGCCGGAAGGCGCCCTGCGGGCGTGGTTTGCGCAGATGCTCAAGGTGCATCCGGAAAATGAGTTCCCCCTGTTCGCCCAGTTGGCAGCCGACCTGCCTGGCGCCTTGATCGCTGAGCCGGTCGCGCCGGAGCAGATTCCAGAAGGCGTGCTGGATCACCGCACCCATGTCGAGCCCGTGCCTCGGAGGGTACTGGATGGTCGGCCACATTTTTCCCTGGCTGGCGTGCAGATGAAGTTCTCGATGTTTGAAGCCGATGGCCGTTTCAATGTGTCACAGCCGGACCAACTGGGGGAGTGGATTGTGAAAACACCCTCCACCCACCATCAGGAGGTGCCGGTGAATGAATATACCGTGATGAGACTGGCTGAATTGGTCGGCGTCGATATTCCCGAGATCAAACTGGTGACATTGGATCAGTTGCAGGACCTGCCACCAATCAATCTGCCGGAAGAGCAGTACGCCTACGCCATCCGTCGCTATGACCGGGATGCGCAGCGCCACCGCATCCATGCCGAAGATTTTGCCCAGGTGATGTTCAAATACGCCCATGAAAAATATGGTTCCACAAACTTCGAGCAGATCGGCAAGGTCATCTACCAGTTCACCGGCCATGGTCTGGCCAATGTGCAGCAGATGGCCCGGCGGCTGCTGGTCAATATCCTGCTGGCTAATGGTGACGCCCATCTTAAAAACTGGAGTTTGATTTACCTGGATCAGCTAACGGCAGAGCTGGCCCCGGCCTACGATATTGTCTATACCCAGGCCTATATTACCGGAGAGTCGCAGATTTCACTCAAGCTGGCCGGAAACAAGGCGTGGTACGCCATGAACATGGGCCATTTCGAGGCGTGGGCAAAATCCGTCAAGGTGCCGTGGCGGGCGATCAAGCCCCATCTGGAAGATGTGATGGAAAAGGCACGCAACCTATGGCTGAATTATCTTCAGACTGCGCCGATGAATGTTGGGCACAAGGCAGCATTGCAAGCGCATTGGCGCAGGCTGCATTTGGATTTTGCATTGAACAGATAGTGCCGGCACTGCAAGATTAATACTTATCAGCCGCTGATAAGATCGTCCGGGGTATATTCGGCAGGGTGTCATCGAAGCCGATTTCCAGCAGGTTCTAGTCAAGTTTCTCAGGAAACAGCCCCGGCATCCAGCGCGACGCCAGTCTGGCTGGAAAGGTCAGACGTAAGGGCGAGCGCGTGCTTGCGGAGCTAATAACGCCGTATTCATTCAAACTTGCAACCACGCGGCGCGCATGGCGGTCGCTGGCGCCGAGAATACCGGCAACCTCGCCGCGTGGCAGCTCGCCCCGGTACAGGATCGCTTCAAGAATTCTGCCTGCTTTGGCAGGTAATGCACCCGCCCGGGCTTCCTCTTCTGTCCACAGCAGGATGCGGTTGCGCAGCCGCTCGGGCTGCACCAGTTCTTCCATGAATTTCACCTGATCCAGGCAGGTTTCCAGGAAGAAGCGTGTGAATGATGCCAGTGCTTCTTCACTCAGCGCGCCGCGCCCATCCAGATCGTTGCGGCGGGGCAGGTCGCAGGCGGCAAGATGGCTTTTGTAGGTGCGGGCATCGCGGGCTAGGCCGCGTGCAATGGACCAGATTCCGCCCGTATCCAGCGTATCTAACAGCATGGAATATGACATGAGCCGTGCGACGCGGCCATTGCCATCCAGGAACGGATGAATCCACAATAGTCGGTGATGAGCCGCCGCTGCTGCGAGAATGGTTTCTGACTTACCAAGACCGCTGTAGGTACTCTCGAATTTTTCAAGGAATCGTGGCAGTGCGCCAGGGCTGATCAGGATATGTCGACCGACCTTTACATCACGTTGACGAAGCTCGCCCGGGATGACGCGCATGCGCTCACCCGACTCCGGCTCGTCAACCCATAGCAAGGCATCGGGCAAGCTTTCACAAAACCGCTGGTGAATTGCGCAGATGCCATCGCGGGTGGCTGCACATTTTCGTAATCCACCCTCATCAATCCATTCCTGCACAGCAATGTGGGCTTTAGCCTCAAGTTGCAGGTTGCGTTTTTCAGTATCGGTACTGTAGTCGTCTTTGAGTGCGCGCTCGATATCGACGGGGTGTGTATTGTGGCCTTCAATCAAATTGCTGTAATAGCAGTTCATCGCCCGAACCAGATCGGCAAGGGCGGTGAGCACGCCTTCTGGCAGGCTGCGGCGAAAACCTGCCGAACGAGCCGCCAGCTCAACAGCAAGGTCGATCAGTGCTTCCCGGTGCCGGGAAGCTTCCGAAAGCAGGAGAGGTTCCATCATGGCTACCGCTTCGCCTCTATCTTTTGTCACTGAAATGTCCGTATTCATGTCCGCTTCTATGTCCGCATTAGGACTACTCATATAGAGAGATATATCATGGACTTATAGAATTTATAAGCATTTATTAAGTGGGTTGAATGTCCGCATACATGGCCAGATCAAGGTCGTTTTGTGCTCATGCTCCAACTTTTATGCGAAAGCCTGATTATGGTGATATCGAGTAGCGCAGACCGATTAACAAAAAAAGGGGAACGGCTACGGCTCTGGCTGGAACAAGATCTCCCCGCCTGGTTCGAGAGCCGG
>CAZFJS010000181.1:0-3496 GCA_964519605.1 uncultured Gammaproteobacteria bacterium
CCATTCTCACCCTCACCTTCTCCAGCAATCGCCACACGGATCTGGAACTGCGGCAGATCGCCGAACGCGTCAGGGAACAACTCACGCCGCTGCCCGGTGTCTCGGTGGCCGAGATTATCGGCGGGCGTTTCCGCCAGATCAGCATCGATATCGACCCCGAACGCCTCGCCAGCCACCGGGTTTCCCTGGGGCAGTTGCGTACCCGGCTACGTCAGGCCAATCTCGAACTGGCCATCGGTGACGCGGTGGATGACAACCGGGTCCGCCTCATTCGCCTGGATCATGCCCTGCGCAGCGCCACTGAAGTGGGCAATATCGTCATCGCCGTGCGTCGTGACCGCCCCATCTACCTCAGAGACGTGGCCGTTATCCGCGATGGCCCTGGTGAGATCCAGCAGGTACACCGCGTCGGCTTCGGGCCACACAACCCACGCAGCCACCACATGGGGGAACCTGAAGAAGTGGCGGTCACCCTGACCCTGGCCAAGAAACGCGGCACCAATGCCGTGGTGATCGCCCGGCGCGCCCTCAACAAGCTGGCCTCCCTGGAGGGCGACTTTATCCCCGACGATATCCACGTCACCATCAGCCGTGACTCCGGCCAGCGTGCCGATGCCGCGGTCAATCTGCTCATCGAACACCTGGGGATTGCCATTGTCTCCGTGGTGCTAATCCTGTTGCTGTTCCTGGGCTGGCGCGAGGCGGCCATCGTCACCCTGAATATTCCCCTGATTCTCTTCATCGTCCTGGCCATCGGCTTCATTGCCGGCCAGACCATCAACCGCATCACCCTGTTCGCCCTGATCCTCGCTCTGGGACTGCTGGTGGATGACGCCATCGTGGTGGTGGAAAATATCCATCGCCATCTGGAAGGCGGGGTCAAGACACTGCGGGACAAAGCGCACGCCATCATCCAGGCCACCAACGAAACCGGCCGCCCCACCATCATCGCCACCTTTGCGGTGATCCTGGCCTTTATCCCCATGGCCTTTGTCACCGGCATGATGGGACCCTACATGGCGCCCATTCCTTTCAACGCCCCGGTGGCCATGCTGGCTTCCCTGTTGATCGCCTATATGTTCACGCCCTGGATCGCCCAGCGCTGGCTGCCCAGCCGCATTCACTCCGCCACCCTGGAAGAAAGTGGTGCCCGGCGGCAGGACCCCCTGCATCGTCTGTATCTGCATCTCGCCACCCCGCTGCTGGAGAGGACTGCGCGCCGGCGCCTCTTCTGGGCATTGATCGCCATCCTGTTCGCTGCGGCACTGTGGCAACCCCTGTGGCAGTTCCTGCGGCCTACCGGGATCGGCGGCCCACTGACGCCGGGCACCGTGGCGCTCAAGATGCTGCCCAAGGGCAACAAGAACACCTTCAACATTACTATCGACATGCCGGAGGGCACCCCTCTGGAGGATACCGATGCCGTGACCCGGGGCATCGGTGATGTCCTGCGCCGCTACCCGCTGATCACCGACTATGAGACCTACACCGGCATGGCGGGCCCTATCGACTTCAACGGGATGCTGCGGGGTGCCACGGTCAAAAAGGGCTCTCAGGTGGCGGAAATCCGGGTCAATCTGGTGGACAAACGCGAACGCCACATCACTTCCGCCGACATCGTGCTGCAACTGCGCCACCTGCTGGCGCCCGTCTACCGGCAATATCCGGCAGCCAATATCAAACTGGTGGAAGATCCCCCCGGCCCGCCGGTCCGCGCCACCCTGCTGGGCGAGATCTATGGCCCCGACTATGCCACCGCCCGCCGGCTGGCCAAAAAGGTGCGGGCCACCTTCGCCCATACCCGCGATGTGGTCGATATCGATGACTCAGTGGGCGATGACCAGCAGGAATACCGGATCACTGTGGATCAGGAAAAAGCGGCCGCGGCGGGTATCGACACAGCAGGCGTCGCCCACCTGCTGCAGGACTTCGTCGCCGGCTTTGATATTGGCAGACTCTATGCCACCACGGAACGTCATGCCGTACGCATCCATACGCGGCTGCCGCGCCGCTTCCGTATCGCCCCCCGTGACCTGGACCGCCTGTTCGTAACCTCTACCAGCGGCCTGCAGATCCCGGTATCCACCATTGCCCATATCGAGGTGGTCACGGCGCGCAAACCGATCTATACCAAAGATGGTTTTCCGGTGGTCTATGTCAGCGGTGAACCGGAAAGGGGCTCCCAGGTCTATCCGCTGCTGGCGATGGATCAGCACCTGGATAAGCAGGAACTGCTGCCGGGGATCAAGCTGCACACCGGCGGACTGGGATTTCTGCGCCCGGTGGCGAACCCGGCCTTCCACTATGAGATGCACTGGGATGGCGAGATGCGCCTCACCCTGGATGTCTTCCGGGACCTGGGGGCTGCCTTTATCGTTGCCATCCTGCTGATCTACCTGCTGCTGGTGGCCTACTACCGCAGCTTCATGCTGCCGGTGATCGTCATGGGTGCCATCCCCCTGACCCTGATCGGTATTTTCCCCGGGCATCTGATCACCCACCAGCCTTTTACCGCCACCTCCATGATCGGCATGATTGCCCTGGCCGGTATCGTGGTGCGCAATTCGGTGCTGCTCATCGACTTTATTCAGGATAACAGGGCGCGCGGCATTCCTCTGGAGACAGCGGTACTGACAGCCGGCGCCGTACGCACCCGGCCCATCGTCCTGACTGCCCTGGCAATCATTGCCGGCACCTCGGTTATGATCAGCGATCCAGTCTTCGGCGGCCTCGGCGTCTCCATGGCCTTCGGGACTTTTGCCTCCACCCTGCTGACCTTGTTCGTCATCCCGCTGATCTACTATCTCTGGCAGCGCAACAAGAAAACCAAAACGAATGCATCTGAAGGAGTCCCGCCATGAGCATCGAAAGACTCATCCGCATCATCGCCGGCAGTTTTATCCTGATTTCCCTGCTACTGGCTGATTACTATAATGACGTAGCCCTGTTCAACGGCCCCACCTGGCTGTGGTTCACCGCCTTCGTGGGCGCCAATCTGCTGCAGTCCGGTTTCACCCGCTGGTGTCTGATGGAAAAAATTCTCAAAGCCTTTGGCTTCCACTGCGGCTGCGATGACGACGACATCTGAATACGATTTATCCATCATCATCCCGGCGCTCAACGAAGCCATCACCCTGCCCGCGCTGATTGCTGAGCTGGCGGCACAACGGGACATCCGCCTGGAGATCCTGGTCGCCGATGGCGGCAGTACGGATGACACCCTGGCGTGTTGTGACACCACTGCAGCGGCCCTGCAGATCCCCTTGCAGGGTATTCAGACGGCCCCCGGCCGGGGACGGCAGATGAATGCCGCCAGCCGTCTCGCCCGGGCGGAGGAACTGCTCTTCCTGCATGCCGACACCACCCTCGATGACCCACAGCTGCTGGCACGGGCCTGGGCCTGCATGCAACAGGCCCGCACCGCGGCGGACAGCGGGCACATCGCCGGCCACTTCGGCCTGCACTTCAATCGCAGCCGTTCCGATCATGACAGCGG
>CAZFJS010000182.1:0-3434 GCA_964519605.1 uncultured Gammaproteobacteria bacterium
CTGACGCTGTATCCTGCTACAGGCAGCGCTTATCATATTACGCCACAACAGTTGCGTCGCTGGTGGCGACGGCGGCGTCCACTGCAGCGTTTTCTAGCGGATTGCGACCATGTCTCATAGGATCATTCGCAGGCAGCTTAGGGATACGCTGCAGGATGCAGGCCTTCAGCACCTGTCCGGCGGTGCGGAGGGCCTGCATCCTGTGCTGGCACGCATCTATGCCGGCCGTGACGTTGTTTCCTCATCAGAGCTGGATTATTCATTGGCCAGGCTGCTGCCGACAGCAGGGCTTGCGGGGTTGAATGATGCTGTGGACTTGCTGGCGCAAGCCTTGCAGGCGGAGTGGAAAATCCTGGTGGTCGCTGATTTCGATGCCGATGGCGCTACCAGTTGCGCCCTCGCCTTGCGTGCCCTGCGGCTGATGGGCGCCCGCCGAACCGCCTACCTGGTACCCAATCGTTTTCAGTACGGTTACGGCCTGACGCCGGAAATTGTCGCGGTGGCGCAGGAAAGCCGGCCGGATCTGATCGTGACCGTGGACAATGGCATTTCCAGCCTGGACGGGGTGCGGGCAGCGCGTGCTCAGGGCATGCGTGTCCTGATCACCGATCACCACTTGCCTGGCACTGAGTTGCCTGATGCGGATGCCATTGTTAATCCCAACTGCCCCGGCGACACTTTTGCCAGCAAGCACCTGGCCGGTGTGGGTGTCATTTTTTACGTTATGGCAGCCCTGCGTGCCCGCCTGCGGGAGATCGGCTGGTTCGCGGACAGGTCGCTTGCTGAACCCAATCTCGCCCAGTTGCTTGATCTGGTGGCTCTGGGGACCGTAGCCGATGTAGCACGACTGGATTACAACAATCGTATCCTGGTGGCCCAGGGTTTGGCGCGCATTCGCAGCGGACAGTGCTGCGCCGGCATCCGCGCCCTGATTCAGATTGCCAGCCGGCAGCAGTCGCGCCTGGTAGCCGCTGACCTGGGTTTTGCGTTGGGTCCGCGTCTCAACGCTGCCGGCCGTCTGGAGGATATGTCGCTGGGTATCGAATGCCTGTTGACCGCTGATGAGGACAACGCTCTGGAGATGGCGCGCCAGTTGGATACGCTGAATCAGGAACGGCGTCGGATTGAACAACAAATGAAACAGGAAGCTGTGCGCTACCTTGAAGGGCTGAAATTGGGGCAGGAGGATGGACAGTTGCCGCCGGGTCTGTGCCTGTTTCATGATGATTGGCATCAGGGGGTGGTGGGGATTCTGGCGGCACGGATCAAGGAGCGCTGGCACCGGCCGGTGATCGCTTTTGCCCGCGCCGGAGAGGAAGAGCTGAAGGGGTCGGCACGTTCAGTGAGCGGGCTGCATATCCGTGATGTGCTGGACGCTATTGCCGCGCAGCATCCCGGTCTGATCCTTAAGTTCGGGGGGCACGCTATGGCAGCGGGGCTCTCGCTGAAGCGGGAAAATTACCCATGCTTTAGTCAGCTCTTTAGTGAAGAGGTCGGCCGTCACCTTGAAGATGCGGCGCTGCAGGGTGTGATTAGCAGCGATGGCGAGCTGAAGCCTGACGACATGACGCTGGAAATGGCGCAGCGCCTGCGTGCTGGTGGTCCCTGGGGGCAGGGTTTTCCAGAGCCGATATTCGATGGTCGCTTTCAGATACGCACACAGCGGCGGGTGGGTGAGCATCACCTCAAGCTGCAGCTGAGCCCGCTGGGTAGCCAGTTCGCCATCGATGCTATCGCCTTTAATACAGATGAAATAGGCGATCACCAGGGGCAGGGGATACAGATGGCCTACCGCTTGGAGGTCAATGAATTCCGTGGTGCCTGTCAACCGCAATTGGTGGTTGAGCAGATTATTAGTTGTACCAGTGATCGTCCCGACTTGCCTGCTGCATGCAATGAATTTACCCCCGGCGGGCCGGTATAGTACACTGTGCCCTTTTCTGGAAGCGGCTCAATGATGGAACTGAATGCAGTAGTTAACCGGATCAAGGCTATGCAAGGGCGTCTCGACGGCCTGAGGGGGTATCTTTGACCTGGATGCCAGAACGGAACAGCTGACCGAGGTCGAACGGGAGCTGGAAGCTCCTGCTGTTTGGGATGATCCGGAGCGGGCTCAGGAGTTGGGGCGACAGCGGGCACAACTGCAGCGTATCGTCAGCGTCTGGAAGCAGCTCGCCGAGGGCCTGACGGAGAGTGGTGAGCTGCTGGAGCTGGCAGCAGAAGAAGGCGACGAGGATACCGCTAATGCAGTGATCGCCGACCTGGATAAGCTGGAGCAGGAACTGGCGGCCCTGGAATTCCGTCGCATGTTCTCCGGTGAGATGGATGCCCACAATGCCTTCCTCGATATTCAGGCCGGCTCGGGAGGGACCGAGGCCCAGGACTGGGCCGAGATGCTGCTGCGCATGTATCTGCGCTGGGGGGAGCGGCACGGCTTCAGTACGGAAGTTATCGAGGAATCCCCTGGTGAGGTGGCGGGTATCAAGAGTGCCACAGTAAAATTCGAAGGCGAGTATGCTTTCGGCTGGCTGCGCACCGAAACCGGGGTGCACCGGCTGGTGCGCAAGTCACCTTTTGATTCGGGTAACCGGCGTCATACCTCCTTTGCCTCGGTATTTGTTTCGCCTGAAGTGGACGACGAAATCGATATAGAAATCAACCCGGCAGATCTGCGCATCGATACCTACCGCGCCAGCGGTGCCGGCGGCCAGCATGTCAACCGTACCGACTCCGCCATCCGCATCACCCATGAGCCCACCGGCATCGTGGTGCAGTGTCAGAACGATCGTTCCCAGCACAAGAATCGTGCCACAGCCATGAAGCAGCTCAAGGCCAAGCTCTATGAGCTGGAGGTCCAGCAGCGCAATGTCGAGCGCCAGGCCCTGGAGGAGACCAAGGCCGACATCGGCTGGGGCAGCCAGATCCGTTCCTATGTGCTGGATCAGTCGCGTATCAAGGATTTGCGCACCGGCGTGGAAACCGGTAATACCCAGGCGGTGCTGGATGGCGAGCTGGATATGTTCATCGAGGCCAGTCTGAAGAGTGGTTTGTAATTAACTGGAAACATTAATGAAAGAAACTGAAGAACACGAACAGATCGCGCTGCGGCGCGCCAAGTTGCAGCAACTGCGTGAGCGGGGGAATGCCTTCCCGGTGGACTTCCGCCGTAATGTGGTGGCCGGCGAGCTGCACGCTGAATATGGTGATCACGACAAGGCGCGCCTGGAGGCGGAGCCCCGCCGTGTTCGGGTGGCAGGGCGGCTGATGCGGCGACGCGTCATGGGCAAGGCCAGTTTTGTTCATATCCAGGACATGTCGGGGCAGATTCAGCTGTATGTCCAGCGCGATGTGGTGACGCCTGAGGTCTATCAGGATTTCAAGAGCTGGGATCTGGGTGACATCATCGGCGCCGAAGGCGTGATATTCAAGACGCG
>CAZFJS010000183.1:0-2138 GCA_964519605.1 uncultured Gammaproteobacteria bacterium
TGCCGCAGTTCCAGATCCGTGTGGCGATTGCTGGAGAAGGTGAGGGTGAGAATGGGCACATCATCCACATCGGTGGGTTTTACCAGCGGTTGGGAAGCCCCTGGCGGAATACGGTCCAGGTTATGCATCAGACGGTCATAGAGTTTGACCAGGCTGGCCTCCTTGTCCTCGCCCACCTTGAACTGTACGGTCACCATGCCCAGGGAATCATTGGCGAGCCCATAGGTGTGGTCAATGCCGGGAATCTCCTGCAGCACCATTTCCAGTGGCCGGACCACCAGGTTAAGGACTTCCTCCGGCGTAGCGCCCGGCATGCTGACGAAGACATTGGCCGCCGGGACATCGATCTGGGGGTTTTCCTCCCGTGGGGTGATGAACAGAGCCAGCACCCCGAACAGGAAGATCAGCAGGCAGGCGGTGGGGGTGATATAGGAGGCCATGGCGGCCTTACCCAGCCGTCCAGCAATATTGAGACGTTCAATCGGCATATCAGCGAGGCTTCAACGGTCGGTTTCCGGGGGTGTGACCGCGATGATGTGGTTCCCCGTATGGATTGCTGCAGTGGGCTTGAGCACAATGCGTTCCCCACTACTGAGTCCGGCGAGAATTTCCCAGCGGCCATCGAGGTGCCGGCCGGTGCGCAGCATGCGGAAATGGGCGATACCCTGCTGATCGACGATATAGGCCCCGGGAATATCGGCGCGCCATACCAGGGACTGCTCAGGGATCAGCAGGCTGCGCTTGCTGCCGATGGCGAAATGGGCACGGGCAAACATGCCGATGCGGGCGCCGTCGAGCCTGTCCAGTTGCGCCTTGACCAGGTAGCTATGGGTGGCCGGATCGCCGGAGGGTACGACCTGGGTAATAAGGGCGCCAGTCTGCAGCCCGACCGCATCGACGATGATGTGCAGGCGGTCGCCCACATGGACCTGGCTGACATGGTTTTCCATGATGTAGGTACGCAGCACGGTGTTGCGGGGGTTTTCAATGGCCAGAATGGGGGCGCCGGGTGTCGCGGTATCACCGGCTTCCTTAAATTTCTTGACCACGACACCATCCACCGGGGAGCGGATATTGGCATACTGGAGCTGGACTTCCACCCGTTTGACACTGGCTGCAGCCATCTGTTTTTCCTGGCGGCTGACACGCAGGCGCAACTGGGCCTTCTGGAAGCGGTCAATGGAGACGAGCTTCTGTTCATGCAGTTTTTGGTAACGCTTGAAGTCTATTCGTGCCTCGTCCGCCTGGGCCTTGGCCTGGGCGAGCCGCGCCCGGGCCTCCGCCAGCTGGGCTTCGATATCGGTAGGGTCGATGGTCAGCAGCAATTGTCCCTTGTGTACCTTGTCGCCTTCCCGTACCCGCAAGTCGCGGATATAACCGATGAGCCGGGAGGAGATTTCCACCCGGTCATCGGCGATCAGGGTGCCGGTGGTGGTGTAGGTTTCCGGAATGTCACCGGCAGTGACCGTGATGGTTCTGGCGGCAAGATGGGCGCCGGACAGTCTGCTCGGCGTGGTGTCATCGGTGGAGCAGGCTGCCAGCAGCAGGGGTGCTATCAGGAGACAAAATAGGCGCATCATCCTTTGTGCTCTTTCAGGTTTGCAAAATTCTGTTTGCCGGACGGGTATTGCATGGCTCCGGACACCAGGGATCAATATACAATAGCTTACTGGATTCCAGCTTGCGCCGGAATGAGAAAAATAAATCAGAACGTAGCTGGTCAGGAATGCAGCGGGTATGGGCGCAGCCATGACATGCACGCTGTGGACGATACAGGCCCTAAGCAAGTTGGGCGGCTGCTTTGCGGGCAGCGAAATGTACGGCGACACCACAACCCTGATCGATGCCATTCATGAATACACGGGTATCCACCTTTTCCAGCCGGATGAGCGACAGCGTGGCGAAGTCCCGCTGTAGCAGCGGCGCGTCATACAGCAGCTCCAGGACTTGAGGACCACCGCTGTTTTGTTGCAGCTGATCTTTATGAAAGGCCTCAATGGCCACCATACCACCCGGTTTAAGGGCTCGGATGATGGCGTTGTGGATCTGCTGGCGTTCTGGGGGTGGCAGGTGGACAAAGATCAGGGTGATCAGATCGAAGGTGGCGGTTGGCCAATCCCACTGGAGCATATCCTGGC
>CAZFJS010000183.1:2238-3423 GCA_964519605.1 uncultured Gammaproteobacteria bacterium
GTGTTGTTGCTGCTGTCCGGGTCATTACCGCCGCTGACGACGGCGCGGTTGCTGATGATGCCGGCAGTGTCGGGTCGGACATCGATGATGACCCCCGCGCTGGTGCTATTATTGATTGCGCCTAAGTCGCAGGTGATCGTATTGCTACCCGCTGAGAAACTGCATCCCACGGGGGTGCTGATGAGCGTGACACTATTGGGCAGGATGTCGCTCAGGGTGACATTGGTCGCATTATCCGGGCCGTTGTTGCTGACCCCGATAGTATAGCGCAGCGAGTCACCGACCGTTCCCTGGGTCTGGTTGGTGCTCATGCTGACGGCGAGATCGCTGACCAGCACCGGGTTGGGGGTGACCTGGGTGCTGGCGATGATACTGTTATTGCCGCTCACCGGATCCTGCGCATCCGAGCTGACGCTGGCAGTGGTAGTCAGCGTGGTGCCGGCAATATTGCTGCCGGCGGTAACAAAAATCGTGACCGAGTTATCCCGCCCCACATCCAGGCGGGCGAGCGTGCAGTTGAGCGTATTGTTGGTGGGGTTGCAGGCCCAGAGTGGTTGTTGCTGAGCCAGTGGTGTCTGCGGGTCATTCCGTTGTGGTTCAATAGATTTCAGGGTGGTGTTGGGGTCCAGGGACAAGTTCAACAGCAGGTTGTTGGCGGGCGAAGGGCCACCATTGACCACCTTGAAGGTGTAGGCGAGATCGGCGCCGGCATCCACAGGGTCCGGTGTGGCGCTCACGGTGAGGGCGAGATCAGCCCGGGCGATGACACTGATATTGAAGGTGTCACGGGGTGGGGTGGAATCGCTGCCATTGAAATTGATGAGGGCTACATTGGCCGCGTTGCCGGTCACCTGGGGGGTGAGTACAAAACTAATGGCAAGATTGGCGCCCGCAGCCAGATCCCCCAGGGTACAGACAAAGCGATCGGCTGCCGGGATGTCGCAGCTGACTCCGGCAGGTGCCGTGATAGCGCCCAGTACCGCACCGCCTGGAAGCTGGTCATTCAGGACGACCGTCCTGGCCAGATCTCCGCTGTTGGTGATGTTCAGGGTGTAGGTCAGGGGGAAGCCGGCAATCACGGTGTCGTTGGGGTTGATGTTTTGGTTGTTATTGTCTTTGAGCGTGGTCGCGATGGCCAGGTCCGTGGTGGTGACGATCTCGGTGCTGACGGTGGCGCTATTGTTG
>CAZFJS010000184.1:0-3388 GCA_964519605.1 uncultured Gammaproteobacteria bacterium
GACTTCGGTGTTGATCTGCATCGTGGTCGCCGCACGGCCTGGGTGGTGATTGCCGCGGGTGTGCTGACCCTGTTTACAGGCGCTCTGTTGGCGCTATGAGCCGCCGCGCCTTTGGTTTGCGGGCCTGGTTGCTGCAGCGTGTCAGTGCGGTTTATCTGGCGCTTTATTTGCTGGTTTTCCTGGCGGCCATGATGATAGCCCCGCCACATTCTTACGAAGATTGGCGGGGCTGGATGGCCGGTCCGTGGTCCGGTATGGCCACCGCCCTGTTTTTCATTGCTTTACTATTACATGCCTGGGTGGGGGTGCGGGATGTGATCGTGGATTATGTGCATCCCGTTGCGGCACGCCTGCTACTGCTGACCCTGGTGGCCGGAGTACTGCTGGCATCCTTATATCGCGTGATGGCAAGCTTGGCGGAGGTGATTTCATGAGCCGTTCCCATAGCACGATTACCCGGCGTCGCTTTGATACGCTGGTGATCGGCGCCGGTGGTGGGGGCTTGCGTGCTGCGCTGCAGCTGGCGCAGGCGGAGGCCTCGGTTGCCGTGGTTTCCAAGGTTTTTCCCACCCGTTCCCATACCGTGGCAGCCCAGGGGGGGATGAATGCGGCGCTGGCTAACGTGGCGCCTGACAACTGGCACTGGCATATGTACGATACGGTCAAGGGCAGTGATTACCTGGGGGACCAGGATGCCATCGAATATATGTGCCGGGCGGCCGCCCGTCTGGTGATTGAGCTGGAGCACTTTGGGGTACCATTCTCCCGTCTGGATAATGGTAAGATCTATCAGCGGCCTTTTGGCGGGCAGAGCCTGAATTTCGGTGCTGAACAGGCTTCCCGGACTTGTGCCGCGGCTGATCGCACAGGGCATGCGATTCTGCATGCCCTGTATCAGCAGAACATCCGTGCCAAGACCCATTTCTTTGATGAATTCTTTGCCATTGACCTGCTGAAGGACCAGGATGGCTATATCCTGGGCGCGCTGGTTTTATCTATCGAGACCGGTGAGCCGCTGATCATCGAGGCCAAGACCACCCTGTTGGCCACCGGCGGCGCCGGTCAGCTGTATCGTACCAATACTAATGCCAGGATCAACACCGGTGATGGCATGGGCATGGCCCTGCGTGCTGGTATTCCGTTGCAGGATATGGAATTTGTCCAGTTTCATCCCACCGGTATTGCCGGCAAGGGTATGCTGATCACCGAGGCCGCCCGGGGTGAGGGCGGCTACCTGGTCAACAGCGAGGGTGAACGTTTCATGGAACGCTATGCGCCTCACGTGAAGGATCTGGCCAGCCGGGATGTGGTTAGCCGCGCGATTACCACCGAGGTGCGCGAGGGCCGCGGTTGTGGCCCTGACAAGGATTATGTATTGCTCAAGCTGGACCATTTGGGTGGGGATGTGATCCGTAAACGCTTGCCGGGCATCCGCGACATGATCCTGACCTTTCTGCGTCTCGACCCCATCGATACCCCCGTGCCGGTCTATCCCACCGGCCATTACTCCATGGGCGGGATTCCCAGTAATCGTTTTGGCCAGGTGGTGGTACCGGAGTCCCAGGGTGCCGAAGAACCCATTCCGGGCTTGTATGCCGTGGGTGAATGCGCCTGTGTGTCGGTACATGGCGCCAACCGCCTGGGCGGAAACTCCCTGCTGGATATCGTGGTCTTCGGTCGTGCGGCGGGCAATCATATTATTGAATACCTGAAAGAGTCCCGCTATCACCGCGCCCTGGACATAAGCAGCGTCGACCGCGGCCTGGAACGACTGGCTCGCTGGGATAAGAAAGGGGAGGGTGAAACGGTGGATCAGCTGCGCGCTGAACTACAGCGCGTGATGGAAGCGTACTGCGGTGTTTTCCGTACAGATGAGGTGTTGCAGGAAGGTGTCCGGCAAGTGGTCGATCTGGAGGCGCGGCTGCAACATGTCCGTCTGCATGATCACAGCCGGGTGTTCAATACCGCCCGTATCGAGGCGTTGGAGCTGGAGAATCTGATGGATGTGGCGCTGGCGGCAGTGACCTCCGCGGCTGCACGCCAGGAGAGCCGCGGAGCTCATTCCCGCATCGATTTCCCCCGGCGTGATGATGAGCGATGGTTGAAGCACTCCCTGTTTTACCGTGAAGGACGGCAGCTGGATTACAAACCGGTGAGAATGAAGCCCCTCAGCGTGGATTCATTCCCACCTAAAGAAAGGGTCTACTAATCATGGCAGTGATGCATTTTTCCATCTATCGCTATAATCCCGATTCTGATAATGCGCCCTATATGAAGGATTATGAGGTGGCAGATCTGGGTGAACATATGATGCTTCTTGAAGCCCTCACCCGTATCAAGGCCCAGGATGAAAGCCTCAGTTTTCGTCGCTCCTGTGGTGAGGGGGTTTGCGGCTCCGATGCCGTCAACATCAATGGTAGCAACGGCCTGGCCTGTATTACACCGCTGGGAAGTCTGCAGCAGCCGGTCGAGGTGCGCCCATTGCCCGGTCTGCCGGTGATTCGTGATCTGGTGGTGGATATGGAGCCTTTTTACCGCCAGTACCGGGCAGTCAAACCCTATCTGGAGGTGCGTGATCCAGTGCCGGAGGTGGAGTTCCAGCAGTCGCCGGAGGAGCGGGAGCGGTTGGATGGCCTGTATGAGTGTATTCTCTGTGCCTGTTGCTCCACCGCTTGCCCGTCTTTCTGGTGGAATCCGGACAAGTTTCTTGGTCCGGCGGCTTTGCTACAATCCTGCCGGTTTCTCTCAGACAGCCGGGACCAGGCGACGGAGGAGCGGCTGGATGGCCTGGAGGATGCCTACAAGCTGTTTCGCTGCCACACTATCATGAACTGCGTCCAGGTTTGCCCTAAAGGGCTCAATCCCACCAAGGCCATCGGCGATATCAAGAAGATGATGGTCAAGCAGTTCATCTAGGCCCTAAGTCGCCGGCGTGTCGATATCAGGGAAGGAAAACGAGCGCGCCCGTTTGTTGTGGCAGTGTCGCCGCGGCATGCTCGAGTTGGATATCCTGTTGCAGGATTTTATGAATGAGCGCTACGATGATTTGCCAACGGAGGATCAGGAAACCTTCCGCGTCATTCTGGCTTTGCCTGATCAGCTGTTACTCGAATATTTGCTGGGACGCATCATCCCCAGTGATCCGGCCGTTGCCCATGTCATCACCCGGATACGCCAGCTCCCTGAGGATTGAGCCCGGTTTTTCCCGCTGCCTGGCATCCCTGGTGGTGCTCAGTCATGGGGGTGTGCTGCCGCTTATCCCGCTGTTGCCAGTGTCCTGGTGGTTGCGCTTGGCGCTGGTGGTCCTTGTGGTCATCAGTTTCTGGCGCCAGTTCCGTCTACAGGTTTTGCGCCGTGATCCCCAGGCGATCACGGCCCTCGAATGGCG
>CAZFJS010000185.1:0-3380 GCA_964519605.1 uncultured Gammaproteobacteria bacterium
CCGGTTGTCGAGTTCTGCGGCAAACTTGCCGCCCCAGCCGTTAAAAGTGCAATCGAGTAAGCATGCCTGTTGATGTCCCACGAGGCTGAGCGGGCCGTAATCCCGGATCCAGGTGTCATTGGTGGGAATGGCGTGGTAGTTGATTCTTTCCGTCGCTGCACCGCAGGCCGCAAGTTGTTGCCTGACATGCAGAATATGATGCGCATCCCGACAGATGATGATGAGCGCTTCGAAACGGCTGATCTGGGTGGCGAGTTCGCAATAGACTGCTTCCACCTGTGTCAGTCGGGTGGACCAGTCGCTGTCGGGGTGGGGCCAGTTAAGCAACACACAGGCCTGTGTCTCCCATTCAGGGGGAAGTTGCAGTTTTGCAGTTCTCATGCCCACGGCACTTTGCCGTAACGATCATGAGCTGGCAAGGAAAAATTCTATTTGGGTGTGGTCTTCGCTACCGGCGGTTGTCCCCGTGGTTTTTTTTCAGCAGGCCTGCGAAATTTTACCGTGTGGGGCCGCACACTGAGAAGCACCAGATTGTTTTCAAAATAGATGATGAAGTTGCTGTAGACCCAGCGGGTGATCGGTGGGCGGCGTTTGCTGAAATGCCCGGAAGGTGAAATGACCTTGCCGGGCTTGCCATAGCGCTTTCTCACCTGTTTCATGCTGAGCCCTCTGGCGGGCATATCCAGCGTTCGTCTGACCGTTGTGACCGTCTGTTGCTGCTGGGTGCTACCATCGGCTGCCTGGAGTGGTGCTACGGCGGCGCATGCCATGGAAAACAGTGTGATATAAAATCCGTGACGCAACGTTTTCATATCGAATCACTGTAACGGACACAGTTGCGGCCATCCGCCTTCGCGGTATACAGGGCCATATCCGCCTTTTCGAACAGCGTTTCGCTATTGTCATTTTTGTCGAAACAGGCAACACCGATGCTTGTGGAGACCGTAATATTATGATCGCCATAGGGATATTCGTTAGTGGCGATCGTGTGACGAATGCGTTCGGCCAGCATCAGGGCGCCCTGTTTGCCGGTATTGCTCAACAGGATGATAAACTCCTCGCCGCCGGAGCGGAACAGGATATCCGAACTCCGGGTGCATTCCATGACCGCATCGGCAACGGACTTGATGACAAAGTCCCCTGCCAGATGTCCATAGGTATCATTAATGGATTTGAACTTGTCGATATCCAGCGCCAGCAGAGACAAGGGCGTGGTGTGACGTCGTGCCAGTTCAGTTTCCCGGATCAGGGCAGCGTTCATGGCACTGCGGTTGTTGGCTCCGGTCAAAGGATCGGTCAGTGCCGCTTTAAGTGCATGTTTGTACATGCTGGCATTGCGCAAGGGGTAGACCAGGCTGCAGATCAAGGTTTCCAGCAGCAGGGTCTCGTTATTACTGAATTTTTTTCTACGGGTAAAGGTCAGTTGTCCCAGCGTCTGGGCGGTGACTACCAGCTGATAGGAACAGGAATGCTTTTCCCTGTTTCCGATAGTGACATTGATATTTTGTGCCTTGTTCTCGAATGTGATGCTGTCGTGGGGAATCAGGCTGCGGATTTCCTGTGAGAAAACATCAATAAGCTTATCGATTTCCAGTGTCGTCTGTAAGGCGCTGGCAATTTTCAACGCCTTGCTGTGACCCTCCTGGCCTGCTTCGGACTCGATAACACTTGATAACAGCGCAAGATTCCCGGCCTCATATGCCGGTTGATTTTTGTACTTGCTGTGGGGTAACTGCATAACTTCCTCCTACCCGGCAGACAATAGAATGTGCAGAAAAAATTGCAATGTCCATGCCAATCTCTTGTTATTCTTTGCAAAGCGCTATCTTGTGCGCATTGATTGGCGTGTACTTCAGATAACTACCACAAATTATCAGGAAAAGGAATATTTTTCGGGCACCAACCGTCAAATACCTGACATTTAGCTTGTCAGTGTAGATGAAGGAAACGGTGGTGTACCGCAATGATCTGATGAGGTATAAAAGGGCCTGCGGCCCTGGTAAGTCAGCAGGGGATATCTTTGTCACGGAGGACAAAATGATGCAGCAGCGCTATGCTGTCAGGGAACTTCACGATCTGGTTTCACTGCTTGAGCAGCAACGCAAGACACCTGATCGCCTGCTCGGAGAAATTCTGTGTGCCGAGTTCGGGGTTGAGGAATGTCAGCTGCAGATTGCCTTGCGGCGGCAGAAGAAACAGTCGGGCAGGCATCTGGGGCAGATCCTGGTTGAAATGGGGGTGGTTTCCGCCGCACAGATCAATACCGCCCTGGCGGGAAAACTCGGCATTCCCTGCATCAGTCTGGAGGAATTGAAGATCAGTTCACAGGCGCTGTCACGAGTGCCGGTGGACGTCGCGCTGCAGTACAATCTCATGCCTCTGGGCGAACACGATGGCGAGCTGATTGTGGCCATGGAGAATCCCCTGGACAGCGATGGCCTTGAAGCACTGCGCTTCAATACCCGAGCCAATATTGCTGCGGTGATGGCACCGGCACAGGATATCACCCTGGCGCATAACAAGTATTACAGCAAATTCGACGAAGACCGGGCCTTGCAGGAAAATCGCCTGGATGCCGTCAGCGAACGGCCGGATTTACAATTATCTCCACAGATGATGGCGCAGCAGGCGCGTACCCGTCCCATTGTGCGTCTGCTGAACGCGATTGTGCTGCAAGGGGTCTTGCGGGGCGCTTCGGATATCAACATCCGCCCCGGCAGTGAACAGGTGATGATTTATTACCGCATCGACGGTCAGCTACAGTATTCGCGTACCCTGGATCGCTCGTTGCTCCCCCCTCTGGTGAGCCGGGTTAAGATCATCGGTCATATGGATATCGCTGAACGCCGTCTGCCGCAGGATGGTAATGCCCGTCTGGTGCGGGGTCGGCAGTGTATCGATCTACGGCTGTCCGTATTGCCTACAGTGAATGGCGAAAGCGTAGTAATCCGCATTTTGGACCGCGAAAACGGTTTGAAGTGTTTGTGCGATCTGGGACTGACGAAACGCCAGCGATCATTCATCGATACGGTGTTGCCCATGCGCCAGGGATTATTTCTGGTGACTGGCCAGACCGGCGCAGGTAAGTCCACGACCTTATATGCCCTACTGAACGAGATCAGGAAGCAGAACCCGCATATCATCACAGTGGAAGATCCTGTGGAGTACGGCATCGATGGGGTTGAGCAGATCCAGATCCTGGAAAAAAAGGGCCTGGGCTTTGCGCAGATTTTGCGCCATATACTACGCCATGATCCGGATGTCATCATGGTGGGTGAAATCAGGGATCGGGAAACCGCCGCCATTGCCAGTCGCGCGGCATTGACCGGACATCTGGTGCTGAGCACCCTGCATACCAATGATGCCCCCGGCGCGGTCAG
>CAZFJS010000186.1:0-3354 GCA_964519605.1 uncultured Gammaproteobacteria bacterium
ATCCAGGGAATTGACAGTGCCAGCGGTAATCTCATCGCCAGTGAAATCAAGCTGGAAAGCAACGGTAAATCCGGCATCGAGGCGAATGAGGGTGAAGAAGTTGAGTTGTCCGGTCCTATTGGCATAAACCCCAGCAGCACAGGTTTCAGCCTCAATGGAACCCCGGTGGTGATTGCCACCGGCACCAGCTTCGAACATGGCACGCTTAGCGGTATTCTCGCGGGTGTACAGGTGGAGGTGGAAGGTGCCCTCAACAGCAATGGGGAGTTGGTCGCCGATAAAATCAGCTTCCATGAGACCACTGAGACAGAGGTTCAGGCAACCATCAGTGCTGTGGATACCACCGCGGGCACGATCACGTTGATGGGCCTGACTGTCAAGGTGGATGCCAACACCTTGTTTAAAGACAACGGCAGCAACCCGCTTCTTCGGACTGGACGATCTGGTGGCCGGGGTGGACCGGGTGGAACTCAGTTTCTACAAGGATGATGTCACCGGCGAACTGGTGGCCGTCAAACTCAAACGTGAAGATGGCAGCAGTGACCAGCTCAATGGCACCGTGGAAAGCCTGGGCAGCGGACTCATTACCGTCGCCGGTATCAGCGTGGATATCTCTACACTCAGCACTACCCCGCTGCTGGGCGATAAAGTAGAGATCAGCGGTAACTATGATGGCACTGTTGGCCAGTTGATCGCCACCAGCCTGACCATCGACAACTAAGGCATCACCAAGATCCTCAACAGGGGCCCGCCGGGCCCCTTTTTTATTGATGGGTCAATGTGAATACGCACTCCACCGGCTAAAAAGAGCATTCCCCCCCCATCTTGATAAAATCAGCAAGGCTAGTGCGCTATCAACGTGATCATGACGGGTTCAGCGCAATGATCACGTTGATAGCGCACTAGACTGAGGCGTGTGTCTGGAAAATTGATCCACGAATGCGCCATGCACAGGGATATAGATGACGACACAAAACAAAATTAAGCATGCCATTGTGTTTGTCCATGGTTTCCTGGGGTTTTCCGCCTGGAACATCCTCGGCAGGAAAATATATTATTTCCGCGCCCTCCCCCCAAGACTCCACGCGCTTGGTCAAGCGACTTATTTCCCCACCTTGCCCCGGGCGGGATTCATTGCAGAGCGGGCCCAGGCCCTGGCACATTACCTTAAGGAGATCAATGCGGAACGCTTCGATTTGATTGCTCACAGTATGGGCGGCCTGGATGGCCGCTATGTCATTCATCACCTTGATCCACAGCAGCGCATCCGTTCCCTGACCACGATTGCTACCCCGCATCGCGGCTCGCCACTGGCGCAGTGGATTCTTGAAAATAAACTGCCCTTCAGTACCCTACTACGTCGTATTTCCAGACCCGGGCTCGTTGATCTCACCCTGGACGCTTGTGCCCGCTTTAATGCTGAGATCACCGATCGCCCCTATGTGCTTTACCGTTTCTATGCCGGTCATCGCCCCATGAATGAGATACCACTGGTCTTTCGCCCCTAGGCAAAGGCGATACAAAAAACTGAAGGTGACAATGATAGCCAGGTATCCGTGACTTCCGCAGTATGGGGTGAATACCAGGGTGCATTACGCGCTGATCACCTGGAGCTGGTCGGCTGGAATCTTGGCTGGCCCGAAAAAGTCAAGGCACGTCCTTTTGACCATCGGGGATTTTATCTCGGACTGGTGCAGCAACTGACATGTTCACACTGATGACAGGAGCCCATCGGACTTAGTCAATCGTAGCAAGCTGGTGGAAAAGCGGCGCAAAAGAAATGCTCCTGCAGGCAGTCTGAGTCAGCTACACGTTTACGGTTGTGAATTTCTTCTGCTTCCAGGAGTGACGGTAGTGGAGTTAAGAGCTTCCATAGGTTGGTTCTGCTGCCGTGCTGGTCAAGCCTAACTCTAAAACTACCCCTCAACCGCCCTTGAGGTCAAGGCCGGCTACGCCGCCGTCTGCTGCTGTGCCTCCTTCCGGTGTAGCGGTAGCGGGGCCGCGGCGCCGGCCAGCCGCATGATCAGGGCGAGCAGCAGCACCAGCAGCGGATCGGTAATTTCCGGGGTGTGACCGGCCAGCCAGATCTGGGCGGTTTCGATGGCGCCGGTTAGCAGCAGAGTGAAAGCGAGGGCGACCCGGGCGGACGCGCCCTCCTGTTGCAACAGCCACAGCAGACTGCCATAGAAAAAGATCTTTTCGAACAGGCTGGCGATATTGAGCATCATGGAACCGTGGAGAAAACCATAGAACGGCAGCCAATGAAAGACCGCTGGATGGGGGCGCCATTGTAGTGGCATGAGACCTGCCAATAGCAGCTCCGCCGCCAGCAGCAGTGCCAAGATGGTGGTGCCAGCCTGCGAGCGGCGTCCCAATAGATGCCATAGGCTAATGCCGGCCAGCGCACCGATGATATTGCCGGCACTGAGCGTATTGTCCACCACCAGCACTTCCAGCAGAAAAGTGGCCCCGACACTCAGCAGCAGCCAGTGCAAGGCCTGCCGGGAATGCCAGACCCGCGCCCACAGGCAGGAGACGATGGCCCAGGCGATGCTGTCATGCAACAGGCCCTGCCAGGAGATCTGCGGGTGCAGCAACAAGGGCTTGAGGCTGTCTTTGAGCTGCTGCCAATCGAGGCTGGGCACGAAGGGGGTGAGGCGGTAACAAAACCACGCGGCCAGCAACCAGAGCAGAAAATTCGCACCGCCGTTTCTGCGGTCACTGTGCCAGTGAATCTGCAGCAGCGGAGCCCGGGCAATAAGTATGCCAATGGCGGTGCCGAGCAGATTCCAGATAATATCCGTGAGGTTGGCATCGCGGCTGGGCAGGTAGAGTTGCAGCAACTGCAGCACAACCGCAAACAGCAAGGCCAGCAGCATGACCCGATGACGGCGCATGCTGAGCAGGCCACCAAAATACCCGAAGGGCATGAACAGCACGATGTTACCCAGCACATCGCCCCGATAGACGTGGTGCCGCCAACTGGCGAGAAAGCGCTGCCAGGCATCCACCGGCATGGCCTGAAAATCGAAGGGATACAATGAGCCGTAGGTGATCAGCACGGTGACGATGAGGAGCAGCGCTTTCATCACCTGATCTTATAATCTCTGCCGACAACGCGCCAGTGGTGATACCTGGAGGTTTCCAACCCCCCTCACCCCGGCCCTCTCCCGGAGGGAGAGGGGGATTGGGAGTAGCTCTCCGTGAGGGTAGCGGGGAGGTCGGGGTCCGCTCAGTCGCCGCCCATGTTCAGATCGCCGCCTTTCAGCAGCACGTTCCAGTAGAAGCGCGGCAGGACATATTTCTTGAAATAATACATGCTGCGCCGCTCCTTGCCCTGGTTGAAGGGGAAGG
>CAZFJS010000187.1:0-3343 GCA_964519605.1 uncultured Gammaproteobacteria bacterium
TTTTTATCTGTTGGGTGGCCTGCTGTTTCGGGTGGTTGAACCCCGCTATTCCGGCAATCGTGCGCCGGTGGGTATCAAGAAATATTATCAGACTACCCGGGGTGAGCAGGGTTTGCAGGAACTGGTGGTCATTGGCGCCATCTATGAGGCCAGTGTCAATAAGGGTTATAACGGCGGGCTTAAGAATATCCGGGTGATGCGCGTCAATGGCCGGGAAATCAGCGGGCTGAAGGACCTGGTCGCTGCCTTCAAGGCCGGTGCGCAACGGGAGTTCTATGTCATTGATCTGGAAGGCCGGGCGCAGATTATCCTTAACCGCAAGCAGGTGGAGTCCAGCGAGGCGGCAATTCGCAAACGCTATAATATCCGGATATGAACAACAGGGTGTCAGGAACAGAGGGGAATACAATGCAAGCGATAAATCCAAACGGGACGGCACAGGCCAACTGGTCTTTTGCCTGTCATCTGAGCTATGGCGATGAGGGCAGCGTCTGCGTCGTCAGCCGGAGGGCTGGCCGGGTCGAGGTCAGAAACCTTCCCGTGGGCGTCAGGGCGAACGCTGCGGGGCGGCCACCGGTTTTCCTGGGGGTGGATTCGCGTGGTGAGGCGATCACTCTGGGCCCAGTCAGCAAGGCGATTGCCGTAGCTGAGCAATTGCCGGCAGATGCCTTTGCTGCCTATGCTTACCGGGATGCGAAACAGAACCACGCCTGGTTCATGTATGATGGCGACAGGGAAACCGGTTGCGATGAACTTAATTGCGGCGCCAGCGGTTCTTCGGTGACGGTCATCGATGCCGCATCCGGCCGGGATATGCCTCGGTATCTGCAGACGATCTGCGTGGGCAGAGGGCATCATGTTGCCACCTTTGTGGGCCCGGTAGCGGCCTTCCCGGATATTCCGCAGCGCGCCTTTGTCAGTAATCTCCTGGATGGCTCCATCTCTGTCGTCGGTAACGATCCTGCTGATCCCCAGAGTTATCTCAAGGTGCTGGAGACCATCAATCTCTGCGAGCCTGATAAGGAGGATTTCAACGCCGCCGCCATTCCTAATAACGCCTTCCCCCATGGCAAGGTTTTTTCTGCGCATACCGGTAGAATTTACAGCCTGAACAATGGTTATGGCACCATCGCGGTCATTAATCCGGTCAACAATCTCATCGAAAGAACCATTGAGCTTAAGCTCAGCAGCAACCTGTTACTCAGCCCCGATGGTCGTTTTATCATCGGCAAGGGGGCGGATCGCAAGACGGACCCCGAGCATGTAGTGGGCAGGCTGACGGTGGTTGATGCTGTGAGTGGTACTGTGGAGAGCACACTGGATGTGCCGGATCTCTATCCCAGCACCTACCGCTTTACCCCGGATGGTAGTCGGCTTTATGTGACCAGTGCCGCCACCGGGCAAGGAGTCCAGCGGGATAACCTGAAAAAAGATGTCATTCAGATCTATGATACCAGCGCTTTGCCGGCACTGCGCCTGATCAGGGAAGTCACTGTCGGCCGTGCCGATTGCAGCCGTCGCCCCATTGCCTTCATAGAGCAAGACGGGCAGGTTCAAACCGTGTTGATACCCAATCCGACTGACGGTAGCCTGAGCTTGTTCGATAGCGCTGGTGAGGCTGTGACGGATACCCTTGAAATCAGCAATGGGCCGGTGAGCGAATTCAGTTTTTGTCTGTGGGACGGGCAGATATCGGGCTGCTAAGCCCGGGGTGCTGCAGACCGGGAATCACATCAATGCAGCCATAGGAGGCATAAATACACATATAATATGTGTGCCAATGGAGGGCGCTGCCTGCTATACTCCCGGTATGTCCAATTGAACATGATTGCGGGACGTTTGCGATGGAATATCAACGCCATCAAAGAAGGCAACTCAAGGCACGGGTACGGGAATTCAAGGTGCCCACCATCAATGACAGCTTGGTGTTGGGCGTGGATGCCAGTATCGGCTGCGTCGCGGTGCGCAAGGCACTGCATCTGCTGAGTAGTCTCCCCTTTTCCCACATTGAAATGAATGACGATGTGGTGGGCGATATTCTAGTGCGGGAAAATATTCTGCAACGGATCAGCCGGGAGCAACTGATTGCCTTTGTCATCAAGGAAGTTAAACCGCTCATGCGTGCCAATGAGATTCTGGAGCTGGATCTGGATCTGACGGTTGAAATAGCAACGGAATGATAAAAAATCTGCTGGCTGTCAGGGAGACGCTGACAGAAAAACTGCAACGGGTATTTTCTGATCAGCATCCTCATGCGGACAGCTATGCCGCTGGTACGGTATTCGCCGTATTCGGCGAGCAGGATGGTTGCTACCAGGGGCTGGTAACGGAGCAGCAAATTAACCGCTACCCCTGCCGGATCTTTGCCGATCTGGTGCCCCGCCCCCATGTCGTTCCCTTGTCCGAGGATATCTCCCTGGAATCCTTGCAGGCCCAGTTGACAGGAGAGACTACGGCAGTGGCGGTGAACGATGTTGCCGATCGCTTCCTGGGGGTCGTCACCCGCGCCAGCCTGCTTGACGCCCTGCTGCGCTGGCACCAGCAGGCCCGCGAATCCCTGTTGAAGGATCGGGCCCAACTGGACCAATGGTCCCATCGACTGCAGCAGTTGAATGATGACATCCATGAGTTGTTGGTGCTGCTGGCGGAGTCCACGGATATTCAGCGTCTGGCGCAGTGTGGTATAGATCGGCTGGCCCACCTGATCGGCGCGCGCTACGGGGCCTTGTGGTTGCTGGATGAGGCCGGTGCGCTGCAGGCACTGATCTGTACCGGGATCAGTGCGGCACAGGTGCAGCGTATCGGTGCGCTGCCTTCCGGTAAGGGCCTGCTGGGGATCGAGCTGGCAGCGGGTACGGTACTCAATGTTCCCGAACTGGCGGCCGTATCCCAGGCGGCGGGTTTTCCCCTCCACCATCCGGAGATGCACAGTCTGTTGGCGATGCCCACCGCTGATCAGGGTAATGTGCTGGGACGGGTGTACCTGTGTGACAAGCATTCCGGCGCGGCCTTCAGCAAGGATGATGAAATTCTCCTCAAGACCTTTGCCAATACCCTGGCACTGGTATTGTTGCAGGCCCGTGAACAGTCCCGGCGCGAAGCGGCGCAACAGGAAGCCCAGGTCTTGCTGCAGGAGAACCGTCGCCTGACGCAGGATCTGTTCACCACCCTGGAGCAGGAAAGACGCTATCTGGCCCGTGAACTGCACGATGAAATGGGGCAGTACTGCACCGCGATTCAGTGTGAACTACAGGCCGCCATGGCACTTGCCCATGATCTGGACCCGCAGATCCACCAGCACTGCCAGTCGATTGCCAGACAGTGTGATCAGGTGCAGGCGATC
>CAZFJS010000188.1:0-3335 GCA_964519605.1 uncultured Gammaproteobacteria bacterium
TACTGTAACAGCACAACTGATACATATCGGTGCCATGTATACTCCCTGGATCAGTGATGTGCTGCGTATTCAGCCCGTTTCACCACAGCACAGGCTAGAACTGCTGGCTTTGGCATTGACGGTGCTGGTAGTGATGGAGATACGCAAGGCTGTGAAACGCAGCGTATGCAGTACAGATGATTAGTGCACAGGATTCGAATAAACTTGTAATTTCCCGGCAAAACCAGTCGTGATGTATAGAAAGATTTTGACAAACCAGGAGCGCGTGATGACACAAAAAACATTCTTCGGGGGCTGCCTGTGTGGCAGTGTTCAATACAAAGTATGTGGTGAGGTATTGAGATTTTACCATTGTCATTGTAGTCGTTGTCGAAAAATGACGGGTACCGGGCACGCGACCAATCTTGCGGTCAATGCAGATACAGTGGAATGGCTAGAAGGTGAATCACTGCTGGCCTATTTCAAGCTACCGGATGCAGCACGTTTTTTTAATCAATTCTGCAAACAATGCGGGAGTCCACTGCCCAAGCATGTGCCGGAGCGGAAGATGGTGATTATCCCCGCCGGTTCGTTGTCCAGCGGGATAACTGACAGACCTGAGGCGCGGATATTCTGGGGCTCTCGCGCTGAATGGTCATGTGATGCCGATGCGCTGCCTACATTTATAGCATATCCGGAAATATGAACAGGGGACTGCATGTGGTCTGTGACTAAGTGATGCCGTTTTCTGCTTATGACCAGCGGGGATGTCCGGAGTTGACAAACTGCTTACGGGCCGGTTAATCTCGTTTTGTGAAATCGTACAGCGACACGGTGATTGTCAGGGCTCTGATGCGACTGTGGTGGAAGCCCTGTTCCCATCCCGGTATGTACTGATTTCGTTGTAAAGTTAATTATCTCAGGGCAGCCGCGGATCTCGCAACGGCTGCCTGTCCCACATCCCGCTGCAAGATCCCCGACCGTCTGGTAAGGGAGCGTGTCTGTGGAAAAACTCAATACTACTGAACAGCAGCACTTGGCCGGGTGCCTGATGGTGTTGCTTGCTGCCATCGGCTTTTCACTCAAGGCAGTGCTGGTCAAGTTGGCCTATGCTTACAGCGCACAACTAGATGCCATCACCTTGATGAGCTTGCGGATGTTGTTTTCTCTGCCATTTTTTCTTGTTGTCATGCTTTGGTTGCGGTGGCAGCAAGATAGCCCCTTGCCTGGCTGTCGTGAGCTTGGAGTCATTGCAGCGCTGGGTGCGATGGGCTTTTATCTGGCCAGTTTTCTGGACTTTCTAGGGCTTGCCTATCTTCCTGCCGGTCTGGAACGCCTGATCCTGTTTCTCTACCCAACATTCGTAGTGCTATTTTCGGCGTTGTTTTACCGGCGGCCCATGAGCGTTCGGGAGAGCAGCGCGCTGATGCTGAGTTACCTGGGTATCACCGTGGTATTTCTCCAGGCAGTGAACAATATGCCAAGCCAGTTATGGTTGGGTGTCGCATTGGTATTTGCCTCTGCAGTGGTTTTCGCGCTCTACATGATGTTGTCCGGCAGTCAGGTGCGGCGTACCGGTTCCATCGCTTTTACCGCATATGCGATGACGGCGGCAAGTCTTGCATCCGGTCTGCATTTTACAATCAGCTACCCGCTGACTGCACTTGATCTTCCGCTGCAGGTCTATGGTTTGGCACTGCTCATGGCCTTGCTATCCACGGTACTGCCGGCTTTTCTGATGAATGCAGGGATCCATCGCATTGGCGCTAGCTCAGCGTCCATTATTGCTTCAACCGGCCCGGTGATGACATTGCTTTTGGCCTGGTCGCTGCTTGATGAGCCATTGACTGTGGTGCAAATAACAGGGACCGCCATGATTCTTGGCGGTGTCATGATCGCTGGACGGGAAAACGGTACAGTTCAACAACAAAAGAGATGACCACTATACTGCCCGCCTGGCCTGGCTGGACGAACAGGCCAATATCCGTAAGGAGAAAAACTTCTTTGCAACGCGGGTGACGGAATACCAAACAGGCAGGGCGTTGTCCTGGGAGCAGGGCTGAATTAATCAGCAGCCTGTCAGGCCTTGAGCATCCGTAAGCCGCTTGCGATGACCACGAACTCGCTCACTTCATGGGCAATAACCGCAATCGGTAAGGAAAAGCTGCCAGTGACTGCTCCTGTAATCAGGATGCTGATGACTACCGTGGACAAAGCCAGGTTCTGACGAATCACCTTCCAGTTACGATGACTAAAGCGGATGAGGTAAGGTAATCTGGAAAGATCATCGGCCATCAGTGCGACATCCGCTGTCTCCAGGGCGACATCGGTGCCAGCCGCGCCCATGGCAATGCCGACATGGGCGGCGGCCAGTGCCGGGGCATCGTTGATGCCATCACCGACCATGGCCACCCGGCCATACTTTTTATCCAGGCTTGCTATTTTCAGGGTCTTGTCTTCCGGTTTTAGTTCGGCATACAGTTCATCGATACCGGCCTGCCGGGCAATCGCTTGAGCAGTCAAATAATTATCTCCGCTCAGCATGATGAGCTTTTTGATGCCTGCGCGCCTGAGTTCGGCGATGCATTCGCGCGCCTGGGGGCGCAAAGGGTCGGCAATGGCAATCAGGCCGTAAACAATATTTTCCGTGCCCACTAGAACCACAGTCTTTGCTTCACGCTGCATGCTTTCGATGCGGCTCTGAAAATCATCAAGGCTTGTATTGAAGTGACTGAACAGCTCGGGGCTGCCAATATAAACAGTTTCATTATTAATTCTACCTCTGGCACCGGCACCCGTCAGGCTTGTAAAGTCTTCCGGGGCCTGAACCTGGAGCCCACTGGTGGCGGACTGTTTGAGGATGGCGCGTGCCAGGGGATGTTGGGAGCGCAATTCCAATGATGCGGCTGCGGTGAGCACATCGGCTTCACTGTATTCGTTCATGGCAATGATGTCGGTGACTACGGGACGCCCCGTAGTCAAGGTGCCGGTCTTGTCCAAAGCGACGACTTGTATCTTGGCTAAATTTTCCAGATGGACACCGCCTTTGATAAGCAGTCCTGAACGTCCTGCCGTGCCAATGGCTGCCACCAGGGTGATCGGGATAGAGATCACCAGGGCACAAGGGGCCGCGGCGACGATGAAGACGGTCGCCCGGCTAAGCCATTCGTCCCATCCCATACCGAGTAGCCCCGGGATGACTGTCAGCAGGATACCTATGGCCAGTACTGCAGGACTGTAACGGTGACCAAAGCGTTCAATGAAACGTTGGCTGCGGCCTTTGTTGGCTTGCGCTTCATCGACCATCTGGATGATGCGCGCCAGAATATTATCTGCCGTGGTTTTTGTCGCACGTA
>CAZFJS010000189.1:0-3323 GCA_964519605.1 uncultured Gammaproteobacteria bacterium
CATTTTCCAGCAGATTTTCCAGTACTCGCTGCATCATGCCGACATCACCGCAGGCAAGCGGCAGCTGCGGGTCGCAGCACAAATGGATGTGTATGGCCTTGTTGTCCGCCTGCAGTTGAAATTTCTGCGTGACATCCTGAACCAGGTCTCCCAGGGTGAAGACTTCGCTATGGGGTAATTCGTTACAGGCGTCCAGTTTGGCCAGCTCGAACAACTCATTGATCAGGTGGCCCAGGCGGTTGCTGTGTGCCAGGGCGATTTCCAGATAACGTTGGCGGTCCTGGTCGCTCAGGCTGTCTGCCTTGAGCAGCAGTGTCTCCAGATAACCATGCAGTGAGGCCAGCGGGGTGCGCAGATCATGGGAAACATTGGCAATGAGTTCACGGCGCAGCTCATCGGTTTGCCGCAGCTGGCCGATTTGTGCTTCGATCAGCTCGGAAAGGGCGTTGAAGCTGGTGCCCAACTGATCGATTTCATCTCCGCCATCGCTGTGGTCATAGTGCGGCGCGCCTTTTTTCCCTGGCTGGTAGCCGGACATCAGCCGGGCGAGATGCCGCAGCCGTCGGGTCATCATGGCAAAGAGCAGTATACCGGCCAGCAGGGCGACCAACAGACTGGCGGCTACCCCCCAAAGGCTGTTACGTATGATATAGCTGCCTTTGATCATGGTGGTGATGCTGTCAAAGGCCTCACCTCCCAGGATGACGTAAAGATAGCCTTCGATGGTGCCGTTGCGCGTAATTGGCGCGGTGGAGAATACCTTGTGGCCCTGAGGGTTGCGGGGATCATCCCCCAGGAGGGGATAATTTGACGATTGACCCAGGAAGCGGTGCAGTGGTGCCAGGTCGATCTGCTGCCTTTTGACTTTGCCCGGCGGCGCTGAAAAGGCCAGGATACGCCCCTGCGTGTCCAGCAGATAGACCTCGATGCTGGGATTGATCACCATCAACATATGAAAAATTCTTTCCAGCGCGGGTTGGTTGATTTTTCCCTGTTCCAGCAACAGGCCTTCTTTGACGATACCCGCCGCCAGCTTGCGGTTAAGCTTCTGGCTGACTTCCTGCTGGTACATTTCACTGGAATAGCGTACCAGTTGAAGAAACAGTAAAGCGATCAGGCAGATCAACAGAAACAGTACGATGCTGAGTTTGCTGTAGAGCGTGCGAAACATCAGGCACCACCTTCGCAGAATTTATAGCCGACACCCCAGACGGTCAGAATAAAACGAGGGCGGGCGGGTTCTGCTTCAATTTTGGCGCGCAGGCGATTGATATGCGAGTTCACAGTGTGCTCATAGCCGTCATGACCATAACCCCAGACACTATCCAGCAGCTGACTGCGGGTGAATACCTGCCCCGGGTGCTGTACGAAGTGCCATAAAAGATCGAATTCCTTGGCGGTGAGTTCAATTTTTTTGCTGTGCAGTTGTACTTCCCGTCGGCTGCTGTCGATGAACAGTTCACCAATATGCCGCGGGCTTTCCGTGGGCTGCGCCGCTGATTTTTCCGCCAGCACTTGCATGCGGCGGAAGATCGCCTTTGCCCGGGCAACCAGTTCACGAATGCTGAAGGGTTTGCTCAGATAATCATCGGCGCCGATCTCCAGGCCGAGAACCCGGTCCAGTTCGGTGCTCCTGGCGGTCAGCATCAGGATCGGCGTATAGCGATGGCAGTGACGCAGCCGGCGGCACAATTCCAGGCCGTCTACCCCGGGGAGCATCAGGTCCAGAACAATCAGGTCATAGCCATGTTGCAGGGCCAGACTCAGTCCGGTATCGCCTTCATAGGCCAGATCGACCTGGGCATTCAGATCGCGCAGGTGCAGGGCAACCAGTTCGGCGATGTCGCGATTGTCTTCCACCACCAGTATTTTCCGCATGATGACATCATAGGAGGAAAAGCTCACAAAATCATCACGGCCAGTTGTTCGATGTTAACAATTTGTGAGCTTTGTGTGATGTCCGCGTGACACCACCCGTGTGTACTGCAAGTGGTTCAAATGAGTACGACAACTGGAGGAAAGACAATGAGAAAAATGATGACCGCAATGCTTCTGCTCGGGGTCCTGGGGACCATGCCGGTGCAGGCTCAGAACATTAGTATCGCACTGACCAATCTGACCGGCGGGGGGTATTTTACCCCGCTACTGATCGCAGCTCATGCGCCGGCTAATCATTTGTTTCAGGCAGGCAGCCAGGCTTCGGTTAATTTGCAGTCTATGGCGGAAGGGGGAGATATCTCGGGCCTGGTGGCAGATATGCAGGCACTGGGGGCGGATATCGTACAGAATCCTGCCGCTGGCCTGCTGGCGCCAGGTGCGACTGCCACGGCCAGTTTGACCACGGTCGCAGGCAATAGTGTGCTCTCCCTGGTGGCCATGTTACTGCCTACCAATGATGGTTTTGTTGGCCTGGACAGCATGTCCCTGCCTCTGGTGGCGGGTAGCTATACCTACTATCTGAATGCCTATGATGCGGGTACTGAGGCCAATAACGAAATCATCAACGGGGGGGGCGCTCCCGGGGTATTGGGTATTCCTGCTGATCCAGGGGGCAATAACGGGACCGGGGCAACGGGAGTGACGACAACCGAGACCAACAACACTGTGCATATCCACGGCGGGGTGCTGGGGGATAGCGATTCTGCTGGCGGGCTCAGTGATCTGGATAGCCGGATACACCGCTGGCTGAATCCTGTGGCCAAACTGGTAATTACGATCAACTGAGAGGTCCTGTCTGATGAAAGCAAAAATGAGTAGCTTGCTGTTTGCCGGCGTGGTCGGCGCGGGGGTCTTATTGTCGGGATGCAATAGCAACCACGACAGGGGCACTACCAGCCGCGATTTTGAGATCAGCGTGACCAATCTGAGCGCGAATCAACCCTTTTCACCCTTGGCGGTGGTGTTCCATCAGCCCTCCTATCAGGTGATGTCTGTAGGTCAAGCGGCATCACAGCCCCTGGAGGTGCTGGCAGAGAGTGGCGATAATAGTGCGTTGCTGTCTGCGGCAGCTGCTGACCCGCAGGTGAGTCTGACGGTATCCGGTCTGGCGGCGGTTCCACCCGGGGCCAGCGACACCCTGACGCTGACAGCAGTCCCTGCCGGCAGCCTGCGTCTGAGCGTACTGGCCATGCTGGTCAATACCAATGACGGTTTTGCAGCACTCGATGGTGTCGATGTGGAAAAAATGGCAGTCGGCGACACGCGGGTGTTGCCGGCCCGGGCCTATGACGCCGGTACCGAAGATAATAGTGAATTACCGGCCGAGATCCCCGGTCCGGCAGCAGGTGGGGAAGGCTTTAACGTCGCGCGCAATGATCGTGATT
>CAZFJS010000190.1:0-1201 GCA_964519605.1 uncultured Gammaproteobacteria bacterium
AGCCTGCTGTCGCGTAGCGCAGATGCCAAAACCCGGGTCGTGATGCGCGCCCAGGGAGACTGGTAATGGCCCGCCGACTCTTCCTGCAGCTCCCGGCCGATGATGAGACAAACAGCCGCTGGCTGCTGCAGGATACCGCCGAACCAGCGGCAACGTGCACTGTCCACGAAGGCATGGAGGAGGCCTCGCTACAGGCCACCGGCTGCCAGGTCATTGTCATTGTCAGCGGTGTCAATGTGGTATTAACCGGCGCCCATCTGCCAACGCGCAACCGCCAGCGCATTCGTAGTGCCCTGCCCTTTATGCTGGAAGATCAGCTGGCCCAGGAAATCGAGCAACTGCACTTCGCCATCGGACAACGTGAGGCTGACGGCCAGGTCAATGCCGCCGTCGTCGAACGGCGTCACATCGCAGCCTGGCTGGCCCGGCTACGCGCCTATGATATCGAGCCGGATATCATCGTGCCCGATATCCTCTGTCTGCCCTGGACCGCAGGCCACTGGTCGCTGTTGCGGGAAAACGCTATGGCGCTGTTGCGCACTGCGTCCCAGCGTGGGGTCGCCGTGGATGACGACAATCTCGGCGAGATGTTCGCTATCCTGCTGGCAGACACCGGGGAAAAACAGGACATTCAGACGGTTGATGACTACACTCGGGAAGCCCCGCCATTGAGCTTGCCCGAGACAATCGCGGACAACATCGAATGCAACCGCCATGATGCGCCACAGCAGGACACCCTGGCCTTGCTGGCAACACACTACGATGACAGCAGCGCGATTAATCTGCTGCAGGGTGACTTCAGCCGTCATGAGCAGTTCGAAAAATTATGGCGCCCCTGGCGGCCGGCGCTGGCGATACTGCTGGCCATCATTCTGATTTCCGCCGTTCTCACGGCCACAGACTATATCCACTTCCGCAAGGAACAGCAGCAATTGGCAACAACTATCAAAAAGATTTATCTGGATAGCTTTCCGGATGCCCGCCGGGTCGTCAATCCCCGTGTCCAGATGAGCCGTCGCCTGGCGGCCCTGCGCACGGAGCGGGGCGCTCCTGGCGGCGGCTTTCTCAACCTGCTGCAACGCAGCGGGCAAGCGCTCACGGAAACCGCCGGGCTGGAATTGAACCGTCTCAGCTACCGCGACGGCCACCTGGATATCGCCCTGGTAGTCCGCGACCTGCAGACACTTGACCAGCTGAAGCA
>CAZFJS010000190.1:1301-3322 GCA_964519605.1 uncultured Gammaproteobacteria bacterium
GTGTTGCGGGAAAACAGTCCCTGCTGGCGCTCACCGATCAAACCGCCAAGCAGGCCGGCCTGGGCAGCGCCATTAAACGGGTGGAGCCTGAAGGTCAGGACAAGGTACGTATCCGGATGGAACAGGTCGTTTTCGACGACCTGATCGTCTGGCTGGAAAAACTGCAGCGCCGTCACCGCATCCGTATTGCCCGCATTAGCATTGACCGCCAGGATACACCCGGGCGGGTGGATGCGAGATTGACGCTGGAAAAGGCCCCCTGATGAAAAAAA
Organism: uncultured Gammaproteobacteria bacterium; assembly: GCA_964519605.1. Taxonomy (GTDB): domain Bacteria; phylum Pseudomonadota; class Gammaproteobacteria; order SZUA-140; family SZUA-140; genus CAZFJS01. The sequence goes on from CAZFJS010000190.1 coordinate 1,574, forward strand.
AGCCCCTCTTCTACGGCCTGTTCATCCTGGCAGCCATACTGTTGTCCCTGGTGATACAGCTACCGGCAAAACAGGTCTACCCGCGGCTTGCAGAAAGATACCCGCTGTCCGTAAAACTTTATCAGCTTAATGGCAGTATCTGGCATGGCCAGGCGGGCCTCATGCTAATCAAAGGGCGGCGCCTGAAGGATATCCAATGGCAATTTCATCCTCTGGCCCTGCTGCTGGGCCGTCTGGAGGGGCGCATTGAAGCACACAAAGGAGACGCCGGGGTGCTCCGGACAGTGGTCGGGCGCGCGCTCAATGGCGATCTTTATCTGCGCCGGCTCCGCTTGCATATCCCCCTGGCTGATGCCGATGCCCTGATAAACAGCAGCCCGCTGGGTCTCAGCGGCCGTCTGCGGATCGACCTGCAGCACCTGGAAATAGCCAACCAACGTCTGACGACAGCAAAGGGGCTCATCCGTATTGACGATGCCGGCCTGGGCGCACCGCTGAACACACGCATTGGCAGCTTTAGCCTGCGCCTGAGTGACACCGCCGAGGGCATTAAGGGGGTGCTGGGAGATCAGGGTGGTCCGCTGCAGCTCAACGGCCTGCTGCACCTCAAACGGGACGGCCGTTACAAACTGACGGCGACGCTCACCCTCAGGGATACCAGCCGCACGGACCTGCAGCGAGCACTGAGGTATTTCGGCACCCCCGGCCCGGATGGCAAGCTAAGCATCGTGCGCTCCGGAAAAATTGATCTGACAACACTGGCCGGCATGTTATAAAAGGCCGGCGGCACCGGGACGGTACTCAGCGTCTCATCGAATCGAAAAAGTCGGCGTTGGATTTGGTGGCCTTCAGCTTATCCAGCAAAAATTCAATGGCCGCCAGCTCATCCATGGGATGCAGCAACTTGCGCAGAATCCACATCTTCTGCAGCTCATCCGGCTTGGTCAGTAATTCCTCGCGGCGGGTCCCGGAACGATTCAGATTGATGGCCGGATAGATGCGCTTCTCGGCGATCCGGCGATCCAGATGAATTTCCATATTGCCGGTACCCTTGAATTCTTCGTAGATCACATCGTCCATGCGTGAACCGGTTTCCACCAGAGCGGTCGCAATGATGGTCAGGCTGCCACCCTCCTCCACGTTGCGGGCAGCGCCGAAAAAACGTTTCGGACGATGCAGTGCGTTGGCATCCACACCACCGGTCAATACCTTGCCGGAAGAGGGCACTACCGTGTTATAGGCGCGCGCCAGACGGGTGATGGAATCCAGCAGAATCACCACATCACGTTTATGCTCCACCAGTCGTTTGGCCTTCTCAATGACCATTTCAGCGACCTGGACGTGACGGCTGGCCGGCTCATCGAAGGTGCTGGAGATCACCTCACCGCGCACCGAACGCTGCATCTCGGTCACCTCTTCAGGCCGCTCGTCGATGAGCAGCACGATGACATGACATTCAGGGCTTTTCATGGTGATAGAATGAGCGATATTCTGCAACATCATGGTCTTGCCCGCTTTCGGCGGCGACACCACCATGCCCCGCTGCCCTTTGCCGATAGGTGCCACCAGCTCGATAATGCGGGCGGTGATATCCTCCGTGCTGCCATTACCCAGCTCCATGGGCAATCGCTGATTGGCGAACAGGGGCGTCAGGTTTTCGAACAGCACCTTACTCTTGGCGATATCGGGAGATTCAAAATTGACCTCGTTGACCTTCAGCAGCGCAAAGTAGCGCTCACCCTCCTTGGG
>CAZFJS010000191.1:0-3312 GCA_964519605.1 uncultured Gammaproteobacteria bacterium
ACCGGAATGGTAATCGCCTGGGCCAGCCTGAGCGTGGACTCAATATTGACACCGGTCAACATACCATCCCGACTGATATCGGTATAAATAATGGCCTCGATGCCGTCCTGTTCGAAATGGCGGGCAATATCGATCACATCGTGATGGGACAGTTTGGACCAGCCATCGATAGCCACCTTGCCATCCCGGGCATCCAGTCCGACAATGATATGCCCCGGGAATTCCAGGGCGATATCCGCCACAAAATGGGGCTCATTCACGGCACTGGTCCCGATGATCACATAACTGACGCCGGCATCCAGATATCTTTCTATGGTTTCTTCATCCCTGATCCCCCCCCCCACCTGGAGAGGCAGATCCGGGTGCGCCCGGGCGATCTCCCGGATCACTTCAATATTGACCGGCTTCCCGGCAAACGCGCCATCCAGATCCACGATGTGCAGCCTACGGGCGCCTGCCGCCACCCAGCGATCCGCTATCTCCACAGGGTTATCGGAAAATACGGTGTCATCATCCATCCGCCCCTGGCGGAGACGCACACACTGACCTGCTTTCAAATCAATAGCCGGGATCAATAACATACTGCAACCTCTGTCAGATATTTCAAATTACGACCAGGATAGCCGGTTATTTTCATGCACCACCCCCACCGTCCCAGCGAAGAAAATTCGCCAGCAGCCTCAAGCCGGCATGCTGGCTTTTTTCCGGGTGAAACTGCACGGCGAAAACATTTTCCCACAACAAGGCCGCGGTAAAAGTGAGACCATAATCCGTCGTGCCGACTATCACCTCCCGGGGAACCGGTTGGACAAAATAGCTATGGACGAAATAAAACCGGCTGTGCTGGGGAATACCTGCCCACAGTGGGTGCCCGTCGCACTGCGTGACCTGGTTCCATCCCATATGAGGGATCTTCAGGGGGGGCGCCGCCTGATCAATGCGGTCGGCAAAATGCAGCACCTGACCGGGAATAATTCCCAGCGCCGGGGTACCACCATTCTCCTCGCTGCTATCCATCAGCGCCTGCATCCCCAGGCAGACCCCCAGGAACGGCCGTGTCCGGATACATTGCCGGATCACTTCATCCAGCTCCAGCCGATGTAGTTCATCCAGACAATCGCGCAAGGCCCCCACCCCCGGAAAAACAACCCGATCGGCCGCCAGGATCTGCCGCGGTTCATTGCTGACCATCACTTTGCAGCCTGTGTCTGCATGCTCCAGGGCCTTGGAGACCGAGCGGATATTCCCCATGCCATAATCGATAACTACCACTGTCGTCATGATACTGCTTCGCCTGCGTGCTTAGTTAGGACATGACACTAGAGGGAACCCTTGGTAGAGGGAATCATCCCGGCCATGCGCGGGTCCGGCTCCAGGGCCATGCGCAGCGCCCGACCGAAGGCCTTGAACAGGGTTTCGGCGATATGATGCGTATTGCGACCAAAGAGGCAGTCAAGATGCAAGGTCACCATGGCATGATTGGCAAAAGCCTGAAAAAACTCTCGCAACAAATCCGTCTCCAGCTCGCCCACCCGCGCACGCGGAAATTCCAGCCGGTATTCCAGTCCTGGCCGACCGGACAAATCGATGACCACCCGGGACAGCGCCTCATCCAAAGGAACATAGGCATGACCATAACGACGGATGCCCTGTTTGTCCCCCACGGCCTGGCTCAGTGCCTGCCCGAGGCTAATGCCAATGTCCTCCACGGTATGGTGGGCATCGATCTGCAGATCGCCCACTGCCCGGATGCGGATATCCAGCAGGCCATGGCGGGCGAGCTGATCCAGCATATGCTCCAGAAAAGGCAACCCGGTAGCCAGATCCGTCTTGCCCGAACCATCCAGATTCAAACTCACTTCGATATCCGTTTCAGCGGTTTTTCTATGTATCGTTGCCGTGCGTGTCACGCTTAGATTCCTTCTACAAGTCTGTTCATAGTCGCTCAGCCCTCTCCCCGTGTATCCAGGCTACCGTCTTCTCCCGCGCAACGATAATCGGCAGAGCGGGCATGAGCGGTCAAGCCTTCGCTGCTCGCCAATATCGATGCGGTTGCCCCCAGATCATTGGCTGCAGTCCGGGAGCACATAATCAGACTGGAGCGTTTCTGAAAATCATAGACGCCCAGCGGCGAGGAAAAACGCGCGGTCCGCGAGGTCGGCAGCACATGGTTGGGGCCAGCGATATAATCCCCAATGGCCTCGGCGGTATAGCGGCCCATAAAAATGGCCCCGGCATGCCTGATTTGGGCCGCCAGTACCTGGGGCTCAGCCACAGAGAGTTCGAGATGCTCCGGCGCGATGGCATTGGCTACAGTGGCTGCTTCATCCAGATCTCTCACCTGAATGAACGCCGCCCGCCGCGTCATGGAGCGCTGGATAATCTCCGCCCGTTCCATCTGCGGCAACAGACGGTTGATGCTCTCCTGCACCCTGGCCAGGTATTCCGCATCGGGACACAGCAGTATTGACTGTGCGTCTTCGTCGTGTTCCGCCTGGGAGAACAAATCCATGGCAATCCAGTCGGGGGGCGTTGCGCCATCACAGATCACCAGGATTTCCGATGGCCCGGCAATCATGTCGATGCCCACGGTGCCGTACACCATGCTCTTGGCGGTCGCCACATAAATATTGCCGGGACCAACGATCTTGTCAACCCGGGGAATGGTCGATGTCCCGAAGGCCAGCGCTGCCACCGCCTGAGCACCGCCCACGGCGAATACCCGATCCACCTCAACAATTGCGGCCGCCGCCAGCACCAGGGGATTCACAACACCGTCGGGAGTCGGCACCACCATAATCAGCTCAGACACCCCGGCCACCTGCGCAGGCACAGCATTCATAATCACCGATGAGGGATAAGCCGCCTTACCACCCGGCACGTAGAGCCCCACCCGGTCCAGCGGTGTCACCTGCTGGCCCAACAGCGTGCCGTCTGCTTCGGTATAGGACCAGGATTCGATTTTCTGATGCTCGTGATAAAGCCTGACACGCTCCGCCGCCTTCTCCAGTGCCTGTCGCTGAATGGAGGGAATCTCTGCCAGCGCCGAGTGCAAGCGGTCTGCAGTGATTTCCAGCTGGCCTGCATCCGTCAACGCCAGACGGTCGAAACGATTGGTATATTCAAGCACCGCCTCATCCCCGCGCTGCCGGACATCATCCAGAATCGCACGCACCGTCTGATTGACAGCCTGATCAGAAACGCCTTCCCAGGCCAGCAGGGATTCCAGACGCACTTGAAAGTCCACATCTGTCGTTTTGAAAAATCTGATCTTCACTTTCCTAGCCCTTGTTCTGTATCTACCCGATTAGG
>CAZFJS010000192.1:0-3268 GCA_964519605.1 uncultured Gammaproteobacteria bacterium
ATATTCTCAACAACATCCTCCGGTTTTACGTAAGCCATTCCTAGCCCCTCAAATACTTGTTTTATTTTATTAAGCGCACTAAACAGCCACCTATTAGCATGAATCATGCCAGCGCAATTAATTTCATTCTAGATAGACAGTTATCTCGATATCGGGAATAGATGCGCAGTCATTTACGCACTACTGCTGTGCAATTCATGGAACCCTTGCACTGAAATAGCCCTACTCTTTAGGCGAGAAATTTAGGGCCAGGTCTTATCTTTTGCTATCCGCGATTCTTAAGGTCATAAGGCAGCATCAGACGACCCAATAGCCTGTGTGCTACAACGCCAACGATCGGTGGCCACATAGATCACCGGCAGCAGATTGAGGGTCAGCAGGGTGCCGGCAATGAGGCCGCCGAAGAGCATAATGCCCAACGGCTGCAGCAACTGTGGGCCTTGCCCCAGACCCAGGGCGGCGGGGATCAGGGCCAGCAGCGTGGTCAGCTGGGTCAGCAGCATGGGGCGACTGCGCAGGCGTACGGCCTGACGCACCGCGGCGACGGCATCCAGTCCCTGGCGGCGTAAATTACGGGTGAAGGTGAGCAACATGATGCCGTTGTTGGTGGCCACCCCAACAAGCGTGATAAACCCGATAGCCACAGTAAGGTCCAGATGTTGACGGGTGATGAACAGGGCCAGGGCGGCGCCCATGAAGTCCAACGGCAGCTTGGTCAACACCACCGCCGGGTCCAGCAGGTTGCCCAGCTGAATGGCAATGATGCCGTAGACCAACAGGGCCGAGGCCAGCAGCACCCACAGCAGACGGGTGCCCGTTGCCAGCAGCTGGCCGTACTCACCGGTATAGGCCCACTGGATATTTGCAGGCAGATGCAGCCCGGCCAGCACCCGGTCCAGGCGTGGAATCACGGCCAGCGGGTTGCCCTCGATCTCCGCCGTCAGGGTCAGGGTACGAAGGCCGCGCTGATGCTCGATGGTGGGATAACTGGACAGGGTTTCGATGCGGCTAAGCTGTGACAACGGGATCAAGTGGCCCTGGCGACTGGCTACCTGCACCTGCCTGAGCTCAGCAAGACTATCGCGGCTTGACCTGGCGTAGCGCAGAAAGACATCCACGGGCCGCTGTTCGATGAGCACCTGGGTCAGCGTCTCGCCCTGCATGGCGGTGTGTACCGCCTGCGCCACCGTGGCGGCATCCACATCGAAACGGGCCAGCGCCCCCCGGTCGATGGCCACCCGCAGCTGATCCACCGGTATTTTGGTATTGTTGACTACATGGGAGATCCCCGCCACCTGCCGCGCCGCCCCCTCCACCCGGGCCGCGCTCTCATAGAGCTGCTTCAAGTCCGTAGCGTAGAGGGTGATACCGAACAGGGCCGGCAGACCGGAGAAGGACTCGTCCAGTTTCTCGCTGGTGGGCTCATTGACCCGGCCGATGACGCCCGGCGTCGCAGCCAGCAGCGCTTCGATTTCAGCCCTGACTGCCAGCGGATCGGGGGCCCTGGCGCGATCCAGACGCACCACCAGCTCGCCTTCGTCGGGCTGCTCGATATAGAAGGAAGACGCCGGTGAGCCGGTACGCCTGAATACCGCCTTCACCGCAGGCAGCGCCAGCAGACGGCGTTCCAGATCATCGCCCACCCGGTTGCTCTCGCTCAACGAGGTGCCCGGCGCCAGCCCGTAACTCAGCAACAGGCTGCCCTCATCCAGCAGCGGCAACAGGCGCGCCGGGTTAAAGGCCAGCAGGCCCAGACTGAGCACCAACAACAGTACGGTCAGCAGCAGGGTTTTGCCCCGGTGGCGCAGCAGACGATCCAGCAGGTGCAGATTAAAACGCTCAAAGCACTGCACCAGCCGGGCACCCGGACTCGGGCGCCGCACCTTGAGTGCGCTCAGTGGCCGCATCCAGTGGACCGCCGCCAGGGGAATCAAAGTCAGCGACAACAGCAGGGAAAACAACAACAGGATGCTGAAACTGAGGCCAAAAGGATGAAACAGGCGGCCGGCCAGCCCGCCGACGATCACCAGAGGCGCAAAGGCCGCCAGCACGGTGAGTGTACCGGTGACATCGGCCCCCAGAATCTCACGGGTTCCGTCAAGGGCCGCCTGCCAGGGCCTTTGACCCTGCTGGCGATGGCGGTCGATGTTCTCCAGCACCACAATGGCATCATCCGCCACCATGCCGATGGCCACCGTCAACGCCCCCAGGGTCATCAGGTTCAAGCCCAGACCCAGCCCGCTCATCACCCAGAATGTCCCCAGGACGGTGAGCGGAAAGCTGACGGCAATCACCAGACTGGCACGGTTACGGCCAAGGATGAACACCACGGCGAACATGGCCAGCAGCGCGCCGATAAGCAGGTTGTCGCGCATATTGCGGTAGGCCAGGCCGATGATCCCGGCCTGATCGTAAAATTTCTCCAGCCGCGCACCCGCCGGCAGCGGCAAACCGGCGAGTGCCCTATCCACCGCAGCGGAGACCGCCAGGGTGCTGGCAGCGGGCTGTTTCTGGATGGTGAAGGCCACGGCGGGCAGACGATTGCTGGTGATCACGTAGCGTTGAGGTCTGGCGCCCGCATAGACCCGGGCCACATCGGCAAGCCGTACCGGGCGGCCATCCGGGCCATGGCTCACGATGAGCTGTTGCAGATCCGCCATGCGCAACAGACGCCCCTCGGTGCGGATCAACAGATCGCGGCCGTAGCGCTCCAGATAGCCGCCGGTATCCAGCACATTGGCCGCACGCACCGCCGCGGCAATATCCTGCATGCTCAGATGGTGGCGCCTGAGCGCCAGCGGATCCACATCGATACGCCAGGCCGCCTGAGCGCCGCCCATGACCTGCACCCGGGCAACGCCCGGCAGGGCCGCCAGCCGGGGAGCCAGACGGTACTCGGCCCAGCTGCGCAGCGCCACCGGATTGCCGCCACTCAGGGTATAGGTGGAGAGCATGGCCAGAGAGGTCCCGATATTCTCCAGCGCCGGGCGGATACCGGCCGGCAAGCTGACCGTCGCCAGACGGCTGCTGACCAGTTGCCGCGCCTGCAACACATCCAGGCCCCAGGTGAACTCCACCGTTACCTGGGAAAAGCCCGGGGCGGAGGTGGAACGCACCCGGCGCAGATGACTCAGCCCCAGCATGGCATTCTCAAGAGGACGGGTGACCAGCTGTTCCATATCCTCCGCCGTCCCGGCGGGATAGTGGCTGACGATGTTGATCAGGGGATAATCCAGGCGTGGAAACAGATCCACCGGCAGGCCGCGCA
>CAZFJS010000193.1:0-3231 GCA_964519605.1 uncultured Gammaproteobacteria bacterium
ATACCGCGTATCAGATCCGTCGGACTGGGAGGACAGCCATGAATGACAGTATCCACTGGCAGGATGTTGCTGACAGCGCCGCAGCTTGCATAAGAAACGCCGAACTCCCCGCCACAGGCAGCGCATTCGCCCACCGCCACCACCAGCTTGGGATCGGGCACCGCCTCATAGGTCATCCGCAGCGCCGTTTCCATATGGCGGCTCACCGGACCGGTAACCAATAACATATCCGCATGGCGGGGAGAGGCTACAAAATGCACACCGAAACGCTCCAGGTCATAATAGGGATTGTTCATGGCCTGGATTTCCAGTTCGCAGGCGTTACAGGAACCGGCATCCACCAGGCGGATAGCCAGTGAGTTCCGGAACCGCCGGCGAACAGCAACAGACAAGTGCTCACCCAGTTGCTCCGCTTCATTACGGGGCTCTCCCAGCGGCTCGGTGATGGTGCCGATACGGATTATTCTGTGCAGCATGCGTAGCATGAGAACCTCACAAATCGTGGCCCGAATAAGAACAGTTGAAAGACTTGTTGTTGAGAGGGAAATCCGGCACCGGGACACTGCGCACTACCAGCTCCAGGCCTAGCCAGTTCATCACCGAAGGATCGCGCACATAATAGCGGCCAACTTTTCCTTCTACCTCGAAACGAATCCAGGCGGCAATCTCCCCCCGCCAGGACTCAATCACTGCAAAACCGCAGGCCCCGTTCCCCGGATGCTGCCACTCGCAACGGACAGGACCGTCATCCAGGTTCATCAACAGATGCTCAATCAGGTGCACACTGCTTTCGATCTCCTTGAAACGCACCCACAGGCGCGATGATACATCGCCTCCTGGGCAGGCAATCGGCTGCACCGCACAGATATCATAGGGTGAATAGGCCGCATCGTAGCGGGCATCGATGCTGACCTCTGCCGCCCGCGCCACATAACCCACCAGTCCCAGATCCAGGCTATCCTTCTGACTGAGATTACCGGAGTCCACTACCCGTTCTCGGATCGACGTATGCTCTTCATAGAGCAGAAACAGGCGCGCCATTTCCTTGCCCAAACTGCGGGTCTGCGCCAACAGCTCAGGGATATCAGCGGCCGCCAGTTCACAGGTCACCCCACCAGGCACCAGTTGATCCATCAACAGACGATGACCGAAAAGCTGTTCATGCAGCCGGGCCATATCCTCGCGCAGCCGCTGACACTGCATAGGCATAAAACTCCAGGCGGCATCGTTACAAACTGCACCGATATCACCGATATGATTGGCCATCCGCTCGCGCTCACACAATACTGCCCGCAACTGCCGCGCGCGCAGGGGTATCTCGATCTGTGCCGCGCTTTCCGCCGCCGCACAGAAGGCCCAGGCATGGGCGACCGTGGCATCGCCGGAAACCCGCCCGGCCAGGCGTACAGCATCCTGCGCATGACAACTGGCCATACGTTTTTCAATCCCCTTATGCACATAACCCAGCCGAGCTTCCATATTGAGGATCTGCTCGCCCACGGCCAAAAAACGAAAATGCCCCGGCTCGATGATCCCCGCGTGCACCGGCCCCACGGGGATTTGATAGACGCCTTCGCTTTCCAGCTCCAGGAAGGGATATTCACTGACCGGGGTCTGTGCAGCTGAGTCCATGTTGAACGTCTGCTGCAGTGGTCCACTGCCTGATTGCCAGTAGCCATGATTGATCCAGGGGCGCAAATCCGGGTGTCCCACGGGCACCAGACCGTGCATATCATGGATAATCCGTTCCATGCGCGCCGCTGCGATGTAATGATCGACAATACTGGGGAATTCCGTTGTCTTGCTGTGCAGCTTGCTTCTCAGCAGCGTATATCCTGCCCCCGGTTGGGCATAGACAGCATAGAGTACATAAGCGCCCTGCTCCATTTGGTCCGCCCACAAGGCCACCAGGCGCAGCGTGTGTTCCCGTGCCAATTTGGCGGCCTCCGCCCAGGATTCGCAGGCCAATGCCAGACTGGGGACGGTCTGCGGATACTGAGCGCTAACCGGTGCAGCCACGATCCCGGCCTCGGCAAACATTTCCTTAAAGTGGTCTCCTAAGGACATACTCAGCCTCCACGGGCAGTAGAAAGCAGTGCTGCCGCACTGTCATACCAATCGGCAAGAAAACCAGGGATTGCCAGCCCCAGCAACAGGGCGAGCCCCAGATGCACATACAGCGGCAACATGTTGGCATGAATCGGTTGCGCATATTCCGGCGGTGCATCGAACACCATGGGCTGGATCTTGCGCAGCAAGGCGGCAAAGGCAATGGCCAAACCCAGCAACAACAGTAAAACAATCCACGGATAACTCTGCAACGTCGCCGTCATCAGTAAAAATTCACTGGTAAATACGGCAAATGGTGGGAAACCCGCGATTGCCAGGGTACCGACAACCAGCCCCCAGCCGACAGCAGGCTGACTGCGGATCAAACCGCGTATCCTGCTAATCTGCTGGGTACCCATGCTCTGAGCGGCATGCCCGACGGTAAAGAAAATCCCCGATTTCACCAGGGAATGTACTGTCATGTGCAGCAAACCGGCAAAATTGGCCAAAGGTGTCGCCAAACCGAAGGCAAAGGTCATCAAGCCCATGTGTTCAATGGATGAAAAGGAAAACATACGCTTGATATCCTGCTGCTGATGCAACGCCAGCGCTGCTACCAACAAGGACAGCAGACCGAAACCCATCATCATATAACCGGCATAACCGGACTGGGTGGCACCATCCACCAGTATTTTGCAGCGCACCAGGGCATACAGCGCGACATTGAGCAGCAAACCGGATAACACCGCGGATACCGGCGTCGGACCTTCCCCATGGGCATCCGGGAGCCAGGTATGCATGGGTACCAGCCCCACCTTGGTACCATAACCCACCATCAGGAAGGCAAAGGCCACAATCATCATGCGCGGCGACAGCTCCTTGCTATGCTCGTGCAGAATAGTCCAGGTCAGGGCGGCATTTTCATGGCCGAGAATCTCGGAGGATGTTGAAAAGATGAGCACTGTGCCGAACAGTGCCAGTGCAATACCAACACCACAAATAATAAAATATTTCCAGGCTGCCGCAATGGCATCCTGAGTCCGATACAGAGATACCAGCAAAACAGTAGCCAGGGTAGCCAGTTCCAGAGAGACCCACAGAATACCCAGATTATTGGTTGTCAGCCCCAGAAACATGGCAAAGATAAAGAACTGATACATGGCATGGTAGAGACGCAGACGC
>CAZFJS010000194.1:0-3182 GCA_964519605.1 uncultured Gammaproteobacteria bacterium
CTCTGAAATACTATGAAATTCAGTGAAAAATGGCTGCGGGAGTGGGTTGATCCTGCGGTGACAAGTGCCGAATTGTGCGAACAGCTGACCATGGCGGGGCTGGAGGTGGAGGCCTGCGAGCCGGTGGCGCCACCGTTTTCGGGCATTGTTGTGGGCGAAGTGGAGACATTGGCACCGCATCCCCAGGCTGACCGCCTGCAGATCTGTCGGGTGAACATCGGTGCGGCAGGCACACTGAGTATCGTTTGCGGCGCACAGAATGTACGGCTCGGCATGAAGGTGCCGACGGCCTGCATCGGGGCGCTTCTGCCCGCGGGGATGCGCATCAAAAAAACCCGCTTGCGTGGCGTGGAGTCCCAGGGGATGTTGTGTTCAGCCAAAGAACTGGGCCTGGCGGAAACTGCAGAGGGATTGATGGCGCTCCCGCCGGAAGCGCTGCCAGGTACAGATGTGCGCCAGCTGCTGGACCTGGATGATCAGGCCATTGAACTGGGCCTGACCCCCAACCGCAGCGACTGCCTGAGTGTGGCCGGTATTGCGCGTGAAGTGGCGGTGCTTAACCGCTGTGAGTTGACGGCGCCGGCAACGGCAGTGCCGACTGCGTCGCACAAGGCGGTGTTTGCAATCGAAGTGCTGCAGCCCGCCGTTTGTCCGCGCTATGTCGGTTGTGTCGTGCGGGGCATTAATCCCCGGGCGGTGACGCCGCTGTGGATGCAGGAACGCCTGCGGCGCAGCGGGCTGCGCAGCATCAGCCCGGTCGTGGATATCAGCAACTATGTCATGCTGGAACTGGGTCAGCCCATGCATGCCTTTGATCTGGACAGGCTCAGCGGCGGCATTCAGGTGCGCTTTGCCCGGCCGGGGGAAAAAATCACGCTGCTGGATGAACAACAGCTTGCTATGACGGCGGATACCCTGGTGATCGCCGATCACCATCAGGCCGTGGCCATGGCCGGTATTATGGGTGGGCTGGAGAGCGCCGTGGATGAGGGGACAGAAAATCTGTTTCTGGAAAGTGCTTTTTTCACACCGGAGGCCATTGCCGGTCGCGCACGCCAGTATGGTCTGCACACCGATTCTTCCCACCGTTTTGAGCGCGGGGTGGATTATGAACTGCCGGCCCGGGCGATGGCCCGCGCGCTCAGTCTCTTGTTGGAAATCGTCGGCGGTGAGTCGGGCCCGATAATGGAAACAGCCTCGCAGGCGCATCTGCCCGCGTATCAGGCCGTCAGTTTGCGTGCAGAGCGGGTGGAACGCCTGCTGGGGATCAGGGTGGCAAGCGATGAAATCGCCGATATCCTGGCGCGCCTGGGTTTTGGTCTCAATGAACAGTCGGCGGATAGCTGGGCGGTAGCGGTTCCGTCTTCACGCTTCGATATTAGTATAGAAGCGGATCTGATCGAGGAAATTGCCCGTATCTATGGCTTTCATCGCTTGCCGGAGACCCGGCCGATGGTCAGGATGAAGATTGCCGCTCACGACCAGGCACGGCGCGACCGGCAACGGCTGCGCCAGGTGCTGGTGGACCGCGGTTACCAGGAAGTCATCACTTATAGTTTTGTTGATGCCCGGTTGCAGCAACTGCTGGATCCGGAGATCAGCCCGCTCGCGCTGGCCAACCCCATTTCTCCTGACACGGCGGTGATGCGCACCAGCCTTTGGACAGGCCTCCTGCAGGCGCTGGCCTATAACATGAACCGCCAACAGCGCCGGGTGCGCCTGTTTGAGTGGGGTAGTAAATTTCTTCCTTGTGAGGGGGGGCATCGTGAGCCGCAGGTTCTGGCCGGCGTGGTCAGCGGAGCGGTTTGCCCGGAGCAGTGGGGCAGCGATGAACGGCCGGTGGACTTCTTTGATGTGAAGGGTGACCTGGAGGTATTGCTGGCCATCCTGGGGCAGGACCGTGAGGCGGTGAGCTTTGGCAGCGAGGATCCGCATCCCGCGCTACACCCGGGGCAGACCGCGCGTTTGTGTTCACCCGCTGGTGATTGTCTGGGTTGGTTGGGTGCCTTGCATCCCCGCGTTTGCCGCGCCCTGCAGCTGGAACAAAACGTTTTGGTTTTTGAGCTGAATTTTAATATGATAGTCGGGCAGGGGACACCGCAGTTCCGGGAGCTGTCAAAATTTCCCGCTGTCCGGCGCGATCTCGCCATCGTTGTGGGCGAGGCGGTCACGGCCGGTGCGCTGCAATCTTGTATCCGCGAGACTGCCGGGGAGGAATTGCGGCAGTTACAGCTATTTGATGTTTTTCGTGGCAAAGGCATTGATTCAGGTAAAAAAAGCCTTGCTTTGGGCTTGACCTTGCAGGCATTTTCACGCACGCTTACGGACAGTGAAATTGACGTGCTTATCGAGCGGGTATTGCAGCAACTGCAGCAAAGATTTGGGGCAACTTTGAGAGAATGAGCAGATGGCACTGACGAAAGCCGATATGGCGGAAAAGCTGTTCGAGGAATTCGGTCTCAACAAGCGGGAGGCCAAGGAACTGGTAGAGATGTTCTTTGAGGAAGTACGTGGGGCGCTGGAGCGGGGCGAGCAGGTCAAGCTTTCCGGCTTCGGCAATTTTAATCTACGGGAAAAGAACGAAAGACCGGGGCGCAATCCCAAGACCGGTGAGGAAATCCCCATTTCCGCCCGGCGGGTAGTGACTTTTCATCCCGGTCAGAAACTGAAAGCACGCGTTGAGGCCTATGCTGGAACCCAGCAGTAATAGCGAACTGCCGCCAATTCCGGGCAAGCGCTACTTCACGATTGGTGAGGTCAGTGAGCTGTGTGCGGTCAAACCCCATGTGCTGCGCTACTGGGAGCAGGAATTTCCCCAGCTGTCTCCGGTGAAGCGGGCGGGCAACCGGCGCTACTACCAACGCCAAGATGTGATGATCGTTCGACAGATCCGTGAACTGCTCTACCACCAGGGTTTTACCATTGGCGGTGCACGGCAGAAACTGTCCGGTGAAGAAGTGAAAAATGACAATAGTCGCAGCCGCCAGCTTGTGCGCGAGATGCGCCAGGAGCTGGAAGCAATCCTGAAGCTCATGAAGCAGTGATTCAGGGCTGACAGCCGAGCAGATTCTGTTACACTATCCTTCCTTAAAATGACACCAAGTACCGTTTTTCCCGGGGCGTAGCGCAGCCTGGTAGCGCACCTGAATGGGGTTCAGGTGGTCGGAGGTTCAAATCCTCTC
>CAZFJS010000195.1:0-1477 GCA_964519605.1 uncultured Gammaproteobacteria bacterium
TAATTGAGCACCATGTGGGCCTCGATATGCGACAGACCACGGGTACTGCGGGCAGAAATATAATCAATGCCGTCCGCCTCGGCGATGGCCTGTTGTAATGGCGTGGTGATGAAACCCTTGACCAGCTGACTGTCGGCACCCGGATAGGCGGTATCGACGGTCACCACGGTATTCCTGGTTTCCGGGTACTGGCGCAGTTCCAGTGCCAGTATGGCGCGCAGGCCGAGCACCAGAATCAGCAGACTGATCACACTGGCCAGTACTGGCCGGCGAATGAAAATGTCGGTGAATTTCATGGGCCGATGGGTTGCCGATCCAGCTTGACGGTATTATTGATCGCCACCCGTTGACCGTTGCGCAGTTTGAGCTGCCCGGCGATGACCACCTGCTCACCGGCCTGCAGACCCGTCTTGATCGCCACCTTGCGGCCGCGGACAGTGCCGGTGGTTACCTGTCGCCGCTGGACAACAAGCGCCCCTTTCTCCTTGACCACCACATACACCGCATCGCCGTAGGGCGCATAACTGACCGCCATGCGCGGCACGGTGAGCACGCTGTGCTTTGTGGACATCAGGGAACGCACTTCAGCAAACATGCCCGGCCGCAGCATACCATTCGGGTTACTTAGCGTGGCGCGAATCCTGAAATTGCGGGTTGCACGGGTAATACCGGGTTCCAGTGCGCTGATCCGGCCTGTGAATGTCCGTCCGGGAAATGTCTGGACAGCAACCCGCACCTTCTGCCCCAGAGCAAGCTGAGAAAAATCGCGCTCCGGCAATGCATAATCTGCATAGATAGGGTCAAAGCGTTGCAGCAAGACAATCTGGGAACCTGCCGCCAGATATTGCCCCAGGTTGACCTGACGAATACCCAGATAGCCACTAAAGGGGGCCAGGATCCGTTTTTTCTCGATCAGGGCTTGTTTGGCATCCACATTGGCCGCCGCGCCATCGAGTCGGGCACGCGCTTCATCCAGATCTGCGCGAGAAGCCAGTTTACCGGTCTTAAACAAGCGGGACATACGTTGAAATTGCAGTCGCGCCAGGGCGCGCTCGGCGAGCAGGCCTTTCAGCTCGGCGCGATCAACATCGTCATTGAGCTGCAGTAACAATGCGCCCTTAGCCACCCGTGTCCCTGAATGAAAACGAATCTGCCTGACCAGACCGGGTATCTCGTTGCTGACATAGACTTCCTGCGGCGCTGTCAGACTTCCGACTGCCGTGAAGTAAGGCCGCCAGCTCTCCTGCTTGGCCGTGGTGGTCGCAATACTGACAGGCGGCCGAGGCTGGGAGAAGCGCTTGGCCATTTGCATACCCTGGTAGGCTTTCCAGCCGAAAATGGCGCCGAACAGTAGCAGCAGGCAGCAGAGTACGAGAATAAAACGTTTCACCACAGCGAGATCCTCAAAAGGCCGTCAGACCTGGTCACAGTTCTTTACCCACAGGGGAACACAAGCGGAACAGGCATACTCAAACAG
>CAZFJS010000195.1:1577-3176 GCA_964519605.1 uncultured Gammaproteobacteria bacterium
TTCGTCGATGCCCATTTTAACAGAGGGACACTCTGCAGGGAGCAGGGACAGCTGGAAACCGCACGACAGTGTTTCCATGAAGTGCTGCGAGTCAACCCGAAAGACGCCACTGCCTACAATAATCTCGGCACACTGGCCAAGGATCTGGGTCACCAGGATGAAGCAGTGGAATACTACCGCCAGGCCCTGAGCTTGGCCCCGGAGCGGGTGGATATTCACAGCAATCTGCTGTTTATGCTGAGCTACAACCTCATATTGGCTCCCCGGCCACTGCTGGAAGCACACCGTGAATGGGACCGGCAGCATGCGTTTCCTGAACACCAGCACTATCATCATCAAACTGCAGACGAGCGGGAAAAAAGACTGCGCATCGGCTATCTCTCCCCTGATTTCAGACGCCACCCGGTCAGTTTTTTCTTTGAGCCGTTGCTCACCGGCCATGATCGCCGGATCGTTGAAGTGATCTGCTACGCCGAAGTGGCGCAGCCTGATGAAGTGACCACCCGGTTACAGAAACAGGCGGACGGCTGGCGTTTCATCCACGGTCACAGCGATGAACAGGTAGCCCGCATGATTCATGAAGACGGTATCGACATACTGGTGGATCTGGCCGGCCATACCGCCGGCAACCGCCTGCGGGTATTTAGCTGTAAACCGGCACCGATCCAGGCAAGCTATCTGGGCTATTGCGCCACCACCGGATTGGCGGCGATGGATTACTGGATCAGCGATACTGTGCTAACCCCGGATGACAGCCCGGAACAGGCGTCAGAATCCCTCATCCGGCTGCCACGCTGCTGGCTCTGTTACCAGCCGCCTGCAGATGCACCCATGGTCAGTGTGCGCGGCGGGGCAGGGGAGCCCGTCACCTTTGGCAGTTTTAATCATCTGGCCAAGCTGACACCCAAGGTCATCGCCCTCTGGAGCCGGATTCTGCAGCAAACGCCAGGCTCGATACTGCTGCTCAAAACCCGGCAATTGGCAGACCCTGCCATCCGTGAAGAAACAACCGCTCGCTTCGCCACAGAGGGCATCACCGCCGAACGGCTGCAATTGTTACCGGCCTCTGCGGACTATCTACAGGACTATGGGGTGGTTGATATTGCCCTGGACCCGTTTCCTCGCACCGGCGGCGCCACCACCGTGGATGCTCTGTGGATGGGCGTGCCCGTCATCACCCTGGCAGGCGAACGCTTCATTGCCCGTCAAGGAGCCAGTCTGCTTGGGGCGCTTGGACTGGACTCACTGATCGCCACCGGGCCGGAGGACTATGTAGACAAGACAGTGGAACTGGCGCAGAACCACGGCCTCCGTCACCAGCTCCGTCAACAACTACGCGACCGCATGGCCCATTCTGAACTCTGTGACGGCCCCGGACTGGCTCAGGCGCTGGAAAGCTGTTATCGCGATATGTGGAAAGCTTATCTGGCGCAGCGCTGAAAGCAATAGCGGTAGCGGGTGCTTTCAAAAAGCAGGCATAAACCGCTACAATGCGGACACCGCAGCTTCAACCCGCCCGGGTGGTGAAATTGGTAGACACAAGGGACTTAAAATCCCTCGGCTTAACGGCCGTGCCGGTTCGATTCCGGCCCCGGGCAC
>CAZFJS010000196.1:0-3172 GCA_964519605.1 uncultured Gammaproteobacteria bacterium
AAGAAAATTCATGGCTCAGGCCGGGCTTTTAGAACGCCCTGAGCCATCCGGCTAAGATTTTGATTGTGCTATAATTCCGATTTTCTTGCCTGCGCAGGAATTTTCTGGGATGCAAACAGCACGACAAAACCGGCGTGATCAGGCCCCATTGGATGTCATCCGTCTGGCCCGGAAGATAAAGTGCTGGGGCCATGAGCTGGGTTTTCAAAAAACCGGCATTAGCGATACCCACCTGGACGCGGATGAGACACACCTGCTCAGCTGGCTGGCGGCGGGACACCATGGTGAAATGGCCTACATGCAAGACCATGGCTGCAAACGCAGTCGCCCGCAGGAATTACTGCCGGGCACCCTGCGAATCATTTCCGTGCGCATGGATTATCTGCCCGATACGTCACCGGCGGACCAGGTACTGGCCGATGGCAACAAGGCCTACATCTCCCGTTACGCCCTGGGACGTGACTACCACCGTTTCATGCGCCGCCGCTTGCGCCAACTGGCTGAAAAGATCACGATGGTAACCGGGCCCTTCGGCTATCGCGCCTTTGTGGACAGTGCACCGGTGCTGGAAAAAGCGCTGGCCCGGAATGCCGGCCTGGGATGGATCGGCAAACATAGCAATCTGCTCAGCCGAGAAACCGGTTCCTGGTTCTTCCTCGGCGAACTTTATACCGACCTTCCACTGCCGGTAGATACAGCCCAGGACGACCACTGCGGTGACTGTCGTCGCTGTCTGGATATCTGCCCCACCCAGGCGATCACCGCACCCTATGTAGTAGATGCACGCCGCTGCATTTCCTATCTCACCATTGAGCTGCGGGGCAGTATTCCCACCGAATTCAGACCGTTGATCGGCAATCGCATCTACGGCTGCGACGACTGCCAATTGGTCTGTCCGTGGAATCGCTTTGCGCAATTCACCCGGGAAGATGATTATCAGCCCCGTCACAGGCTGGATCAACGCCAGCTCACCGAGCTGTTCGCATGGAGCGAAAATGATTTTCTGCGATATACTGAAGGTTCAGCAATTCGCCGCATCGGCTATCAATGCTGGCTGCGGAACATTGCCGTCGCCATGGGGAACGCACCGGCCAGCGCGCGGATCTTCAGCGCCCTGCAGGGCCGCCTCCACCAGGCCACATCACTGGTCAGGGAACATATCGAGTGGGCATTGCAGCAGCAGGCAGAAAAATCAGGGGGAGAGACATGAACAGACGCATTAACTGGCCACGCAGGAATCAAAAGCGGTCCGCCCACCCGGCGGCTGCCCGTTCTCCTGTATGCCTGATGATGCTGAGCCTGCTCCTGGCCATCCCCAGTGCCGACGCACTGAACCTTCGGGCCCCGCCCCGCACACCACTGGCGCAGGACGGCATCCACGACCCCCATGGCAAGGCGATTCACGTCCTCCAGGAACCGAAGGAATCCATGAAAAAATTCCCCAAGGACCGGCGCGGGGAAGTGGATTGGGTCCAGGCGTTCCGCCAGGGTAATATCAACCCGCGCAAAAGCCGCACCGGCGATCCCTGGGAAGAAGGACTGCCCATGGCAATGGATCTGGATATCATTATGAAAAGAACCAGCCATATGCCCTGGGTGCGCTTCCCCCATCTGGCCCATACTCAGTGGCTGGCCTGCAGCAATTGCCACCCCGCGATTTTCATCCCTCAGAAGGACGCCAACCCCATTACCATGACCAAAGTGCTGCGCGGCCGCTACTGCGGCGTCTGCCATGACAAAGTATCATTCAGCCTGTTTGTCTGTGAACGCTGCCACAGCGTTCCGCATCAGGGCTCGCCGAAAGCCTGGTGGAAATGATTTCAGGGCAGCCTGAGCAGGTGCTTACGGTAATATCTCAGTTCTGCGATGGAATCGCGGATATCGTCCAGCGCCAGATGACTGCTTTCCTTATGCAGGCCCTCGTAAACCGCCGGCGCCCAGCGCCGTGCCAGTTCCTTCAGCGTACTCACATCCAGATGACGGTAGTAAAAATAGGCTTCCAGTGTGGGCATCCAGCGGGCGAGAAAGCGCCGGTCCTGACAAATGGTATTGCCACACATGGGTGATTTCCCGGCGGGAACGTGCGCGCGGAGAAAGTCCAGCGTCTGGCGCTCGGCCGCCTGCTCATCACAGCTACTTTTCCGGACCCGCTCGACCAGTCCTGAACCGCCATGCTGCCGGGTGTTCCACTCGTCCATGCCCGCCAGAATTTCTGTAGACTGATGGATGGCAATCATCGGACCTTCCGCCAGAATATTCAGGGATTCATCGGTGACAATCGTGGCAATTTCGATGATACGATCCTGCGCCGGATCAAGCCCGGTCATTTCCAGATCGATCCAGATCAAGTTATTGGAGTCCTGTGCCATAATATATTCCTATCATGTTAAACCACCTGCATGGGCTACATCATACCCGATTCCCGCCGTATGAATAACTTCACGCTGATCTTTCTGTCCGCCCTCGTGCTCGGCCTGGGCCTTAAGCTGTGGCTGGCAGGACGCCAGATCCGCCATGTACGCGCCTGCCGCAACCAGGTCCCCCGGGCCTTTCGGCAACGGATCACCCTGGAAATGCACCAATTGGCAGCGGACTACACCATTGCCCGGACCCGTTTCGGCCTGATCGCCCTGCTGTTCAATAGCCTCTTGATGCTGGGCTGGACGCTGGGGGGAGGATTGAATGCAGTGGATCAGTTCTGGCAGTCTGTGGAATTGCCCACCATCACCACCGGCATCGCCGTCATCCTGAGCGTCCTGTTGCTGGCCAGCCTGCTGGAATTGCCCTTATCCCTCTACCAGACCTTTGTCCTGGAACAGCGCTTCGGTTTCAACAAAACCACGCCAGCGGTTTTTATCGGCGACCTGATCAGGGAAGGCCTGCTGACCCTGCTGATTGTGCCACCCTTGTTACTACTGATCCTCTGGCTGATGCCTTCTCCCGGCCTGGAAGCCACCCCCTCACCTGCAGGCAGCCTGTGGTGGCTCGATGTATGGCTGGTGTGGCTGGGTTTTTCACTGCTGATGCTGTGGGCCTATCCCGCGGTGATCGCCCCGCTGTTCAACCGCTTCACCCCGCTGGCCGACAAAGCCCTCCAGCACCGCATCATGAAGCTGCTGCAACACGCCGGTTTCACTGCCAGCGGAATCTTTGTCATGGATGGCTCCAGACG
>CAZFJS010000197.1:0-1951 GCA_964519605.1 uncultured Gammaproteobacteria bacterium
GTCAGCATCGCCGCCTCCAGCATGCTGAGCCAGCCGACCGCTGCGCTGACTACCATACCGGCTAACAGCAGAATCGCAATCAGCGCTCGATCATGGCGCAGTGGGTGGGAGTCCTCCAGCCGGCTGACAAGATAAAAATCACGTGAATTGCGCTGCCGATCGATAAAGGATGCATGGGCCTCTAACAATAGCGTATCACCAGAACGCAACACAATATCGCCGATCTTTTTCTTCAGCTGGACCCCGTTGCGCGATACCGCAATGATGGCAGCATTGTATTGAGTACGAAAGCGGCTCTCGCGGATGCTCTTACCGGCAGTGGGAAAGCTATCAGACACCACTGCTTCGATCAGACAACGCTCTGGTCGCGGCACATCCAATTTGAATACCTGCCCGGTGGCGGGCCTGAGGCCGCGAATTTTTTGCAGATCCACCACCGATTCCACCACCCCGGCGAATACCAGGCGATCCTCGGCATGCAGATGTTCCTGGGGTGAAACCGCCGGGATCAGTTGATCTTTGCGGTCAATCTCGATGAGATAGAGACCGGGTAACTGGCGCAGGCCGGCCTGCTCGATTGTTTTACCTACCAGGGGGCCATCCGCATCTACCAGCATCTCAACGGTGTAGCCACGCACATCCTCAAACTGGCTGATAGCCGAACGCCGATCAGGCAACAACCATTTACTGAGGAAAATAACGGCGACGATCACGCACAAGGCAACAGGAATACCGATCTTCGCGAGTTCAAAGATACCCATTCCGGTCCCCCCCGTCTGCTTGATCAGCAGCCCGTTGATCACCAGGTTGGTACTGGTACCGATCAAGGTGCAGGTACCCCCTACCATGGCGGCATAACTCAGCGGGATCAGCAACTTCGACACTGACAGGCGGTAACGCCGCGCCCAGTCCTGCACGGCGGGGATCATCATGGCGACGACCGGCGTGTTGTTCAGGAAGGCACTCATAGTCGCCACAGGCAACATCATCCGCAGCTGTGCGCCGCGAATGGATTGCGGCCGGCCCAGAATGTATTGCACCACCCAGGCAATGGCACCGGTATCCTTGAGACCGGCCACGACAATATACAGGGCCCCTACCGTGACCACGCCCTCGTTGGCCAGACCGGAGAGCGCCTGTGCCGGGGTCAACACGCCACTAAGCAGCAGTAGGGTCAGCCCGCCCATCAGGATAATGTCGGGGGCCACGCGGGTAGCAGCCAACAGCGCGAAGCACAGGGCAATAACCGTCAGGGTAAACCAGGCATCAAGGGACATGACGGAACCAGGCTGCTAGGGCTGGATAATCCCTCTGTCAACCAGCAGCTGAATCACCTGGGCAGTACTTTCTTCCAGTGTTTCACTGCCGGTATTGACCACCAGCTCCGGAGATTGTGGTTCTTCATAGGGAGAAGAGATTCCTGTAAAGGCCTTGATTTCCCCTGACCTGGCCTTTTTATAGAGTCCCTTGACATCTCTCTCCTCACATTTCTCTAACGGGCAATGGCAGAAAATCTCCAGAAAGTCACCATGCGGAACAAGATTCCTGACGTTGTCACGGTCTGAGCGGAAAGGGGAAATAAAGGCAGTCAGACTAATCACACCCGCTTCCAGGAAGAGCTTGGCCAACTCGCCGATACGGCGGATATTCTCCACTCGGTCCTCGTCTGAAAAACCCAGATCGCCACAGAGTCCATGACGGATATTATCGCCATCCAGTACATAGGTGCGGCATTTTCTCACATACAGCTCTTCTTCAACGGCATGGGCCAGCGTTGATTTCCCGGAGCCGGAAAGCCCGGTGAACCACAGAATGACACTCTTGTGGCCATTCATCTCTTCGCGCTGCTGGCGATCGATGGTGGCATGGTGCCAGACGACATTACTACTGATTTTATTTTTTTTACTCATGCTATTCCTCACAGTGTAGATTGAATTGAACTCACTGACGC
>CAZFJS010000197.1:2051-3151 GCA_964519605.1 uncultured Gammaproteobacteria bacterium
TGGCGGCTGCCAGAAAAACGTATGCGGGTTTTTTCTGTGCAAAAAAGGCCGTTACTGCTGCCTGATCCGTCAGCTCCAGCTCCCGATGACTGCAGGTAAGTAGCTGATCACAGCCTTGCGCATGCAGCCTCCGCATCAGGGCGGAGCCTACCAAACCGCGGTGACCGGCAACATAGATCAGGGATTTATTCATGGTAATCGAAGGTCTTGAATCCCTCCCTGCGGCAAAGCTCATCGCGTTCGGCCGTCTTGAGGTCTTCGCGCACCATTTCAGCAACCAGTTGATCGAAGGGAATGCGCGGTTGCCAGCCGAGCTTCTCCTTTGCCTTAGTCGGGTCACCGAGCAGGGTTTCTACTTCGGTGGGACGGAAATAGCGCGGATCAACGGCGACAATGAAACGGCCGCTGTGTTCATCGATTCCCTTTTCATCAACACCTTGCCCTTCCCAACGGATCTTGATGCCAAGTTCCCGGGCGGCGGCGTTGACAAAATCCCGGACGGTATATTGCCGGCCGGTGGCGATGACGAAATCATCGGGCACATCTTGCTGCAGCATCAGCCATTGCATTTCGATGTAATCGCGCGCATGTCCCCAGTCACGCCGGGCATTGAGGTTGCCCAGATAAAGACAGTCCTGCAGCTCCAGCTTAATGCGCGCCAGGGCACGGGTAATCTTGCGCGTTACAAAGGTCTCACCACGGGTAGGACTTTCATGATTGAACAGGATGCCGTTACAGGCATAGAGTCCATAGGCCTCCCGGTAATTGATGGTAATCCAGTAGGCGTAGAGTTTGGCCACTGCATAGGGCGAACGAGGATAAAAAGGTGTACTCTCGCTTTGTGGCACCTCCTGTACCTTACCGTAGAGTTCGGAAGTCGAAGCCTGATAAAAGCGTGTTTTTTTCTCCAGGCCGAGTATGCGTATCGCCTCTAGCAGACGCAGTGCACCCAGGGCATCGGAATCAGCGGTATATTCCGGCTCTTCGAAGGAGACGGCCACATGACTCTGTGCTGCCAAGTTATAGATCTCATCCGGCTGGACTTGCTGGATGATGCGTATCAGACTGGAGGAATCCGTCATATCCCCATAGTGCATGAT
>CAZFJS010000198.1:0-3146 GCA_964519605.1 uncultured Gammaproteobacteria bacterium
CCGCAGATACCGGAGTGGCGATGGTTGCGGCGGGCGCCTTCCACGGCCAGGCGTATCATTTCCTTCATGCCGTCGTCCCGTTCATCGAAATCGAAGGCGACGATCTCTGAATCCCGGTCCACCCCCAAGGTGAGCTGGGTGAGGTCATTGGAGCCGATAGAGAAACCATCGAACAGCCGGGCAAAGCGGTCAATAAGGATCACGTTGTTAGGAATTTCGCACATTACATAAATTTCCAGACTGTTCTCGCCACGTTTCAAGCCATGATCAGCCATAGCTTCCAGCACCCGCACACCCTCCTCCACCCGGCGGCAGAAGGGGATCATTAGCTTTACGTTGGTCAGTCCCATGTCGTCACGTACCCGCTTCATGGCCGCGCATTCCAGGGCAAACCCTTCCGCATAGGCGGGGTGGGTGTAACGGGCGGCGCCGCGAAAACCGATCATGGGATTGTCTTCTTCCGGCTCGAACCAACGGCCGCCTAACAGGGTGGCGTATTCGTTGGTCTTGAAGTCGGACATGCGCACCACCACCGGCTTGGGCCAGAAGGCCGCGGCAATAGTGCCCACACCTTCCGACAGTTTCCGGATGAAGAACCTGGCACCATCCTGGTAGCCGTGGATCAGTGCCTCAATGGCCTTGCGCTCGGCTTCATCCTCCACCCGTTCAGGATGCAGCAGGGCCATGGGATGGGCCTTGATATATTCGTTGATGATGAACTCCAGACGCGCCAGACCCACCCCGTCGTTGGGCAGGAAGCTGGTGGAGAAGGCGAGATCGGGGTTGCCCAGATTGAGCATGATTTGAGTGCGGGGACGGGGCAGGCCTGACAGATCGGTGCGTTCCACCTTGAAGGGAATTTCACCCCGGTAGACCCGGCCTTCCTCACCGCTGGCACAGGAGGCGGTGATCGTCTCACCATCGGGGATCCTGTCCGTGGCATCGCCGCAGCCGACTACGGCAGGGATGTTTAACTCGCGGGAGACGATGGCGGCATGGCAGGTCCGGCCGCCGTGGTTGGTAACAATGGCGGCCGCCTGTTTCATCACCGGTTCCCAGTCCGGGGTAGTTGTGTCTGCAACCAGCACTTCACCGGGCTGGAACTCTTGCAGGTGGGCGGCATTGGCAATATAGCGGGCCTTGCCACTGGCGATGTGGGACCCAACCGAGTAGCCCCGGGTTAGAACCTCGCCACTGCCCTGCAGATGGAATTGCTCCAGGATAGTACCCTTCTGCTGAGAGGCCACCGTCTCGGGCCGCGCCTGTACCAGATAGAGCTTGCCGTCCAATCCATCTTTGGCCCACTCCATATCCATGGGTTTGGCATGCCCTGCCTTGTTGCTGTAGTGCTGCTCGATCTTGATAGCGTAGTCAGCTAGTTGCAGTACGTCCTGATCGTCGATGCAGAAGCGCAGCTGGTCCGGTTCGGGGGTTGGAACGTTGCGGGTTGCTTCCCGGGTCTGTCCTGTGGCGTAGATCATCTTGAGCGCCTTGCCACCTCGGTGCCGGCGCAGCACCACCCGGTGCCCCTGCTTGAATGTGGGCTTGTGAACATAGAATTCATCCGGCTCCACGATCCCCTGAACCACGTTTTCCCCCAGACCGTAGGCGCCGGTGATGAACACTACGTCGCGGAAACCGGTCTCGGTATCCAGAGAGAACATAACACCGCTGGCGGCCAGGTCGGAGCGCACCATCTTCATTACGCCGATGGAGAGGGCGACATTGAAGTGGTCGAAACCATGATCGATGCGATAGTGGATCGCGCGGTCGGTAAACAGGCTGGCAAAGCAGTGGCGGCAGGCGTCCAGCAATACGGCGTCGCCGGAGATGTTGAGATAGGTATCCTGCTGGCCGGCAAAGCTGGCGGTAGGCAAGTCCTCGGCGGTGGCGGATGAACGTACCGCCAGGCTCAGTCCATAACCATATTCTTCCTGAATCTGTTGGTAGGCCTGAAGGATCTCCCGCTGCAGATCATCGGGAAGGCCGGCACCGTAGATGATCTCACGAGCGCGGGCGCCGCGCCGGGCCAGATCTTCCAAATCATCCGGATCCAACCCGTCCATGGCATTGTGCAGGGCGTCCCAGGCATCGGCCTGATCCAGCATGTAGCGATAAGCATGGGCGGTAACAGCAAATCCGTTCGGGATGCGTACCCCCCTGGGAGTGAGTTCCTGATACATCTCACCCAGCGAAGCATTTTTGCCGCCCACGAGGGGGACATCGTCTATGGTCAGCTCCCTGAACCAGCGGATATAAGTGGGCTTATCGGTCATGACATCCATCCCGCGAAAGTATACTCTGTTTGATACATGATATGTCGTTCCCGATACTGAAACTGTTACCGGTTTTTCCAAAAGCACCGGCATGAGCAGCCAGTCGATCCATGCCATTCTTGCCGGCAGACGTGCCATCAGCCCGGAAACGGCATTGCGCATCAGCGCTGTTGTCGGTAATGGTGCGGGGGTTTGGCTGGTAATGCAGATGGATCTTGACCTGTGGCAGACCGAGCAGGCGCTGCATGATGAACTAACTACCATTGCTGCCTGACTTCGGAATTCGCAAGAAATTCAGGCAGTGTTGTGATGCCCGCGAGAAGACCTGCCCATGAAGGGAGCGAAGATGATATTGCTTGGCATACTGATTCTGATTGTTGTTGCGATAATCGGCGCTTTGGGGCTGCGCGGCTGGCAGTCGCAGACATCCCCTGAGCTCGGGCTGGTCAACGGTCATTTACGGGCCTGCCCCGACAAGCCGAATTGCGTGAACAGTGAGGCGGAGGCTGAAGATCAGACCCATGCCATTGCGCCGCTTCCCGGCGCGGACTGGCAGGCCCTAAAACAGGCGCTGGAGCGGGCGGGCGGAATCATCATAAACGACAACGGCCAGTATCTACATGCCGAATTCACCTCGGCGCTTTTCCGCTTTGCCGATGATGTCGAGTTGTTTCAGGATTCGGCGAATGGTGTGATCCACATCCGTTCGGTATCGCGTGTCGGACATTCCGATTTCGGCGTCAATCGCAAGCGGGTGGAGTCGATAAGAAGGCTGCTGAACAGGTCATGATTCGTCGTTACCATCCAGTACTGCCGGACGTTTGTCAGCCTGTGTAATAATCCCGGTGCATCCGGGGTCTTGTTTTGCAG
>CAZFJS010000199.1:0-3081 GCA_964519605.1 uncultured Gammaproteobacteria bacterium
ATGGGGTGATCAATGAGATCAGCCACCGTTTCATCGCCAGCCCGGAGGAATGGTCTCCCATCCCCGGCAGTGCCCGGGCCATTGCCCGACTGAGTCATGCCCATTATCACGTCGTTGTGGCGAGTAACCAGCCAGCCCTTGCCGGCGGTGCGCTGAGTATGGGCGCCCTCAACCGGATCCATGAGTGCATGCGGCGGGAGGTCGCCGGCGAGGGGGGTAGTATTGATGCGATTATTTTTTGTCCCCATGCTGCCGCTGAACAATGTTCTTGTCACAAGCCCCGGCCCGGTATGTTTCGGGAGATTGGCGAGCGTTTGCACATCGAACTGGACAGCGTCCCGGTGATTGGCGATTCACTGGCGGATATTGAGGCCGCCCGGGCTGTCGGGGCGCGTCCCATGCTGGTGCGCACCGGCCGGGGGCGGTTGACCGAGGAACGTGGTGCCGGGCTGACGGGGGTAGCCATCTTTGATGATCTGGCCACCGCTGTGGATGCCTTGCTGCAGGTAGCCTGAGGAGGGAGGCCGGAATGCTGTATCTCAGATCGTTATGCTATGCCGCCGGCATGTTGTTGTCGACGGTGGTCATTGCCCCGCCGGCGCTGTTGCTGTTTCCCTTTCCCTTCCGGGTCCGTTACGGATTTATTAGCCACTGGGCGCGCTTCAATCTGTGGTGGCTGGAAAAATGCTGCGGCTTGCGCTACCAGGTCCGGGGGGCGGAACATATTCCGGCGGGCAATGGTATCATTTTTTGTAAGCACCAGTCCGCCTGGGAGACCCTGGCTTTGCAGCAGGTCTTTCCGCCCCAGGTCTGGTTGCTCAAGCGCGAACTCCTGTGGATTCCTTTATTCGGCTGGGGCCTGGCCCTGCTGGAGCCGATTGCCATTGACCGCAAGGCGGGCCGCAAGGCCCTGCAACAGCTGTTGGCCCAGGGTAAGCGGCGTCTGGCGGCCGGCCGCTGGGTGGTGATTTTTCCGGAGGGCACGCGGGTGGCGCCGGGGGAGAAGCGGCGCTATCAGTTCGGCGGCGCCATCCTGGCGGAGAAAAGCGGTTACCCGGTGATTCCCGTGGCCCACAATGCCGGTGAATTCTGGCCGCGCAACAGTTTTCTCAAACACCCCGGCACCATCCAGATGGTGATCGGCCCGCCCATCGATACCCGGGGCAAATCCGCCGCCGAAATCAACCGCCTGGCCGAGGCATGGATCGAGGGGCAGATGGCGGAAATTTCTCCACAGCGAACCGGGTGAACTCAGCGCAGGCGCGAAATAACAAAGGAAATCCTGCTTGATCCCTCAAGTTATAGTAGTGTGGTGCTGAGGAGAACGGTCCAGGGTATTGGCTTGGTGAACGTCGTCGGTCCTGTTAGAGTGAGTGTGACGGCCGTGCTGCTTTCAACCTTTACAGTGAGCTGGGAGCCATCGCCGGCGACGATGATCAAGGTGCCGCTGGAGAAAGGCCCGCCGGTCTGGTTCGTGACGAGATCGAAAGGCGTGTCGATGCTCAAGTTGAAAATATTGCCGGGGCCGTTGATTTCCAGGTTGCCGCGGATAATGAGATTGTGTTGTTCAGGTGGGTTGGTGAGATCGAATGTATCGGTTAATGTGAAGACGGACAGGGTATCCGTAATCCCGCTGGTGTTCTCAGTTATCTTAAGTGTTGTACCCAGACTGTTTTGAGTATTGTTGCTGTTGTTGTTCGCGTTGATGGTGATGGTGCTGGTGCCTGTCAGGCCATCCAGGGATGCCGATTCAAACAGCATCGCACCGGATAAGACGATATTCAGCTTGCTGCTTTTAACCGTGAGTCCGCTGAAGGTGAACAGCGCGCTACGGTCCCAGGCTGGCAGTGTGGTAGAGGGGATGCCGGTTATATTGGTGATATCCAGGATGCCATCATAAGTGATACCTTTCTCCACACAGTTTTGGAAGTTGACGCTGATATTGACAATATTGACATTGGCAGGATCCGGGTTGGTCGGTGTTTGTTGCGCACTTCCTCCGGATGGGCAAGCAAGGTTCAGTCTGCCATCTGCTTGCAAGGCAATGACCTGGGGCGAGTTCAACAGGGATTGATTCAGGCGATCTCTGGCGAGGGACAATTGCTGCAATGCGAAATCGGTCAGATTAAAGGTTTTCACCATGTCCTGAGTCTGGACCGCGGTAATCAGCCCACTAAGGGTGTTATTATTTCCCCCTAGATCAAAGCTCGTGCTGATCGCGTCAACCACGGCATTGGCGATGCCGGCAGCATTGTTGGTATCAATGCCCGCGTTACTGGTGCCGCTGTCATTGCCGCTGGTCGGCGTGCCGCTGCACATGCTGGTAGTTTGCCCACCTGACGATTGGCAGCCCGGAGTGCCGCCCGATGTGCTGTTATTCGGATTGGATGCCGTGCTTCCTCCACCGCCGCCGCAGGCGCTCAGCAGCAGACTCAGAGAGAAAAGAATTAAGACCGCGCACGCCAAGCGTGCCCACTGGGAGTATTTCATCATTATTTCTCCTGTACCCGGCGGGGCCGCCGAGCCTTAGGATCTGGATCTATCATTTTCAGGAATTGCTTAATTGTAACAGCTTTGCCCCTGAATTGACAGGATATGGTATGTGCCGAAAACTGTTCAGCCCTACCTTCCGTGGCAAATGGGGTCATGGCAAATGGGGTCAGACTCGAATTAATTGCCTCGTTGTCAGACTTAACTTAAGTATTGAAAAAAAGCTTGACCTGGAGTGAGCTCCAGGTTGTACGGTTGCATTGTAGAGATTAACCAATTTATGTGTGTAAGGAATTTGGAGTTGGCCACGGCGTTAGCACGCTTGAACCTAGAGTCCGCAGTTGACCGCTTAGAGGAGCCATCAAGGTCATGATGTCTAAGACGATTCAAGGGTTCAATTGCGGACTCTAGGTTGATGAAAATGCAGTCAACGGGAGTGACCCATGAAAGGAGACAGGAGATGGCTTGGGGCTGCAGGCATGCTGCTGATGCTCTATGGTGGTGCGGTCCTGGCCCATGACCCCGTCTTCGCTCCTGGGCCCCATGTCCTTTATAAGGACGGCGTTGAAGTGCATATCGATGTGGACCGCA
>CAZFJS010000200.1:0-1262 GCA_964519605.1 uncultured Gammaproteobacteria bacterium
ATAATTATATGTATGGAAATATTGGGGAGGCTGTTTTGAAAGGCCGCTTCAACGTTAGTTTACGCTCATGAGAGCAATGTATTGCGCTCACCGTTGGGCAATAGATAATTGTGTACGACCGGCGCTTCAATGAGAATCTTGTTACTCACGCCATTCGGCATCTGCTGATAGTGGATACTGATTCCCTGTTTGGGTAGCAGTGCCCCCACCAGCTCGAGTCCTGTGCCCAGCCCCGAATTGCGGCAGAAATCAAAATCGTCGGCTAAGCGGCTACCCGGGCACCAGATAATTATAATGGCCCTATTGTTCTCGGCGTGGAGTGAAATGTCAATATTGCCGCCCGCGGCATGGCGGGGCGTATGTTTCTGAGCATTGACAATGAGTTCATTGAGTATCAGCGCAATGGGGACCGCCTCTTTTTCCTGGATGATCAGCGAATGAATGATATCCATGTGCAGCTGGATTTTCACCGGGTATTCGCCGCATAGTGTGGCGCTGTCAATAATGGCGGGTACCATTTCACATAACAACAGGGCCATGGTGTCATGCTGGCACTGAATACCGTGTACGATGGCGATCGAGTTAATCTGGTCAATGGCCTTGGCAATCATTTGCTCTGCTTCGCGACCTGCTGATCCCAGATTATTGTGCAACAGGCCGGTGATCCCCTGCAGATTGTTCTTGATGCGATGGTGCACTTCACGGATCAGGGTGTGGCGCTGTTTCTCAGCCTGGCGCTGCTGTTTATATTCCTGTTCCAGGCGTTGGGAAATATCGCGAATGATGGCCTGGATGATGAACTCATCGCCGACATTGATTTTTTTCTGTCGAATATCCACGATTGTTGCCTGTTCGCGACAAGCTTGCAGGCGGATTTCGTAGGCGATGACTTCGCTGGAGCGCAGTGTCTCGTCGAGATGCGCGGCAAAAAGGGCCTGTTGCTCTGGATGGCAGTACTGGTGAAAAGCCTGTCCGATCAAGCTGGAGCCGGAATGGCCCAGCAGCGCTGTGACAGGATGATTGATGTCCGAGATGATCCCGTGTTCATCCATCAGGACAATAGCATCGCTGGCATTTTCCAGCAGTGCCCGGTATTTTTTCTCGGAATTTCGCAGTCGCCGTTCTGTCTGCTTGCAATGATCGATGTCAATGGTGATCCCACGGATGCTGAGTGGGTGATTTTGGCCATCAAGGATGACTTGTCCTACCTGCCGCAGCCAGTGAATATGACCGCCGGGGTGGATGACACGATGTTCGATGTC
>CAZFJS010000200.1:1362-3066 GCA_964519605.1 uncultured Gammaproteobacteria bacterium
CTTGTTGCCGCCTGGTCCAGGATGTGGAAGACGCTTGCCCGGTCCTGAGGGTGGATCAGCTGCCTGAAGCTGTGGTAGCTGGCCTGGCATGACGCAGTTTCCAGGCCGAATAGCGACCATAGCTGTGCGGACCAGCGCATGGCTCCCGTTTTGAGATGCCACTCCCAGTCGCCGATGCGTGCCCGTTGCAGGGTCTGTTGCAGATGGTGCAAATGTGGTTGCTGTTCTTCTTCCTTGTTCATGATGCACTCTGTTTGCTGCGCCGGTTTGTGCCCCCAGGTGGCGGAGGGGGCTATTAAAGGGCGGCGGGATTCTGCACTAAAGTATCCTGACGAACCAGTCGACAAATACAATATATCGTAGTCGTAGGAAACAGCAAGCCTGTTGAAAGCCTGATTAAGGGCTCAGGCAGCGGTTCGATTCAAGACGACGCGATGATGGTATCGCCCCTACCCCCGCCGATACCCGGTCCGGTAAACTGCCTGGTCTGGGTGCACACTTTCGTTCCTGACCGCCGGCAATTGACTGTTCATTCTACAGGCGAGGAGGTGACTGTGATGAAGGCGATTCTTGCTCCCGCCAGGGCGCTGATGGGGCGATTGCGTTATCTGCATAAATTTCTGCTGATTTTCATGATGTTTCTGGTTCCCATGGCAATTCTGGGGACCCTGATGTTCAGGGGGGTTAACCAGCAGGATGCTTTTCTGGAGCAGGAACGACAGGGGCTGGAATACATCGGGCAGCTTCGCCACCTGCTGGAAGATATTCCCCGGCACCGTGGTATGGCCAACGCCCTCCTTTTGGGGGATGCCTCTTTCAAGAAAAGAATGCCCCGTGAAAACAGTAAGATTGATCAGGATTTTTCCAATCTGAAGAAAATAGATCGCAGGCTTGCCGGTATATTAAAAACGGCGGGCATGGTAGGTGATCTTGACAGTCAATGGGAACAGCTGAAGCAGCATGGTCTGAAGATGCAGGCCGGGGAGAGTTTCAGTGAGCATAGCCGGTTGATTAAGTATCTGATCGCGTTGATCACCCATGTGGCAGAAAGCTCACGCTTGATCCTGGATCCTCGGGTGGATACTCATTATCTGATGGATGCCCTGGTTAACTGGCTGCCACCGATGACCGATGCCTTGGGGCAGACGCGCGGATTGGGAAGCGGTATTGCAGCTCGGGGAGAAATGTCCGCGGCGCAACATTTGCGTTTGGCGGTTTTAATGAACCGTGCGACCAACAACAATCTTAACCTGTCACATGCGCTGACAGTTAGTGACCGGGAAAATAGTGAAGTCCGCACCAGACTTAAGGGGCTGGATCGTGCCGCAGTTGAGCGCGCCGGAGGTTTTTTTAATCTGGTTGAATCCCGGGTTATGGCTGCCAACGGGATCAATGTGAAAGCAGATGAAATATTTACGGCAGGGACAGAGGCGCTGAATGCTGCCTTTCAACTTTATGACATTATTCTGCCTACCCTGGATGATCTGCTGACAGAGCGCCTGGTTGCGGGTCAGCATCGGGAGTTTCAGGCGCTCATGATGCTGACTGTCATGCTGCTTCTGGTCGTTTACCTGTTCAGCGGTTTTTATACCTCTGTGGGTGAAAGCATCCGTAAAATCAGCCAGACAACAGCCCAGTTGGCGCAAGGGGATCTGACGGCGCGGATCCAGCTGAAAGGGCGTGATGAAATGCAGCAAATCGCTG
>CAZFJS010000201.1:0-3043 GCA_964519605.1 uncultured Gammaproteobacteria bacterium
CACGGGGCGCGGCAACGCCCTGAAAGCTCTGCCAGCGTCCCTCCACATTGACAAAAGTACCAGAGGTTTCGCTAAAGGGTGCCACCGGCAGCAGCACATCGGCATAGCTTTCCATCGTCTGACTACGAAAAGGGGTCAGGGCGATGACGCTGTAAGCCGCCTGCAGGGCCGTCAGGGCCGCCACCGGGTCGGCACAATCCAGTTCCGGTTCGATATTGAGCAGCACATAAGCCTGCCGCGGTTTGAGTAACATCTCCAGCGCGTTCAGACCACCAGCAGATGCTCGCTGGCCACCGGCCTGGCGATGAGGTAGCGCACCGGCCAGCCAGGCGCCGGCACCGTTGGCACCCTCGGTCAGAAATCCAATGCGGGCACCACTCGCACTGGCAATCATCTGGGCCAGGGCACCCAGCGTGCTATAGGCGGGATGCATGGCGGCCTGGTTGCCCAGCAACACGACACCACGCTCGGCCTTACTCAGGCGGGCAGCAATATCACGATGCGCCTCATTGACAACCACGCCATCCAGTAGCTTGCCGAGGCCGTCGGGGGCTACGGTGCCGCCCTGTGCCATCAGTTGCTTCAGTACCCCGGCAAGCATGTGCTCCATACCTGCCAGACCGGTCACCTCGTTACGCTGTACCGGAAAATTAAATTCATGCCGCAGCGGGTTGATAAACATAATGGCGGCGCCCGCAATGGCTGCCTTGCGCAGACGCAGGGCGGCTATGGGCTGTTCCTTGCGCACATGGGCACCGATCAGTAATGCGGCGTCCAGCTGCTCGAGCGCTGCGATCTCCAGGCCCAGGGTCGGGAAGCGCGGCATGTCTTCCTGATGGCGGAAATCGATCTGCCGCAGGCGGTGATCGATATTCTGGCTGCCCATCTCCCGCATCAGTTTCTGCAGCAGAAACATCTCCTCCAGGGTCGCATTGGGAGAAAGCAGCGCGCCTAGTCCCTCGCCGCCCTGCTGCGCTTTCACCGCCTGCAGTCTGCTCACCGCAAACTGCAATGCCGTACTCCAGTCCGTTTCCCGCCACTGACCCTCCTGTTTGATCATGGGATGCAGCAGACGTTGATCTGAATTCAGGCCTTCATAGCTGAAACGGTCGCGATCCGAAAGCCATTCTTCATTGATGGATTCATTCAGCCGGGGGTCGACCCGCATCACCTCGTCGCGGCGCAGCTTGACATGCAGATTGGAACCGATGCAGTCATGGGCGGCGATACTGTCACGGGTGGTCATTTCCCAGGCCCGGGCGGTAAAACGGAACGGCTTGGAAGTCAGCGCCCCCACCGGACAGAGATCAATGACATTAGCGGAGATCTCCGAGGCCACGGCCTGTTCGATGTAGGTGCCGATGCGCATGTTCTCACCCCGACCGGTAGCGCCCAGTTCCCGGACACCGGCAATTTCGTCACCAAAACGCACACAGCGGGTGCAGTGAATACAGCGGGTCATCTCGGTGGCAATCAGCGGACCGATATTCTTATCGGGCACCACGCGCTTGGTTTCCTGATACTCGGAAAAATCGCTGCCATAACCGATGGAGATTTCCTGCAGATCGCACTCCCCTCCCTGGTCGCAGATCGGGCAATCCAGCGGGTGATTGATCAGCAGAAATTCCATGATCCCCCGCTGGGCCTCGATCGCCTTGGGGGAACGGGTATAAACCTTCATCCCCTCGGTTACCGGGGTCGCACAGGCCGGCAGCGGCTTGGGCACCTTTTCCACTTCCACCAGGCACATGCGGCAATTGGCGGCAACCGACAATTTGCGGTGATAACAGAAGCGGGGAATCTCGATGCCTGCGGCATCCGCCGCCTCAATCACCATGGCACCACGCGGGGCCTTGAGTGCCCGTCCGTCAATCTCAAAGCTGATCATATTATCCTGTATGACCGTATCTGCTGTCGCACTCATGCCGCCTGCTCCGTATTGGCACCGCCGGAATTCGGCCCGACCAGGCAGCGCCCGTGTTCTATATGGTAGGCGAACTCATCGTGGAAATGGCGTAGAAAACTTTGTACCGGCCAGGCCGCGGCATCACCGAAGGCACAGATCGTCCGCCCCTCGATACGACCCGCTGTCTTGACCAGTAAATCGAGATCCTCCGGACGCCCCTGCCCCTGCTCAATCCGGTTGATGATCCGCCACATCCAGCCGGTGCCTTCACGACAAGGGGTACACTGACCGCAGGATTCTTTGTAGTAAAAACGTGAAATACGTAATAAGGCCTGCACCATGCAGGTACTATCATCCATCACGATGACCCCCCCGGAACCCAGCGCCGAGCCGGCCTTGGAAAGCGAATCATAATCCATGTCGCAATCCATAATATGCGCCGCCGGCATCACCGGCATGGAGCAGCCACCCGGGATCACGGCCTTTAACTGGTGCCCCTCACGAACACCACCCGCCAGCGCCAGCAATTCCCTGAAGGGAATACCCAGCGGGACCTCATAGTTACCGGGTTTGTTCACATGGCCGGAAACGGAAAACAGTTTCTCACCACCGTTATTGGGTTTCCCCAGCCCCAGAAACCACTCACCACCTTTGCGGATAATGGCCGGCACGGAGGCCAGCGTCTCGGTATTGTTAATGGTCGTGGGACAGCCGTAAAGACCGAAGTTAGCCGGAAAAGGCGGTTTGAAGCGGGGCTGCCCCTTCTTGCCCTCCAGGGATTCCAGCAGAGCGGTTTCTTCACCGCAGATATAGGCGCCTGCCCCCAGATGGCCGTGTAGTTCAAAATCGATACCCGAACGCTGAATATTGCTGCCAATCAACCCGGCCTGCCGGGCCTCTTCCAAAGCATGCTCAAAACGTTCAAAAGGTTCATGGTGAAACTCACCGCGCAAATAGTTATAGCCCACCGTGGCACCGATGGCATAGCCCGCGATGGCCATCCCCTCGATCACGGCATGGGGATTGTAACGTAGAATGTCCCGATCCTTACAGGTACCCGGCTCGCTCTCATCCGAATTGCAGACGATATACTTCTGCCCGGGGGACTGACGTGGCATAAAACCCCCCCCCCCACCC
>CAZFJS010000202.1:0-1504 GCA_964519605.1 uncultured Gammaproteobacteria bacterium
GCGGGTGTAGTACAATGGTAGTACATCAGCTTCCCAAGCTGAGAACGTGGGTTCGATTCCCATCACCCGCTCCATTTGCGGCAATAATCCCGCATCATGCGCTTACTTTTTCCTGGCAGGCAGCAGGCCGGCGTCGCTGAGGTATGCGTGAATATCCTGGGCGCTGAACCTGGCCAGATCTTTCGCCACTTCCTTGACCTCCACATGATTGGCGGCAGGCAAATCCAGGGCATTGCGTAACAAACCCAGCATGCGGTTTGCCGCCACGATAATCAGGCAGGTCGTTTTTTTTGCCGGCGTCAGACGCATCGCCTCGGCAGCCACATCAACGGCAAAGCGCCGCATAAATTCCTCCTCATGCTGATCGCGATGATCATCATAACCATGAGCGGGACCACCGCCAGCCGCAGTATTCCGGCCGCTTTTCAGATCCGTCCAGGTATCCTTGCCGGCAGTGCCTGCTTCTGCGTTGACCAGATCCCGCTGTTCTACCAGGCGGGGACCCGACAAAGGATCTACGCTGTCAGCAGCCTCAAAGGTGAATAAACGCGCCCGGTTACCGTTACAAACCAAGATGCAATAGTTGATCATACTTTTGTAGACTCCTGAAAAAATGATTTTGTCATTAGCGATACCACCGGGAGCTCATGACGGCACGAGCCCTCACCCCCCCACTACACCGAACAGATAAAGCATTAAAGCAATGGTCGCCGAACCGCAGATCAGCATGACCAGCAAGAGAAAAATCGCAAACATAGCCCGCATTGACGGCTCCTGAATAAAGTCTTAGTTGTCCGCTATCCGGACAGAATCGTGATGAGGTGAACAATAGGTCCATTTGGGCAGCTTGTCTCCAACCTCCAGAGGAATATCCACTTCCTCATGACAGGTGGGACACTCACCGGACACTTTCTCCATGCTCTCATCCACCCGGTAGCGGACGAAAGCCATGATGGGCCCGGCGATCAGAAAACCCGGCACCAGTAAAAAATGGGCCAACGGGATGAACAGGGTAACCACCGCCAGCCCCCAGAAGATGCCCAACAATTTGCCGGCGCGTGCCAGTCGCTCGTTTTTAGCGTAAGTAAAATAATGCAATAATCCTTCAGTCTGTTGGTCCCTGGAATTTGATATCCGAACCGGGCGTGTCTGTTTTGTTGCCATATGCTCCACTCTAGGTATGATCAATTAAAATTTTTCGCCAGCAGTCAACTCCTGCCATTTTAGAATAGTTGGCCATTTTGTTCTATCATAGAAAAATGAGCATCCCCAAGCCAGTAAAAATAATCTCTTATATCATCGGCTTAGTGGCCGCCCTGCTGCTATTCGCCGTCATTCTTATCCCACTGGTCGTTAATCCGGACGATTACCGCGGGACAATCGAGCAGATTGTGCTGGAAAAAACCGGCCGCCAGCTGACCATTGAGGGCCATATAGAACTGTCGCTGTTCCCCTGGCTGGGCGTCAAACTGGGACAGGTTAGCCTGGCCGATAACCCGGCCTT
>CAZFJS010000202.1:1604-3002 GCA_964519605.1 uncultured Gammaproteobacteria bacterium
GCTGGGCCAGCCCTTCGATATCAACACGCATTTCCGCTTCACCAGCAGGCAGCCGGAGGCCCAGGGCGATATCACGCTGGCTGCCCGACTCAATCTGGATCTCAAAGCACAACACTACCAGGCGCGGAAACTGCAGCTGCAAATCAAGCTGCAGGGCGCTGCCATTCCCAATGGCAAGCTGGTCGCCCGGCTCAGCAGCGATATCAGCGCCGATCTCGACAAGCAGACACTAAGCATCGATGGACTACAACTTGCCAGCAGTGGTCTCTCCCTCAGTGGTCAGCTCCAGGGCACACAGCTCATCGATCAACCGCGTTTCCAGGGCACACTGCAGAGCACGGATTTCAGCCCCCGAAAACTCATGGCCGCGCTCGCCCTGCCCGCGCCGCAAACCGCTGACCCACGAGTCCTGGGCCAGGCTCGCCTGCAGCTACGATTCACCGTCACCAATGACTCCCTGGAGATTCACAATCTGAGCGGCAAGCTGGATGACACGAGCATTAAAGGCACTGCCGCAATCAAGCACTTTGAGCAGCCGGCTATCCGTTTTGACACCCGGCTGGACACCATCGATCTGGACCGCTATCTGCCCCCTGTCGCCAAGGATAGCCCCCCGGTGACCCCGGCCAGCGCGGCGACTGCCGGAGCCATCCAGCTGCCAGTGGAAATGCTGCGCGGACTGAATTTGAGCGGACAAGTCAAGATCGCTACCGCCAGGGTCTCGAAAATGCGTCTGCAGGATTTACGACTGGTCGTCAACGCCCACAAGGGGCTGATCCGGCTGAAACCCATCAGTGCTGCACTGTATCAGGGACAGTACCGTGGCAATATGGCCCTGGATGTCCGCGGCAAGACCCCGCACTTCTCCCTCGATGAGCAGCTCAGCAAAATTCGCATCAACCCCATGCTCCAGGATTTGCTGGACAAGGACATCCTCTCCGGTATCGCCAATCTCAAGGTGCAACTGCAGTCACGCGGCACGAACGTCACCACCCTTGAACGGGAACTCCAGGGCACAGCGGCATTCGACTTCCGCAACGGCGCCCTCAAGGGCGTCAACATCGCACAGTTGATTCGTGAAGCCTCCGCGCTCATCAAGGGCCAAGCTGTGCAGCAGAATGCCCAGCCACCGCAGACGGGTTTCAGCGCCCTTAGCGGTACCATCAAGATCACCAGGGGTATCGCCAGCAACCAGGACCTCCGCTTGCAGTCGCCCTTTCTGCGCATCAGCGGCAAAGGCAGCGCGGACCTGGTCAGGCAGCGCATCGATTACCGCGTCCATGCCAAAATCGTCAAAACCGAAACCGGCCAGGGGGGCAAAGCACTCCAGGCCCTGAAAGGCATCGATATCCCTATTAAAATAGGCGGCAGCTTCAGCCAGCCCAGCTACCAGGTAGA
>CAZFJS010000203.1:0-1199 GCA_964519605.1 uncultured Gammaproteobacteria bacterium
GGCCGATAGTGGATAAATTTGGCACGTTTGTCGAAGAATGCGCTGTCGTATTCATCCGCTTCCACCACAAAAAAGGGGGCTTCCCCCAAATCCGCCGTTGTTGGTAGATTCAGTGCAACACCGCCGATCAGATAGCCTGGCGCCAGGCCCACTTCAGTCAGAATCCAGGCCAGCATGCTGCTGGTAGTAGTCTTGCCATGGGTACCCGCCACCGCCAGGACCCAGCGCTTATGCAGTATCTGCTCCGCCAGAAAAGCCGGTCCGGAAGTATAGGGCAATCCGCGGTCAAGCACATATTCCACTGCCGGATTACCCCGTGAGAGCGCATTGCCGATAATCACCAGGTCCGGTGCCGGGTCCAGGTGCGCCGGATCATAGCCCGGGCAAAGATGAATGCCCTGCGCCGCCAACTGCTCGCTCATGGGCGGGTAGATGCCCTGATCCGAGCCGCTGACCTCATGACCCAGCTGACGTGCCAACACGGCAAGCCCTCCCATAAATGTTCCGCAAATCCCCAGGATATGAAGGCGCATCGCTCAGCCGCTCGCTACAAAGAAAGCCGTCAACTGGCGACTGATGGAAATCGAAATAAATAGATAGGCCACCCCCAGAGCGAGTCCTACCGGCATAAGCGTGGACAGGGCCTGGCGCAGAATATGGCCGATGACGATCAGATTCCAAAAAAGGCAAAGCCAGAGCACCAGGGCAGAAATAAAAATACCCAGGCCATTGCCACCATCCTGCTGGAAGGCACCGACACTATGCTGCTGCCAGATCAGCAGGGGCAGTGCCAGCAATTCAAAAAAGACCCCGGTGCCCGCCAGGGCGGTACAGACCTGGATGAAGCGTTCCGTCAACGCCCGCATCCACAGTAGCAAAAATGAAATGAGCACCAACAACAGCGTATCCACAACGACCAACACCAGGGCACCCAACCATGGCAGGCCACCGAGAGACAGGAGAAAACCTGCGCCACCATAAATACCCAGACTCAGGACCATCAGGAAACGGGATGTCGGCAGATCCTGAGGACCGGCCCGTAGCAGGCAGATGGCGAAAAAACGTTGCAATAAATGTTTCATCTAAAGCGCCTGTTATACGCTGAAATACTTGGCTTCCGGATGATGCACGATGATGGCGCTGGTGCTCTCCTCAGGCCACAGCTGATCCTCCTCCCCCATTTCCACATGAATACGTTC
>CAZFJS010000203.1:1299-2982 GCA_964519605.1 uncultured Gammaproteobacteria bacterium
TCCTCTGGCAAAATCGGCCGCGTGCTGGCCCACGGTCACCAGCTGGAAAGCCACCACATCCATCTCGCCGGATTCCACCGAGCGGAAAAAATCGGCCAGACACCAGTGCCGGCCGGAAGATTGGCGTGGAAACTCAAAACGGCAGCGTTCTATTTGACCGCCAGTGTCTTCATATACGATCAAGGTATTCTCTTGGGATTGGCAAGGGTAATAACCATAGACGGCCTGGGGCATCAGGACCTGCTCCTGCTCGCTGCGGACCACCAGCCGATTCAGCAAAGGATCGAGCTCGAGCCGCGCCCACTGACGATAGTCCTCCGGAGAGCGCCCCTGAGCCTTGTAGCCCCACTGAAACTTGTAAAGCGTGGTTTTGTTAATATAGGGCACGATGCTACGCAGCGGGATGTGCTCCAGACACTTGCTTCCCCAAAAAGGCGGTGTCGGTATGGGATTGTCTTTGTTAACCATAAGTTACTGTATTTTCTGGACCGTGAGTCCGGCCGCGCTGCGGCCGGCCCGGAAAACGCTCAGGCGCCATCAAGCTGACCGGCAAACTTATCAGCGCCGGACAGCGCTATCCTTGTAATGGGGGTCCAGCCAGCAGCGTGGTAGCGCCTCACCAGACGGAAACTGCAAGGCCATCTTGCTAAAACTCGCCGGCTCCTGCAACTCTTCACCGGCGTGCAGGCGGCCGCTAATGCTGTCAACACAGGGATCCACCAGTACTGCCAAATCCAGCACCTCCACCAGATCGCCCGATTGCTTGTCTTCCAGATACATAACACGGCTCCTGTTTGTTAACATCGTCGCTGCGTGGTCACCACAACAGCGCATGCTCATCATAGCCTATTTTGCCGCTGTGATATATTGAGCCTTTATTAAGATCACCGGCAAACAAAGGAAAACCATGCCCGTATGGCAAGGCATCGCTGAGTCCATTAGCTACAGCACCGGGATACCCTTCACCGCCCGCAAGCGGCAAAGCCTTAGCGGCGGGTGCATCAATCAGGCCTGGCTGGTCGAGGACGAGGCGCGCAACTACTTTGTCAAACTGAATCAGGCCCCGAGCTTGCCCATGTTTCAGGCGGAACGCGCCGGCCTGGAGGCCATCCTCAACACAGACACCATCCGGGCCCCGCAACCAGTCTGCCACGGGCTTGCGGGCGGACATGCCTATCTGGTACTGGAATACATCACCAGGGCCAGGAACAACGACAACAGCATCGCGCTATTCGGCCGGCAGCTGGCGGACATGCACCGGCATAGCACCCCCGAGTATGGCTGGCGGATTGACAACACCATCGGCGCCACCCCCCAGATCAACACCCCCACTGATGACTGGGGACACTTCTGGCAACGGCAGCGTATCGGTTTTCAGCTGGAACTGGCCGCACAGCATGGTTATCGAGGCAGACTGCATTCACAGGGTGAACAACTGCTGGTGCGAATTCCACTGTTTTTCAGGGACCATCATCCGCAGGCTTCATTGCTGCACGGCGATTTGTGGTCGGGAAATTATTTCACCGACCATCAGGGGATGCCGGTGATC
Organism: uncultured Gammaproteobacteria bacterium; assembly: GCA_964519605.1. Taxonomy (GTDB): domain Bacteria; phylum Pseudomonadota; class Gammaproteobacteria; order SZUA-140; family SZUA-140; genus CAZFJS01. The sequence continues at coordinate 2,849 of CAZFJS010000203.1, forward strand.
TTCGACCCGGCTACCTATTATGGTGACCGGGAAACGGATATCGCGATGACTGAACTTTTCGGTGGTTTCCCCCCGTTGTTCTACCAGACCTATGGTGAGACCTGGCCACTACCGGACGGTTACCACCACCGCAA
>CAZFJS010000204.1:0-1620 GCA_964519605.1 uncultured Gammaproteobacteria bacterium
TTGCCGCCGAGGCCCGGGATGCGCATCTTCAGGCCCTTGAGATCCGCCAGGGTGTTGATGCGTTTGCGGAACCAGCCGCCCATCTGAACGCCGGTGTTGCCCATGGGAAAGGGCACCAGATTGTGCGGGGCATAGAGTTCCCGCCATAGTTCCAGCCCGTCGCCGCCATAGAACCAGGCATTCATGCCCTGGGCATTCATCCCGAAGGGGACTGCGGTGAAAAACTGGGCGGCGGGAATCTTGCCGGCCCAGTAATAGGCGGAGCCATGGCCCATCTCCACCGTCCCCTGGGAGACGGCGTCGAAGGTCTGCAGGGGGGGAATCAGCTCGCCGCCGGCGAAGACGTGGATGCTCAGGCGGCTACCACTCATGCGGCGGATTTCCTTGGCGAAACGTTTGACGCCGTCCTGGAAAATGGGGAAATTCGGCGGCCAGGTGGTTACCAGCTTCCAGCGGAAACGTTTGCCGCCGGCGCGCACGGCCGGTGCAACGGCCAGTGCGGACCCCGCTGCCAGGGAACCTGTTCCGATTTTCTTGATAAAGTCGCGGCGCTTCATTCTGCTCCCTTGATATCCTTCAGCCATGTTCCTGCTATTATGACAGAATTCAAAGCATCGGGAAAAATACGGATTATCATGCAAAGCCGGAGAAAAGCACTGCTGGTCATGGTGCTCATCCTCAGCCTGGGGGGAGTCCTGTTGGCCGTATTGCCTTATGCCCTGCAATATGCCTTGCGATCCTGGTCATTACAGCATGGCGCAGAGCAGGTGGAGGTAGCCAATGTGGATTTCAACCCCTTCACCGGCCGCCTGGCGCTCTTTGGGGTCCGTATCACGGTTGCCGGCGAGACCACCTTTTCTCTGGATAGCCTGGTGATGAAAGTGGCCTGGGGCGCCTTGTTGAGCAAGCACTTCTTGCTCAACGAGTTCAGTGCGGACGGCTGGCGTATCGGTGTCAGTACATCCCCGAGGGGCTTGCGCGTCGGTGGTCTGTTGTTACCGCAAGCGGCCAAAAGCACCCCCGCAGCGGACGATAAGCCCTGGGGGCTGGGCATCGACCGGTTGTCGTTGACGCATGGCCGGATCAAACTGCAGCTGCCGCAAATCAGCAGCCAGCTGGCCATTCGCCGCTTGCAGTTGCAGGCCCTTGCGGCCTGGTTGCCGGAGCGGCCGGCGGCCCTCGATCTGGCCGCCCGGATCGATGGGGCGCCGCTGGATTTTAGTGGGCAGCTCAAGCTCTTTGCCGCGCCACAGTGGCTGCAGGGACGGCTGAAGATCAAGGATCTGGCGCTGGGTTCCCTGCTGAGCGCTGTGGTCAGCAATCTGCAGGCGAAATTGCAGACGGATGCCATGGTCGATGTGAGTCTGTCACCACAGGGGGCTTACCGCATCCATCAATCCGGCCGTCTGGGGCTGGAGGATTTTTCCTGGCAGATGCCGGGAAGCCATGTTCGTGGACAACAGCTTGCCTGGCAGGGTCGTTTGCAACTGGGGCAGTCTGCCCCGGGCGCGCTGGTCCTGCAAGGCCAGGGAAAGCTCAGCAGCCGGGGTTTGCAGGCTTCCCGGGAGAAACCGCCCCTGCTGCTCAGCAATGGGGCGCTCAGTTGGCAGGGCAAGGTGG
>CAZFJS010000204.1:1720-2974 GCA_964519605.1 uncultured Gammaproteobacteria bacterium
CCGCGCCGCCGGCCGGGAGCGGACCGGGTGCGCTGCGCATCGGCCGTATCGTGGTGCAGAAACCCGCCCACCTGGTTTTTCAGGACGCACAGGTGACACCGCCTTTTAGTCTGTCATTGCAGACTGAGCGTTTCGAGATCGGTACCCTGGACAGTGCCCGCCCACAACAGCCTACGCCGGTGCAGCTGGCCGGCCGCCTGGGCCAACATGGCCGCCTTGCGATCCACGGTAGTATCCGGCCCTTTGCCGCGGTGCCGGGCTTCGATGTCCAGGCCGATGTCGGTGCCCTGGAGCTTTATCCGCTGTCTTCCTACACTGCCCCGGCGCTGGGCTTTCGCCTGCGCAGCGGCACCCTTGATGCCAAGGCCAAGATTACCACCCGCCAGGGCAAACTGGACGGGCTGATGAAGCTGACCATCCGGGAGCTGGATCTGAGCTCCCTTAACAATCAACAGGCCGCGAAGTTGACCGGTCTGCTGGACATGCCGCTGGATCTGGCGCTGAATGTACTGCGCGATGATCACAACACCATTCGTCTGCAGCTTCCGGTCAGCGGTGATCCGGCCGCCCCGGATTTCGATCTCAGCGATGCGCTGAATCAGGCACTTGCCGTGGGTTTAAAACAGGGCGCCATGAGCTACCTGTCGATGATGCTGCAACCCTATGGCACCATTATCAGTGTCGCCAAATTTGCCGGTGAGCAGATTACCCGGCTGCGCCTCGATCCGGTGGTTTTTTCGCCTGGTAGGGCACAGCTGACGGCACAGGCGGCTGATTATCTGGATCATGTTGCCGGTGTGCTGACAGCGCGGTCAAAGGTGGCCCTCAAGCTGTGTGGTGTGGCCGTTGCCGCTGATCGCAAGGCACTGCCGGCAGACTCTGGTGAGCCGGTGAAGGAAGCGTCCCCACCGCCGGCAACGCCGGCGCAGCGCTTACAGCAACTGGCCCTGCGCCGTGCGGAGGCGGTGAAACACTATCTGGTGACGAAGCACAGTATCGATGCTGCCCGGCTTGCCGCCTGTCTGCCGGAAATCGATGATCATGAGAAGGCCCGCCCCCGCGTGGAGCTGTTGATCTGAAAACTTTGTGATTGAGCGCACACCGCCGTGCGACGGCTTGCTTTAGTATCAAGGCTCAAGTATTGTCCGGCCTGACCGTTAAGTGCATTAACGTCAGCCACTGCACTCGGTGCATGCTTAACCACGCTTTTATTAATTCAGATTCCAGGGAGTGTCTCATGAATCATCTTCTCGT
>CAZFJS010000205.1:0-1175 GCA_964519605.1 uncultured Gammaproteobacteria bacterium
ATCGATTATCTCCAGGCCCTGCTGGCCTTCAGCCGCGAGTCGCCGCTCTACCGCAACGGCCTGTCGCCCCGCGCCGGCCTCGCCCTGCTGCGCTGCGCCCAGGCCTGGGCACTGCTGGCAGGCCGCGATCATGTGATCCCGGAAGATGTTCAGGCCGTATTGCCAGGGGTGGTCAATCACCGCCTGCAGGCGGCGCCCGAGCACAATCTGCAGAGCAGTGAAGAACAGGTCGCGGCGCTGTTGCAGGCGGTACCGGTATGCTAGGCATTTTTCCCTAGTGGTCCACCATGCATTTTTCCCTCACTGACCTGCCCCACCGCTGTTACCGTTTATTGCAGATCGAGCGCCGTGCGGCCTCCCGCAACCGGCCGGTCGTCCTCTCGCGGCAGCGGATCTATATCCTGCCGACGCGTTATGGCCTGGTCTTTGCCCTGCTGGTCTTTGTCATGGCCGTGGGGGCCGCCAACTACGACAACAGCAGCGGTTTTTTGCTCGCCTTCCTGCTGGCGGCTTTGGGGATGATGAGCACCCTGCACACCTATCGTAACCTGGCACGGCTGAGCTTTCGCACCGGCAAGACTTTTCATGTCTTTTGCGGGGAAGCGGCGCGCTTTACCGTCTATGTGGACAACCCCGGCCGTCTGCCGCGCGCCGCAGTCGCCCTGCAGCTGGGGGATGAAGCCCCGGTGTATGCGGACATCGCCACCGGCACCCAGACGGAAATCGAACTATCGCTCCCGGCCCACCGGCGCGGCTATCTGCCCATCAGCACCCTGACCGTCGCCAGCCGCTATCCCCTGGGACTGTTTTATGCCTGGTCGCGTATCCGGCTGAATATGACCTGCCTGGTCTATCCCCGTCCCGCCACGGCTGTCGTACTGCCCCGGCAGGGATGCCGCCAGACAGACGGCCATTTTATCCCGCGGCCGGGTCATGACGATTTTCTCGGTTTCCGGGCCTACCAGCCCAGCGATTCCCCCCGCCATGTGGACTGGAAGGCGGCGGCCCGGGGGCGTGGCCTGCTGACCAAGCAGTTTGCCGACAATGAGCAGGATGCGCTGTGGCTGGATTGGGACAGTCTGCCTGATATGGATCCCGAGGCCCGCCTCAGCCGCCTGTGCCGCTGGGTGCTGGAGGCGGAGGCCGGCAGCTACCGTTACGGCCTGCGGCTGCCC
>CAZFJS010000205.1:1275-2942 GCA_964519605.1 uncultured Gammaproteobacteria bacterium
CTGATCCGCTTTATCCTCACCGTCATGGCGCTGGCCGGTGTGCTCATCAGCTTCGGCACCCTGGCGGGACGCGAACCCGGCACCGCGCTGCTGGCTGTGATGCTGGGCCTGAAACTGCTGGAAATGCAGGGACGCCGTGACACTTTGGTGGTGCTGATGCTGGCCTATTTCTTTAGCGTTATTCTGGTGTTGTATTCCCAGAGCCTGTGGCTGATGGGCTATATCGTAATGATTCTGCTGCTGCTGACCAGCGTGCTGATCCAGATCAACCACTATCCCGCCCGGGAAGGGCTCGGCGCCAGTCTGCGCCGGGCGGGCGCCCTGCTACTCCAGGCCCTGCCCTTGATGCTGATCCTGTTTCTCCTCTTTCCCCGTATTCATGGTCCTTTGTGGGGTGGCTCTTCAGGGGGGGGCGGCAGCGGCCTCGATGACACCATGAGCCCAGGGAGCATCAGCAAACTGGGGCAATCCAATGCCGTCGCCTTCAGGGTGAGTTTTGATGGCCCGATCCCGGAAAGCCGCCTGTTATACTGGCGTGGCCCGGTGCTGTGGCATACCGACGGCAAAAGCTGGCGCAGCGGTGTGCCCAAAAATGCGCCGGCGGCCACCACAACGGCGCTCTCATCCGAGGCACAGACCGTCAGTTATCAGGTCACCCTGGAGCCGCATCACCAGCGCTGGCTCTATGCCCTGGATATCCCCGTGTCGCTCCCCCCCGGGAGCCACCGCGGACACGCCTTCCAGCTGCTGGCCGACAACCCAGTGGATGAGATCACCCGCTACCGGGTACGCTCGGTCAGCCACTACCGGCTGGGCCTGCTGAGCCCCGCCGACCGCCAGCGTGCCCTGCAGCTGCCCGCCGGCCGCAATCCCCGCGCCGTGGCCCTGGCCCGGCAGTGGCGCGCGCGCTTCCCGGATGACTGGCAGCTGGTGCAGCACGCCCTGCAGTATTTCCGCCAGCAGCCTTTTTACTACACCCTGCAGCCTCCGCTGCTGGGCGGCGATATCGTCGATGAGTTTCTCTTCGGGACCCGCCGGGGATTCTGCGAACACTACGCCGCCAGTTTTACTGTCCTGATGCGCGCGGCAGGGATTCCCACCCGGGTGGTCACCGGCTATCAGGGCGGTGAACTGAACCCGGTGGGCCACTATCTTGTGGTCCGCCAGCGGGATGCCCATGCCTGGGCGGAGGTCTGGCTGGCGGACCAGGGCTGGCGGCGCATTGATCCCACTGCGGCCGTCTCGCCGGCACGGATTGAAAAAGGTATCGACAGCGCCCTGGAGTCCGAACGCCAGAGCCAGGGGCTGCTGCAACACGGCTTGTTGGCGGATGTCTGGCGGCAATTCCGTTACGGGGCCGACGCCCTGAGCAGCAGCTGGACCCAGTGGGTACTGGGCTATGGCCCGGAGCTGCAGAACCAGTTGTTGTCATCCCTGGGCATGGCTGGGGCCGCCGGCAAGGTGCTGGGCATGATTCTGGGCGGTGGTCTCATATTGTGCTTCATGGCCTGGGGCCTGCTGCAAGGCCGCCGTGGCAAACAAGATCCGGTGGTGCTGGCCTACCAGCGCTTTTGCCGCAAGCTCGCCCGTCGAGGGCTGCCACGCGCGCCGGCTGAAGGACCGCAGGATTTTGCCGATAGAGTGATAACAAGGCGTCCGGATCTGGC
>CAZFJS010000206.1:0-2882 GCA_964519605.1 uncultured Gammaproteobacteria bacterium
GCACCACCCAGACGGCTTAAGGCACAGACTACCGCCCTGATCAGCACACTTGCCGAAACACTGGATGACCCGGTGTTGCGATGCGCATTACAAAAACTCGCCCGGCACCACAACAGGGAGCGTTGATCATCAACAGCCTGCTAACCGGCGCGGGCAAGACGTCCGGCTGCAGGGGATAACTCACTGTCCGCCACTCCGGAAGCCAGCACCTCCCAGGCCGCTTCATCCGCCAGCAAGGCACGCAGCAATCGATGATGCAGTGTGTGGTCCGATTGACAAGCGCTGAAGGCGCCTTTCAGGCGATAAGACAACAGAGACAGATCACCCAGCGCATCCAGCAGATGGTGCCTGGAAAGTTCATCCGCATAACGCAGGCCACCCTCATCCAGGGTCCGCGCCCTGTCGAGAATCACTGTATTATTCAGGCTGCCACCCGTCAGCCGGCTGTCAGTGCGCAAGCTGTCCAGATGGCGCGCGCGACCGATCTCCCGACTGAATGATGCACTGGCAAAATCCAGGCTCAAGGTCGGCCTGCCGGCGCCATCCGCTGCCGAGTCAGAACCCGACTGGAAAGCCATACTGAAACTATCACCGGGCTCAAGCTGGGCCCACTGTCCACCCGCCGTGCTGACCCGCACCCGCTTCCTGATCCATAAATAACGTTTCGGCGCCGCCTGCTCCACCATCCCGGCAGACTGCAGCAGAAATACGAAAGGCGCAGCACTGCCGTCCATGATGGGCAATTCAGATGCATCGACATCGATATAAGCATTATCAAGACCCAGGCCGGCACAGGCTGCAAGCAGATGTGCCACGGCGGCAATCTCGTCTGTACCCTCCCGCAAACTGGTGGTCCCGGCCGTACTCCCGGCAGCAGCGACGCACGCCCTGATCGTCACCGGCTCCGCCAGATCGACGCGGCGAAAGACGATACCGCTGTCTATCGGCGCCGGTCGCAGGCTGAGGTGGATCTGCCGCCCTGTATGCAGGCCCACTCCGGTAGCCTTGATGACATTTTTCAGCGTGCGTTGTCGGATCATGTGGGCAGTTCTCCGCCTGCGGATGGGACTGGTTTCGTCCTGAAAATCCGGCGCATGGTATCACAGCCGGATTTCCCTGCATAGGAATTACACCACAAATATAGCGGCAGAGAAACACCAATATTAAGCCACCCTACAGCAACCCCCTGTTTTGTAATAATATTCCGATCAGTTCTAATCCGCCTGGCGACGCAAAAAGGCCGGCACATCGAGAAAATCCAGATTGGCACCTTCCTGCAGGGCCGCCTGCTCTACACTGACCTGATTGCGAATCACCGTAGGACGATCCAGCTTGGCGTAATCGATATCCTCCTCCGGTGCCGTGTTCTGATGCACCAGCTTCATCGGCTCGGCCTGTAACTCGTCGCAACCCAGCCCGGTGGCCACGACGGTTACCCGCAGATCATCAGTCATTTCCGGATCAATGACCGTACCCACTACCACGGTAGCATTATCCGAAGCAAAGGCCTTGACCGTATTGCCCACCTCTTCGAACTCACCAATCGCAAGATCCAGGCCTGCCGTGATATTGACGAGAATGCCACGGGCACCGGCAAGATTGACATCTTCCAGCAGGGGGCTGGCGATCGCCGCTTCGGCCGCTTCACGAGCCCGGTTTTCGCCACGTTCACAGCCTGAACCCATCATCGCCATGCCCATTTCCGCCATCACCGTGCGCACATCGGCGAAATCCACGTTGATCAAACCCGGGCGAGTGATCAGTTCGGCGATCCCCTGCACCGCCCCCAATAAAACATTGTTGGCCGCCTTGAAGGCATCCAGCAATGAGATATGTTTGCCCAGCACCGACAGCAATTTTTCATTGGGGATGGTGATCAGCGAATCCACATATTCGCTGAGTGCTTCGATGCCGTCATCCGCAATCTGGTTACGTTTCCGACCTTCAAAAGGAAAGGGCTTGGTGACCACGGCCACAGTGAGAATACCCAACTCTTTAGCGATCTTGGCAACCACGGGAACACCACCCGTACCGGTTCCACCCCCCATCCCGGCGGTGATAAACACCATGTCAGCGCCCTCCAGAACTTCGATGATACGCTCCCGGTCCTCCAGAGCCGACTGCCGGCCGATTTCCGGGTTGGCGCCGGCACCCAGCCCCTTGGTGATATTGCAGCCCAATTGCAATGTTGTCCGGGCAGTGGAGTTCTTCAGCGCCTGGGCATCGGTATTGGCACAAATAAAATCAACACCGTCAATATTGGCGGACACCATGTATTCAACGGCATTGCCCCCGCCCCCACCCACACCGATGACTTTGATCACCGCACTCTGACTGTATGAATCCATCAATTCGAACATGATTTTTTCTCCTTCTGGCTATTTTCTCAACATTAAAATTGATTCAAAAATTCCCCTGGAACCAGCTTCTCATCCTCTCCCAGACACCCCTGAAGCCACCGCCTACCTTTGGTAGCGGCTTTTTCACATACCGTTGCTGAAAACCATACAACAACAGACCAACGCCGGTAGCATGTATCGGGTTTCTCACCACATCCACCAGGCCACAGATACTGTGCGGCAAACCTAAACGTACAGGCATATGAAACACTTCTTCTGCCAGCTCGATGGTCCCTTCCATCTTGGAACTACCTCCGGTCATCACGATGCCGGCGGCAACGAGGTCCTCGAAACCGCTGCGCCGAAGCTCCGCCTGAATCAGCATAAAAAGCTCCTCGTAACGCGGCTCCACCACCTCCGCCAGCGTCTGGCGCGCCAGCCGGCGCGGCTTACGATCACCCACCCCCGGAACTTCAATGCTTTCATCAGGGTTCGCCAGCTGAGCCAGCGCACAGCCATATTTGATCTTGATCTCCTCCGCAT
>CAZFJS010000207.1:0-1475 GCA_964519605.1 uncultured Gammaproteobacteria bacterium
CAATCTGGCAACCTCGGGCTGCCCAAAGGCTATCATTAAACTACTCGGCCACCCATTTCTCCACCCGCTGGCGGTCGAAATCAGCCACGAAGACAGCACCATCAGCGGACACGGCTACGGCCATAGCTGTGTGCGCCGGACCAAGTGCCTTGACACCGAAGGCGGTGAGGAAGTCGCCCTCCGGAGTGAACTTCTGTACCCGGTTATTGTAGAAATCCGCCACGAAAATATTGCCCTGGGGGCCGATGGCAATGGAGGTGACCGTGGCAAACCAGCCGTTGAAGGGACCATGGATATTCATGGCGAAGGGGCCACCCCATTTGCGCAGGAATGCCCCGTGCGAGTCAAAGACCTGAACGCGATCATTATAACCGTCGGCGACATACAAGATGCCATCGGCAGCAAGGGCGACATCGGTGGGATAGTTGAAGTGTCCAGCCCAGATGCCGAGCTTGCCGGTCATACCCCACTGGCGGATAAAGCTGCCGTCGGCACGCAATTCCTGGATGCGTTGATTGTAGAAATCGGCGACGTACAGATTACCGTTGCCCGCGACTGCGACGCCACCAGGCGCGTTGAACTGGCCGGGGCCTGAGCCGGTTGCACCAATACTGCGTAGAAATACGCCATCCAGCGAATAGACGACGATGCGGTCGTTCCAGTAGTCGGCCACATAGAGTTCACCCCCATGAATCCTAAGATTCATGGGCCGTCCGAGTTTAGCGGGCCCTGCGCCTGTATTACCAAATTGGCGGACAAAGCGGCCATCATGGTCGAATACCTGGATACGACCATTGCGCGCATCGCTGACATAGACCTTTGTCTGGGTGACGGCAATGCCTGTGGGCTCATTGAACTGCCCGGGCCCGGTACCTTTCACGCCCCAACTGGTTGCCAGCTGATAGGGCGCTTCTTGCTCTGGGGGGAACCACGCACAGGACACCAGCAGCAGCGTTGCAGCGACAATGACGGACAGCCGCAACAAAAACATTTCAGATCGATTCATCATCTCTCTCACTTCCGCACTCAGAAATTGATGCGCAGGCTCAGGGTGGCGATGAAGTCCCGCTCCAGGGCATCACCATTGAGATCCTGCATCACAGGAATCTGCAGCGCTGCGCCCGTCACCGTGCGCATAGTGACATACTGCAGGACCGGGGCCAGATAGACTGTGGTCCCACCCGAATCCGGATCATTTGCCCCATTGCTGCGATTTTTGTCCTGCCAGAGGAAATTGCCTTCCAGACCGGCATAAATAAAGTGGGGAATACCACCTGCCGGCCCCGCGGTGCCAATCCGCGCATGGTAGGATACGTTCAGATGCGCCTCGTCGCCAAACTCGAAACCGTCCGCCTGGCGGTTGAATTTATAGCTCGCATCCGCCCCCCATTCCCGGTCCAGTGACTGATCGGTGATCACCACGCCAACTGAAGGATCCCAGGAACCGGAGCCGGGTTGCAGGGGACGTGGCAATT
>CAZFJS010000207.1:1575-2768 GCA_964519605.1 uncultured Gammaproteobacteria bacterium
GCACCCGGCAGGATACTCACGGCCAGGATCAGTACCGCCAACAGCCACCCGGCTTGCCGGCATGCACCAGGAAGAGATCGTATACCATCAGATTGCCGCAGCATGGCTCAGCCTCCTATGGCAGGGGTTTCCGGGACATGGATTTCAGGGTGAAGCCGGCATCCTTGACGAGTTGCTTCATCTGCGGCTCGGTCAGCTTCACGCCCTCCCGGGTCTTGACCGTCACTACCCCCCGCTGGAGATCGATCTCCACCGACGTGACACCCGCGGTCTTCTTGAGCTTCTTTTCGATCCCGTAGGCGCAGAAGGGGCAGGACAGGCCATCGACGCGCAGATGATATTGTGTGCCAGCAGCCAACGTGATGCTGCTCCATAATAAAATAAATGCGGCGCTGAATAGTGAGTATGTCTTCATGTCATATCCTCCAGAATTGATCACGAGTTTTAAAAAGCGGCAAGCATTACAAATGCCATTCAAGCGTTAATCTGGCCCGATAATCGCTTTCGTTCTGGTCGCCATGAAGATCACTGGCGACTGGAATCTGAACCCCCGCCTTGACAGCAAAGTTGCGCAGCGTCCAGAAGATGCCGGGTGACAGAAACCACTCGGTGCCGCCCGTATTCCTGATGACGACGTTGTTCAATTCCGCCCGCTGAGCGTACTCGGCGTTCAGCTCCAGCAGCCACACCGTATCCGCTTGCAGGTATTCCGGCATCTTCGGCCGCCAGCCGGCAACGAGATCAAACAACCATTGGTCACCACGTTGCACCCCGGCATCGTTTTCCCCATTGCGCCGGTAACGCACGCCGGCCCAGCGGTACCACTTGAGGCTCTCATAGCCATAGGTTAAACCCAGGAGGGTATCGGTCGAGCCACTCCCCTCGGGGGGATTACTGCGCTCATCCCCGGTCTTCGTCTTGATGTTCACAAAGGCTGCAGCAGACTCCTGGACACCCAACGTGTCGTGGCGCCAGAAGCGGTATTTTGTAAACAGCCGGACATCTCCGCTGCCACTGGCCGTGTTGCCACCCTCTGCCGTCCACACGTATGGCAACTCAAGCCCGACAGCCCAGTCACCGGTCAGACCATAGTCCAGCTCCAAAGCAAAGTTGCTTTCCTTGTTTTGCCCAGCCTTATTGCGGTCCACATCGATATGCACTTCAACGCCGTCCTTATAAAGGACATGGGGCCC
>CAZFJS010000208.1:0-2759 GCA_964519605.1 uncultured Gammaproteobacteria bacterium
CGGGTAATTCTCGATCACCACTTTCAGGGGGTGCAGCACGGCCATGCGCCGGGGCGCGCAGGCATTGAGATCTTCACGAATGCAGTTTTCCAGCACCCCCATTTCGACAATATTGTCTGATTTGGTCACCCCGATGCGTTCGCAGAAATCGCGGATGCTGGCGGCGGTGTAACCGCGCCGCCGCAGGCCGGAAATGGTCGGCATACGGGGGTCGTCCCAACCCTCTACCAGGCCCTCTTCCACCAGCGCTGTGAGCCGCCGCTTGCTCATCACGGTGTATTCCAGGTTAAGGCGCGAAAACTCGATCTGGCGGGGATGGCAAGGCACCGCCACATTGTCCAGCACCCAGTCGTAGAGTGGCCGGTGGTCTTCGAATTCCAGGGTACAGATGGAATGACTAATGCCTTCCAGCGCATCAGAAATGGGATGAGTATAGTCATACATGGGATAGATGCACCAGGACTCACCCGTCTGGTGATGAATCACCCCATGGCGAATGCGGTAGAGGGTGGGATCCCGCAGGTTCATATTGGCCGAGCCCATGTCGATGCGGGCACGCAGCACCCGCGCACCGTCACTGAACTCGCCGGCGCGCATACGGGCGAACAAGTCCAGATTCTCCGCCACACTACGCTCCCGATAAGGACTGTTGCGTCCCGCCTCTGTCAACGTGCCGCGATAGGCGCGAATCTCATCCGCGTTGAGATCACAGACATAGGCCTTGCCATCACGGATCAAGCCACAGGCAAAGTCATAGAGCTGTTCAAAATAATCGGAGGCGTAGTATTCACGTTCACCCCAGTCAAAACCCAGCCAGCGGACATCTTCCCGAATAGCCTCCACATACTCATGGTTTTCCTTATGAGGATTGGTATCATCAAAGCGCAAATGACAGTCACCACCGAAATCCTGTGCAATGCCGAAGTTCAGGCAGATCGACTTGGCGTGACCGATATGGAGATAACCATTGGGCTCCGGCGGAAAGCGGGTGACCACCCGGCCATCATTTTTACCGGCCTGCTGTTCCTCTGCGACGATTTGGCGAATAAAATTGCCGGGATGATGAAGCGCTTTCATTGGTTTCATAATGCCGTTGTCAGTGCCTATTGAACAGCGGCAGCACGCTGCTCAATGTAATTCAGGGCCTTGTCGATGCGACGTAGACAAGCCGCCCGGCCCACCAGATACAGGGTAATATCGATACCCGGTGATGCCGCCCGACCGCATACAGCAACCCGCAGGGGCTGGGCGACCTTGCCCATCTTGACATCCAGGGCCTCTGCCACCGCCATCACCTGCTGATGCAGTGTCTCCGGCTGCCAGTCTGGCACCTTCACCAGCATCTCTCGGCTCGCGCGCAGTGCCTCGGCGGCCACCGGACGCAAATGTTTTCTGGCTGCCTGTTCATCATAGTCGGCAAAATCCCGGTAGCAGAAGGCGCTGATCTCCGCCATCTCCACCAGAGTGTGGGCGCGTTCCCGCTGTGCCTTAACCACTTCCACCAGCGGCGGACCATCGACGGGATCAATGCCAAGCTGGCCCAGGTGCCAACCGAGATGATGGGCGATGTGTTCCGGGGGAGCGGCCATGATGTACTGTTGATTCAACCACAGCAGTTTTCCCGGATTAAAGGTAGAGGCGGAATTATTCACATCCGCAATATCAAACAGCTCGATCATCTCATCGATAGAGAAAATCTCCTGATCGCCGCAGGACCAGCCCAGACGCACCAGGTAGTTGAGCAAAGCCTCCGGCAGAAAACCGTCCTGATGATACTGCATGACACTCACCGCACCATGGCGTTTCGACAAACGCTTGCCGTCCTCTCCCAGAATCATCGGCACGTGGGAATAGGCCGGTGGTTCAGCACCCAGGGCGCTCAGGATATTAATTTGCCGCGGGGTATTGTTGAGATGATCATCCCCGCGGATCACATGGCTAATGCCCATATCGAAATCGTCCACCACCACACTGAGATTATAAGTGGGTGTACCGTCGGAACGGGCAATGATCAGGTCATCCAGCTCGCTGTTACTGAAAACCACTCGCCCACGGATCAGGTCATTCACAACGACCACGCCCTCGGTCGGGTTACGAAAGCGCACCACCGGTTTGACATCCTCCGGTGGGGGCTCGCAGCGCTGGCGACAGCAGCCGTCGTAGCGAGGCTTTTCCTTGCGAGCCATCTGCTGGGCCCGCAGCATATCCAGACGATCGCGGGAACAGTAACAATGGTAGGCATGACCGCCATCCAACAGTTTCTGGATCACTTCCTGATAGCGCTCCATCCGCTCCATCTGGTAGAACGGTCCCTCATCATAGTCAAGTCCCAGCCAGGTCATCCCCTCCAGGATGGCATTAATGGATTCGGCGGTGGAACGCTCCAGATCAGTGTCCTCAATACGCAGTATGAAACTGCCGCCATGCTTGCGGGCATGCAGCCAGGAAAACAGGGCCGTGCGCGCGCCGCCGATATGGAGATAACCGGTGGGGCTGGGGGCGAAACGTGTTCTGATGGTCATCGTCTGTCCTGTCATTTTCGGCCCGACTATTGTAGCAGGTCTCTACAAATAATTGAGCGCCCCGTGTATATTTGACGCATTTCATCCAAATCCTTAGAATGCATGGGCTGATCGGGAATCTCCACAGTAGCGAGGACTTCCCGACGATGCATCCGCAGCAGGCGCGTAGCTCAGTTGGTTAGAGTGCCACCTTCACACGGTGGAAGTCGGCGGTTCGAATCCGCCCGCGCCTACCAT
>CAZFJS010000209.1:0-2687 GCA_964519605.1 uncultured Gammaproteobacteria bacterium
CTCAGGGCCACAACAAAATCCGGCCCGGAAAGCCGGCCATCACGCGCCACAATAATACTACGCTGGCCGCGGCTGGCGGCTTCGCTGGCAATGGCCCGGCCGATTTCGTAGACCACCGCTTCGGTCAGGGTCTCGCCAACGATGCCGCGAATATCGTAGGCCTTGAAAATGGACGGAGATAGCGCCAGGTGACTGCTCTGCCTGTTTTCTGTCAAGTTGGTATCCTCTCGTTACCGTCTCAATGGGTGCTCACGATGAGTAGAGACGTGCCTGCTTAATGCCGCCCGGTATGGCCGAAACCGCCCGCCCCTCGGTCGCTGTCGGTGAATTCATCGACAATCTCGAAATCGGCCTGCACGATGGGGACGAAAACCAGTTGTGCAATGCGCTCCCCTACCTTGATGGTAAAGGGCTGATCGCTGCGGTTCCAGCAGGAAACGAAGACCTGCCCCTGATAGTCGGAATCGATCAGGCCCACCAGATTCCCCAGCACAATGCCATGCTTGTGACCCAGCCCCGAACGCGGCAGCAAAACTGCTGCCAGGGCAGGGTCTGCAATATGAATCGCCAAGCCGGTGGGAATCAGTTGCGATTCCCCCGACGCCACTGCCAGTGGTGTGTCGATGCAGGCGCGCAGATCCATACCGGCGGAACCCGCCGTGGCATAGGCGGGCAGCGGCAGCTCGCGCCCCAGGCGCTGATCAAGAATTTTCAGTTGAATTTTTCGCATCATATCGCTCTGCAATCAGCCCCATCAGTTTTCTCGCCAGCGTTATTTTGGCAGCAAGCGGAAATGCCGCCTCGCCATTCCCCCAGAATACCTGCAATTCATTGTCATCACTGTCGAAGCCGCTACCCACCTGCCCCACCTGGTTAGCAACAATCATATCCAGGGATTTTCTCCGCAGCTTGGCACGAGCATGTTCCGCCAGCGCCTCGGTCTCCGCAGCGAATCCTACCGTAAAAGGCGGCGCCGGCAAAGCGGCCACCGTGGCGAGAATATCTGCGGTACGCACCAGACTGAGGCTCATTTCCTCCATCTGCTTCTTGATTTTTTGTACTGATTCCGCCTGTGGTCGATAATCCGCAACGGCGGCCGCGGCGATAAAAATATCTTGCTTGCTCACCCGGCCCATCACCTCCTCGTACATCTGTGCCGCCGTCTCCACTGTCACTAACTGGATCCGCTCCGGCGTCTCCAGAGATACCGGACCGGTGACCACGCTCACCAGGGCCCCCGCCTCCACTGCAGCTGTCGCCAGTGCAAAACCCATCTTGCCGGAGCTGCGGTTAGAGATAAAGCGTACCGGATCGATGGCTTCCCGGGTAGGTCCGGCGGTAATCAGTAGTCGTCGCCCCTGAAGGCGACCGGTCTGAAACAGTGCGGCGGTCAAAGTCAGTAGCTGCTGCGCTTCCAACATCCTGCCCGGGCCCCATTCACCGCAGGCCTGTGGGCCATCCGCAGGACCCCATAGATGGAAACCGCGCGCCTTGAGCAGTTGGATATTGGCCTGGGTCGCGGGCTGTTGCCACATTTGCCGGTTCATGGCGGGTGCCACCGCCAGTGGTACTTCCGCAGCCAGACAGAGGGTCGCCAACAGATCATCTGCCTGCCCATGGGCCAGACGGGCGATAAAATCAGCACTGGCAGGCGCCATCAACAGAACATCCGCCCAACGGGCAAGCTGGATATGCCCCATGGCCGTCTCACTGTCCACATCCATGGTGTGCAAACACACCGGTCGGCCTGATAGCGCCTGTAAGGTCAGAGGCGTAATGAACTCCGCCCCGGCACGGGTCATAACCACCTGGACCTCCGCCCCGGCATCACGCAAGCGCCCGGTCAGCTCGGCGCTCTTATAAGCGGCAATACTCCCGGTTACCCCCAGCAGAATACGTTTGTTTGCCAGTAATTTCATCGCACGCTATGCTTGTCCACAACAGGGATTGTAGCAGGAAGCGGTGCTCCTGCGTTTCGTTCATCACCGACAGGGAGTGTCAACCATGCCCATCACCGACTGGCCCGCCGGGGAGCGTCCCCGGGAAAAACTCCTGCAGCAGGGCCCCGCCACCCTCTCAGATGCCGAGTTGCTGGCGATCTTCCTGCGCACCGGCTGCCAGGGAAAAACTGCGGTCGATCTGGCGCGGGAGCTGCTACTGGAGCACGGCAGCCTGCGGGCCCTGCTGGAGGCGGGTCACAGCCGTTTCTGCCGCAGCAAGGGCCTGGGAACAGCCAAATACACCCAGCTTCAGGCCGTCCTGGAAATGAGTAGACGCCACTTGCGAGAAGTGCTGCAGCACGGCGATGTCATGAGCAATCCTGATGACACCTGCGCCTACCTGACAGCCCTGCTGCGTGACCGCCCCCATGAAGTATTCGGCTGCCTGTTTCTGGACAACCGCCACCGGGTGCTGGGCTTCGAGGAACTCTTCCACGGCACCATTAACGGTGCCAGCGTACATCCCCGCGTGATCGTCAAGCGGTCTCTTGACAATAATGCGGCCGCCGTTATCCTGGCCCACAATCACCCTTCCGGGGTCGCCGAAGCCAGCCAGGCGGATATCGCCATCACCCGCCGCCTGGTCGATGCCCTGGCCTTGGTTGATATCCGCGTGCTGGATCATCTGATCATTGGTGACGGTGAAATAGTCTCTTTCGCCAGCCAGGGCCTGCTCTAGGAGCCTGT
>CAZFJS010000210.1:0-2685 GCA_964519605.1 uncultured Gammaproteobacteria bacterium
CCCTGGAGCAGGAACGGCGCTATCTTGCCCGTGAATTGCACGATGAAATGGGGCAGTACTGCACCGCTATCCAGTGTGAACTGCAGGCCGCCATGACGCTTGCCCATGAGCGGGACCCGCGCATCTATCAGCACTGCCAGTCGATTGCCAAACAGTGCGATCAGGTACAGGCAATCATGCACACCCTGTTGCGGCGCCTGCGGCCGGAACTGCTGGATGAAATGGGCTTGACCAGTGCCCTGCAGGAACTGCTGGCAGCCTGGCGTCGGGTCCATCCTGATATCAGCTGCCATCTTGATGCCGGAGACCGCCTGGATCATCTGCATGAGCCTCTCAATATTGCGATTTATCGCATCGTGCAGGAATGTCTCAACAACATCGCCCAGCATGCCCGTGCCACGCAGGTGTCCATCTGCCTCTGTCGGCAGGCGGCCGGGGATGCCGCGGCAGGGGAAGGGCAGGAACGGGTGCTGTTGGTGGTGAGCGATGACGGGGTAGGCTTTCCCGATGATGAGCAGCAACATGGGCTGGGACTGACGGGCATGAGAGAACGGGCCCTGATTCATGGCGGGACGCTCCATATCGACAGTGCCAGGCAAAAGGGTGTTAAAATTACTGTGGAATTACCACTCAGTCAGACAACACATCAGTAGGAGGCCAGCATGCGATGAAAAAGGACCTGCCCATTCATGTTCTGATCGTCGATGATCACCCGGTAGTTCGGGAGGGTTGCCGCCACTTGCTGGAAGCCGGTGGCGATGTCCGGGTGGTTGCTGAAGCCGATGACGGGCGACAGGCCTATACCGCCTTTATCCGCCATCGGCCGGAGGTGGTCATCATGGATATTTCTTTGCCTCATAACAGCGGACTGGATGTCCTCGGCAGGATGCTGCAGCGTGAGCCGGATGCCCGGATGCTGGTTTTCAGCATGCATGAAAATCCGCTGATGATGCAACGTGCCAGGGAGGCGGGCGCCCATGGATATCTGTGCAAGCGCAATGCGCCGCGCCAGTTGCTAAAGGCGGTCCAGAAAATCGCCCGGGGCGGCGAATATTTCGATCCGCAGCTGGATCCGGAGGAGCCCGGTACGGCGGATCCGGTGCAGCTGCTGACCCAGCGTGAATTTGAGGTGTTTCTACTGCTGGCCCAGGGTCGGAGTATCAGGCGAATCGCGGAACTGCTGAATATCAGCAGCAAGACCGCCGGTGTTCACCAGACCCGTATCATGCACAAGATCCGCGCGGAAAGCACGGCCCAGGTGGCACGAATGGCGATACGCCGCGGGCTGGTCCTGCCCTGAATCCACTTCATCAGCTTAAAAACCACACAAAAATAAGAGATATCCTTATCAACTGTTGCTCTCGCATACCCGATAATAGCCATATGCTAAGTGGGACTATGACATGCCCGCTGTTTTTGAGGATGAGTGTAGAGCATGGATATCGAGCAACGGGGAAAGTCGCGATACTGTACTGCCGGAGAGGTAGAAAAGTTTCCCCTGCTGACGGTGCGGGATGCCCTGGTGGAAAAAATAGCCCGGGTGTCCGGGGACCAGCATCCCGCCCGGCTTGACTACGCCGCTGAGACGATTTTTGCTGTTTTCGATGAGGAGGAAACGACGCACTTTCTGGGGGCCGTAGGCCCGCAGCGCATCGCCCGCTATCCCCGGCGGATCTTTGCTGATCTCGTGCCGGCCGTCCGGCAGAAGCCGGTCGCCGATGATACCCCTCTGGAATCCCAGGCCCTGATGGCCTCGTTGATGCAGGACGATGGCGTGATGCCCGTCATCGATGCCAGCGGCTGTTTTATTGGCGTCGTCACTCAGGCCAGCCTGCTGCATGCCCTGCTGTACTGGCAGCAGGATGCCCGCGAGGCTCAAGTGGCCGAATTTCAACGATTGCTGCTGCTCACCGAAACCAGTCATGAACTATTGGCCCTGCTAGCGGAGGGCGCCGGCATAGAGGATCTGATACAGCGTGGCATCGAAGTCCTCACTACTTTGATCGATGCCCGTTACGGTGCCGTAGGCCTGTTGACGGCGGCAGGCGAGCTGGAGACCTTCATCCATACCGGCATGAGCGCTGCCGAAGTCGCATGCATTGCAACGCTGCCGGAGGGTAAAGGCCTGCTAGGGGTGGTGCTGCAGGAAAAGACTACCCTGAATATTCCCGATATGTCGGCCGATTCGCGTGCCTGCGGTCTTCCTGTGCATCATCCCTCCATGAGTAGTCTGTTGGCGACGCCCATCATCGCTCGGGAGCAGGTGCTGGGGCGGATTTATCTGTGTGATAAGCGCTCCGGTGTACCCTTTAGCGCGGCGGATGAATTGCTGATCAGAAGTTTCGCCAATATCCTTGCCCTGGTAGTGCTGCAGGCCCGTGAACAGGCCAGTAATCAGCAGCTGCAACAACAGCTCGCGGTTTCCGCCATGGTCTTCGATCATAACCAGGCGGCCATTCTGATTACCGACAGTAACGAGCATATTATCGCGGTCAACCCGGCCTTTACGCTGATCACCGGTTATCGGCCGGAAGAGATCGTCGGCCAGACACCACGAAAGTTATCCTCCGGGGAGATGGACGCTGCTTTCTATCAACGCATGTGGGACAGCCTGCTGGAAAAGGGGGAATGGCAGGGAGAAATCAGAAACCGCCGCAAGAATGGGGAATGCTATACCGAGTGGAT
>CAZFJS010000211.1:0-2679 GCA_964519605.1 uncultured Gammaproteobacteria bacterium
TTTTTATCTGTTGGGTGGCCTGCTGTTTCGGGTGGTTGAACCCCGCTATTCCGGCCATCGTGCGCCGGTGGGTATCAAGAAATATTATCAGACTACCCGGGGCGAGCAGGGTTTGCAGGAACTGGTGGTTATTGGCGCAATCTATGAGGCCAGTGTCAATAAGGGTTACAACGGCGGGCTTAAGAATGTCCGGGTGATGCGCGTCAATGGTCGGAAAATCAGCGGGCTGAAGGACCTGGTCGCTGCCTTCAAGGCGGGTGCGCAACGGGAGTTTTATGTCATTGATCTGGAAGACCGGGCACAGGTTATCCTTAACCGCAAGCAGGTGGAGTCCAGCGAGGCGGCGATTCGGAAGCGCTATAATATCCGGATATGAACAATATGGTGTCAGGAACAGAGGGGAATATGATGCAAGCGATAAATCCAAATGGGGCAGCACAGGCCGACTGGTCTTTTGCCTGTCATCTGAGCTATGGCGATGAGGGCAGCGTCTGCGTCGTCAGCCGGAGGGCCGGCCGGGTCGAGGTCAGAAACCTCCCCGTGGGCGTCAGGGCGAGTGCTGTGGGGAGGCCGCCGGTTTTCCTGGGGGTGGATTCGCGTGGTGAGGCGGTCACCCTGGACCCAGCCAGCAAGGCGATTGCCGTGGCTGAGCAATTGCCGGCAGATGCCTTTGCTGCTTATGCCTACCGGGATGCGGAGCAGAACCACGCCTGGTTTATGTATGATGGCGACAAGGAAACCGGTTGCGATGAACTTAATTGCGGCGCCAGCGGTTCTTCGGTGACGGTAATCGATGCCGCATCCGGCCGGGATATGCCTCGGTACCTGCAGACGATCTGCGTGGGCCGGGGTCACCATGTCACCACCTTCGTGGGGCCGGTGGCGGCCTTTCCGGATATCCCCCGGCGCGCCTTTGTCAGCAATCTGAAGGATGGCTCCATCACCGTTGTCGGCAACGACCCCGCCGATCCACAGACCTATCTCAAGGTGGTAGAGACCATCAATCTGTGTGAGCCCGAAAAGGAGGATTTCAACGCGGCCGCCATACCCAACAACGCCTTCCCTCACGGCAAGGTCTTCTCCGCCCATACCGGCAGAATCTACAGTCTGAACAACGGCTACGGCAGCATCGCCGTCATCAATCCGGTCAGCAACTGCATCGAGGGGACCATTGCACTCAAGCTCAGCAGCAATCTGCTGCTCAGTCCCGACGGCCGCTTCATCATCGGCAAGGGCGCGGATCGCAAGACCGACCCGGACCATGTACTGGGCAGGCTGACTGTCGTGGATGCCGTGACCGGGAGCGTGGAGGGTATACTGGATCTGCCTGACCTCTATCCCAGCACCTATCGCTTCACCCCGGATGGCGCCCGGCTCTATGTAACCAGTGCCGCCACCGGCAAAGGGGCGCAGCGGGACAATCTGAAAAAGGATGTCGTGCAGATCTTTGATACCGCCGCCCTGCCGGAACTGCGTGTGATCAAGGAGATCACCGTCGGTCGTGCTGACTGCAGCCGTCGCCCTATTGCTTTCGTGGAGCAAAACGGGCAGGTTCAGACTGTGCTGATACCCAACCCGACGGACGGCAGCCTGACGCTGCTCGGTGGCGCCGATGATGAGGTGAGGGATACCATTAAAATCAGCGATGGGCCGGTGGGCGAATTCAGTTTTAGTCTGTGGGACGGCCGGATCTCGGGTTGCTGAACCCGGGTGGTATGAGCCGGGAATCCGCATCCATCCCGGCCGCGGAGGACATGAATCCCGCACCATATATGTGGTAATAGGCACGTCTGCCTGCTATACTTCCGGTATGCTCAATTGAACATCACTGTGGGATTCTTGCGATGGAGTGTCAACGTCATCAAAAAAGGCAAATCAAGGCACGGGTACGGGAATTCAAGGCACCCGCCATCCAGGATTGTCTGGTGTTGGGCGTGGATGTCAGTATCGGCTGCGTCGCGGTGCGCAAGGCACTGCACCTGCTGAGCAGCCTCCCCTTTTCCCATATCGAAGTAAATGACGATGTGGTGGGCGATATTCTCGTGCGGGAAAACATCCTGCAGCGCGTCAGCCGGGAGCAACTGATCGCCTTTGTCACGAAGGAAATCAAGCCGCTCATGCGCGCCAATGAGATCCTGGAGCTGGAGCTTGATCTGGCGATTGAAATAGCGACGGAATGGTAAAGAAACTGCTGGCTGTCAGAGAGGCGCTGACAGAAAAGCTGCAGCGGGTGCTGTCCGATCAGCATCCCCATCCAGGTGATATGGCCCCCGGCGTGGTGTTCGCCGTGTTCGGAGAGCAGGATGGTCACTATCAGGGGCTGGTGACGGAACAGCAGATCAACCGCTACCCCCGGCGGATTTTCGCCGATCTGGTGCCCCGGCCCCGTGTTGTCCCGCTATCAGAGGATACCTCCCTGGAGTCCCTGCAGACCATGCTGACGGGAGAGACCACGGCGGTGGCGGTGAATGATGCCGAAGGCCGTTTTCTGGGGGCCGTTACCCGCGCCAGCCTGCTTGACGCCCTGCTGTGCTGGCATCAGCAGGCCCGCGAGACCCTGCTGGAAGACCGGGCCCGCCTGGACCGGTGGTCCCGTTGTCTGCAGCAGCTGAACGATGACTCCCATGCGCTGCTGACGCTGCTGCCGGAGACCACGGATATCTGCCAGCTGGCGCAGCA
>CAZFJS010000212.1:0-2678 GCA_964519605.1 uncultured Gammaproteobacteria bacterium
GACAGCTTGATCCGCGAGAGCCACCAGGTCACGCTGAAGATCAGCAGCGCGAACAACATCACCTGTACCTTGCCGGAAATGTAATGAGCCAACAGCGAACCCAGCACACTGCCCACCACCCCGGTGCAACCGAAGGTCAACAGCAAGTGGGGCTGCAGATTGCGCCAAGCCCGCTGCTGCAGTAGGGCGACGAAGGACACGATGGCCACCACCCACAGGCTCATGGCAACGGCCTCCTTCACCGGCATATCCGCCAGATAGATCAGCACCGGCACGGTAATCATACCACCGCCGGCACCGAACAGGCCCAGGACGATACCGATGCCGATGGCGGCAGGCCAGAGTAGCAGGCTCATGTCAATGGATCGCCTGGCCGCAGGACTGGTTGGCGGGCACCGCTTCCATGATCAGCTTCGGGTCCGGCAGATTGAGTTTGCGCATGTAGTCAACAAACTGCTCACGGTTGAGCTTCAGCCGGGGATTGAAGTCTTTTTCCTCCCCGATGGTGGAGCGGGTGCGGCCGTGATAGTCATGGCCGGGATACACCCAGGTCTCGTCCGGCAGGCTGAAGAGTTTCTGGGTGATGGCGTCATACAGGCGGCCGGCATCCCCCTGCTGGAAATCGGTGCGGCCGCAGCCGCGAATAAACAGGGAGTCGCCGGTAAACACGCAGTCGCCGATCATAAAGCTGAGGCAACCGGCGGTATGTCCCGGGGTGGCGATCACGCGGATCTCCAGTTTTCCCAGCGCCAGGGTCTCGCCGTCTTTCAAGCCCAGATCGGCACAACCCACGGCATTGATTTCCGCCACGCCGGTCTGACAACCGGTGCGCTCCCGTAGCGTGCCATTGGCGGTGATATGATCCGCGTGGACATGGGTGTCCAGGGCGTATTTCAGTGTCAGACCCAGTTCGTGAAGCAGCGCCAGGTCGGGCGCTATCTGCCCCAACACCGGATCGATCAGCACAGCCGCTCTGCTTTCCGGATCGGCCACCAGATAGCTATAGGTCCAGGTGTCGTAATCAAAAAGCTGCCGCAAAATCATCTCAATTCTCCTCTAGTATGCAGGTATGAGATGAACTTTAATATAATTAATAGTTATGATCCAATAACTTTTAATTATATAGAAATAGTTGTCCTCATACACTGCTGCAAGGCAGTGTTTTAGTTATCCTCTCATCCTGGCCTTCTCCATGGAGAGAAGGGATCACGGTGACCACTGCCAGTTGCGAATCTCGGGCAGGTCCTCGCCGTACTGGCTGATGTACTGACGGTGTTCGATGAGCTTGTCGCGGATCATCTGCTTGGCATAGGCCGCCACCGCACCCAGTTTGGGAACCCGGTCCACCACATCACTGACCAGGTGATAACGATCCAGATCATTGCGCACCGCCATATCAAAAGGCGTGGTGGTGGTCCCCTCCTCCTTGTAGCCGCGTACATGCAGGTTATGGTGGTTGTTGCGCCGGTAACTCAGACGATGGATCAGCCAGGGATAACCATGGTAGGCAAAAATAATGGGCTTGTCGGTGGTAAACAGCGTGTCGAAGTCCTTGTCGGACAGGCCATGAGGGTGTTCCTCCCGGGGCTGCAGCGTCATCAGGTCCACCACGTTGATCACCCGGATCTTCAGCTCGGGCACATGGCGGCGAAGTATTTCCACCGCGGCCAGGGTCTCGATGGTCGGCACGTCACCGGCACAGGCCATCACCACATCGGGCGCTTCTCCACGATCGTTGCTGGCCCACTCCCAAATACCAATACCGGCGGTGCAGTGCTTGATGGCGGCATCCATCTCCAGCCACTGGGGCTGGGGCTGCTTGCCCGCCACAATGACATTGATGAAATTGCGGCTACGCAGACACTTGTCGGTGATGTACAGCAGGGTATTGGCGTCCGGCGGTAGATAAACGCGGATGATATCCGCCTTCTTGTTCACCACATGATCGATGAAGCCCGGATCCTGGTGGGAAAAACCGTTATGGTCCTGACGCCAGACATGGGAGGTCAGCAAATAGTTCAGCGAAGCAATGGGCCGGCGCCAGGGAATACCCCGGCTGCAGACTTTCAGCCACTTGGCATGCTGGTTGAACATGGAATCGATAATATGTACGAAGGCCTCATAGCAGGAGAACAGGCCATGACGCCCGGTGAGCAGATAGCCTTCCAGCCAGCCCTGGCAGGTATGTTCGCTGAGAATCTCCATCACCCGACCGTCGGCGGCCAGATGATCGTCCTCGGGCAGGCGCTCCGCCATCCAGGCCCGGTTGGTCACTTCGAACAAGGCACCAAGGCGGTTCGAGGCCGTTTCATCCGGCCCCATGATACGGAAATTGGCCGCCGTCTGATTGCGCGCCATCACATCCCGCAGAAACTTGCCCATTTCCCGGGTCGCCTCGCCCAGGACGCTGCCGGGTTTCGGTACCGCCAGGGCGTAGTCGCGAAAATCCGGCATAATCAGATCCTTCAGCAACAGGCCGCCATTGGCATGGGGATTCGCGCCCATGCGCCGCTCACCCACTGGTGCCAGGGCCCGCAGTTCCGGTAGTGGGGCACCCTGTGCGTCGAACAGCTCCTGTGGGCGATAAGCGATCATCCACTCCTCCAGCAGACGGATATGATCTGGATTGCCGGCCATGTCGGCGATGGGTACCTGATGGGAACGCCAGTAACCTTCGG
>CAZFJS010000213.1:0-2675 GCA_964519605.1 uncultured Gammaproteobacteria bacterium
ATCCGGGCCCGCAGGGCGGGGGTGATCACCACCGATAGCACGATATAGAAAGGAATGGCGCCCAAAACAATATAGGTCAGCACTGGACTGTAGACGTACATCACCGCCAGAAATATCACGGTAAAAAACAGATCAATGACCAACGTCAAAGCTGAGCCGGTGAGAAACTGGCGAATATTTTCCAGCTCGCGCACCCGGGCAACCGTATCCCCCACCCGCCGGACACCAAAATAACTGACCGGCAAGGCCTGCAGGTGACGGAACAGCCGGGCACCCAGGCCGACATCGATACGCTGAGCGGTATGGGAAAACAGATAGCTGCGCAAACCGCCCAGGACGACTTCAAAGAACGACACCACCAGCAAACCCATGGCCAACACATCCAGCGTTGTCAGACCTCTGTGTACCAGAACCTTGTCGATGACCACCTGAAAAAACAGGGGTGTAACCAGCGCCAGCAACTGGATGAAGAAGGATGCCAGCAGCACTTCACCGAACAGCTTGCGGTATTTGAGAATGGCAGGGATGAACCATTTGAAATCGAAGCGGCGCTCACCCCCACTCAGGCCGGCCCAGCGTGTCAACAGAATCAACTCGCCATTCCACGCCTCTTCAAAAATATCCCGGGGCAAAGACAAAGGCCGTTTCTCCAAAGGATCCTGGATCAGCACCCTCTCGCTGCCCCCGGTCAATTCAACTTTGGCAAGGATAAAATAGTGCCCCTCTTTATGCTGCGCGATGGCCGGTAATGGCATCTGCTCAAGACGAGGCCAATCGGCCGTAAGCTGACGGGCTTTCAGCCCCTGCAGTTTGGCGGCATGCAGTATTTCCACTAGGCCGAAAACGCGGCCTTCCTGGGCAAAGCGGTGTTTCAGCTGCGCGGCATCGGCCGGTAGCCCATAAAAACGGCTGATGATCACCAGACAATCCAGGCCCGTATCCGTTGATTCAGAGGCGAGATGAGGCACTAGTATTGTGACCTGCGCGCAGCAAAAGGAGTGAAGCAGCTATGGAGAGGCTTGATATCAATCAGCATTCAGACAACAATCCCTGTTGATCAAGGTCATTGGGAATGACCTTGATAATCCTTTGGTAAAACGCTACTGCTTTCTTCGGTTGCTATTTTTCGACCAACACTTTACCCACATTCATTTCCCTGTCAACCCACCAATACAGTCAATTATAGCTTTCAGGCATTGGCGGCAGGCCGATATCCTCCGGGCCAACATTCAACGCCCAACAGACTAACCACACTTCCAGTGCCAGGGCCTGTTATTTTTTTCAAGCTTTGTTCGGCAGTATCCCTGCCAGGCGCCCGTTGACGCGGATCAACAGCGGCGCCAGACCCATGCTCAGCAGCAGGGCGGTTAGCACCACCTGGCCGAGATCGGCAGGAAACAGGCGGGTATTGAAGGCCAGGGCGAGGATGGCGAAGCCGAATTCACCGCCATGGGCCAGCACCAGACCGGTGCGCAGGGCCGTGATGCTGCCCCCCCCCACCAGACGACACAGCCCGGTTATCAACAGCCACTTGAACAAGAGCAGGATCACGAGCAGCAACAGAATCCGTGGCGCCTGCATCCAGAGCAATTGCACATCCAGCAACATGCCGATGGTGATAAAAAACAGGCCCAGCAGCACGTCGCGAAAGGGACGGATCACCGCTTCGATCTGCTGGCGGAATTCTGTTTCACCGAGCATCATACCGGCAAGAAAGGCCCCCAGCGCCAGTGAGAGGCCCAGCTGGTGGGTCAAACCGGCGGCGCCCAGCGCGACCAGCAACACGGTCAGGGTAAACAATTCTGTCGAGCCGAGACGGTCGATGCCACGAAACAGCGGCCGCAAGGCCCAGCGCCCCAGGGCCAGAATCAGCAGCAGGGCCAGCCCCCCCTTGGCCAGCGCCGCCAGTACCACAAGCAGCGGCATGGCATCCGCTGTCCCCGCCGGGCCCGCCACCAAAATCAGAAAGGGAATGACCGCAAGATCCTGGAACAACAGAATGCCCACGGCATTGCGGCCATGAGGACTGTGGAGTTCCTGTTGTTCGGCCAGCTGACGGATCACCAGGGCAGTGGAGGACATGGCGACGATGCCACCCAGAACCAGGGCAGCCTGGGTGGAAAGCGCGAGATAATAATAAGCGGCGGCGGCAATGATCAGGGTGCTCAGCAAGACCTGCAGCCCCCCCAGTCCCAGCACGGCTCTCTTCATGCGCACCAGCAGGGTCAGGGAAAATTCCAGACCGATGGTGAACAACAGAAACACCAGCCCGAACTCGGCAAAGGCCCGGGTATGCATGGCATCCGCGATCCAGGCCAGGGCATGGGGCCCCACCACCACACCGACGGTCAGGTAACCCAGGATCGGGGGCAGATGCAGCCGCAGGCACAGAGACACCACCGCCACCGCGGTAGCCAGCAGTATCAGGATATCGCTTAGATAACTGAAGTCCATGACCGCAAGGCTATCACAGCACGGCCATGAATGATGGTCTCAGGATCTCCCGCTGCGGACAGGCAGCTAATCCTGAAGTCAGACATCCCCTCGGGGACAGGACGGCAAAACCCACCGTCCCGTCCCGGTGACAGCGGGATAGGCTTACAACTTGTCGGCGTTATCTGCCAGATAGGCCGCCACACCCTCAGGGCTGGCGTTCATGCCTTTCTCTCCCTGGT
>CAZFJS010000214.1:0-2645 GCA_964519605.1 uncultured Gammaproteobacteria bacterium
CTGTGTGGACCAGAGTCGCGATACCCTGAACGATTCCAGGACGGTGTGGGAGGAAGTCTCGGATGGCCAGGATATCATCACGGTCGGCAACTATCAGACACCCTCGCGGAGCTATTGCGGACGTTTCAATTTCAAGGGTAGTGATCAGCAAAAACGTATCGGCGAACTGTCCGGTGGCGAGCGCAACCGGGTCCACCTGGCAAAACTACTGAAAAGCGGCGCCAATGTGCTACTTCTGGATGAGCCCACCAATGACCTGGATGTGGAAACCCTGCGGGCACTGGAAGAAGCACTGCTGGCCTTTCCCGGCTGCGCGGTGGTCATCTCCCATGATCGCTGGTTCCTGGACCGCATCGCCACCCATATTCTCGCCTTCGAGGGTGACAGTCATGTGGAATGGTTCAATGGTAATTATGCCGACTATGAAGCAGACCGCCACCGCCGTCTCGGTACAGATGCCGATCAACCTCACCGGATCAAATACCGCAAATTAGCGTAGTATTAAAGGGTCGCTATCAGAATTCGAGGGCGCAAATCAGGGCATCCTCGCGCCCCTTGCGGGCAGGGTAATAGGCCTTGCGCAAACCGACTTCATTAAAGCCTGCCCGCTGATAAAGTGCCAGGGCTTCCCGGTTGGAAGGCCGCACCTCCAGCAGCAGACAATCCGCTCCGCGTTGGCGGGCCTGATCCATGAGCATGTTCAGCAAAGCATAGCCTACCCCACGCCGACGGGCTGCAGTATGAACACACAGGTTGAGCACATGGGACTCACCCCCGCCACTGGAAAGAATGCCGTAGCCTAAAATCCTGCTATCTGCCTCAATAAGACAACAGTAATAGCCAATGCGTAGACAATCCCGGAAAATCCCCTCCGTCCAGGGGAATTCATAGGCCTGGCGCTCGATTTCCAGTACCTGCGCTAAATCCGCCTCCTGCATATCGCGGCAACGATAGCCGGGGTCGACTGCTCCACCATCCACACCACCCGCCACGCTCATGAGCAATCCTGGCGCGCCTCGTAAATCGCCCGTGCCCGTTTAAGGTCATCCCAGGCCTTGGCTTTTTCCCGTGGGGATCTCAGCAAATAGGCCGGATGGTAGCTCACCACGACCGGAATACCACTGTCCTCAAAGCTGAACTCCCGGCCGCGCATCGCCCCAAGAGATAAATCCTTGTCCAGCAGGTTCTGGGCAGCGACGCGGCCCACTGCCAGGATCATTGCCGGCTGCAGCAAGGCAATCTGGCGCCGCAGATAGGGTTTGCAGCAAGCCACCTCCTCCGGCAGAGGATCACGATTACGCGGTGGACGGCACTTGAGAATATTGGCAATGTAGACAGCTTCCCGCCGCAGACCGATGGCCCGCAGCATTTCATTGAGCAGCTGTCCTGCCCGCCCCACAAAAGGTTCCCCCTGACGATCCTCATCAGCGCCCGGTGCTTCGCCGACAATCATCCAGCGCGCCTGTTGGTCCCCCACACCAAAGACTGTCCGGGTACGGTGCTTGTGCAGCTGACAGCGGGTACAGTGGGCAACCGCTTGCTGCAACGCCTCCCAGTCGAGCTGTGCTGGTCCTGCTTCTGCCGCGCCCTCACGTAGTGCCTCTGCCTCCGGCTGCCGGGCAGCCCCTGTGCGGGACTCCCACAGCACCACGCCCATGGCCTCCAGATAACGCCGTTGCCTTGCCGGGATCGTCACCACTATTGCCCTGAAACCAGCATCTAGACCTGCGGATGCGAACGGGCAGCCGGCGCAATGATCTTATTGAGCCCATTGATATAGGCCTTGGCCGAGGCGATGACAATATCGGTATCCGCACCCTGGCCATTGACAATACGGCCATCTTTTTCCAGCCGCACGGTCACCTCGCCCTGGGAATCCGTCCCACTGGTGATGGCATTGACAGAATACAACTGCAAGGCCGCGCCGCTGCCAACAATGGCGTCGATGGCCCGGAAGGTCGCATCCACCGGACCACTGCCTGCCGCCGTCACCTTGGTTTCTACGCCTTCGTAGCACAGACTCACATCGGCTACCGGTCGCTCGCCGGTCTCGGAACACACCCGCAGGGTCACCAGTTTGATGAGTTCATTCTCGGCAGCCAGACTGGCATCCGTCACCAGCGCCTGCAGATCCTCATCGTAGATCTCATGTTTCTTGTCAGCCAGCTCCTTGAACCGGGCAAAGGCCTCATTAAGCTCCTCTTCTGTTGCCAGAACAATGTCCAGTTCCTGCAAGCGCGTGCGGAAAGCATTGCGGCCGGAATGCTTGCCCATTACCATGCGGTTGGCACTCCAGCCAACATCCTGGGCACACATAATCTCATAGGTTTCCCGGCTTTTCAGCACCCCGTCCTGATGGATACCGGATTCGTGGGCAAAGGCATTGACACCGACAATAGCCTTGTTGGGCTGGACTGCAAAACCGGTGATGCCGGCTACCAGGCGACTGGCAGGCACAATCTGGGTGGCATCGATGCTGCTCTCGCAGGGAAAAAGATCCTGACGGGTGCGCACCGCCATGACGATTTCCTCCAGGGCCGCATTGCCTGCCCGTTCACCCAGACCATTGATGGTACACTCCACCTGGCGAGCGCCGTTCATCACCGCAGCCAGGGAATTGGCCACAGCCAGCCCCAGATCATTGT
>CAZFJS010000215.1:0-2602 GCA_964519605.1 uncultured Gammaproteobacteria bacterium
CAGCGGGATGTCTTGATGAGGCGGATGTTTTTTTCGGTCATGGCAGCGACAATGCCCCGGATGAGACAGCCTATCTGGTGCTGTATGCGCTCCACCTGCCGCCCGAAGTACCCCCGGAAGTCATGTCGACTGTCCTGAACGCAGGGGAAAAACAGGCGATTGAAAAGCTGGTTGCGCAACGCATCGCGACCTGCCGGCCGGCGGCCTACCTGACCGGGGAAGCCTGGTTTTGCGGGCTGAAGTTCTACGTGGACGAGCGTGTGTTGATTCCCCGTTCCCCCATTGCAGAGCTCATCGAGGCGGGTTTTGCCCCCTGGCTGCCAGTCGACCGGACGGTGCGGCGGGTGCTGGATATCGGTACCGGCAGCGGTTGTATCGCTATTGCCTGTGCCTATGCCTTCCCCGAGGCCTGCATCGACGCCGTGGATGTGTCTCCGGAGGCACTGGAGGTCGCCGCGATGAATGTCAAAGCTCATGGTGTGCAGTCGCGGGTTTCTCTGCGGCAGTCAGACCTGTTCAGCGCCCTGGTGGATCAGCGCTACGATCTCATTGTCAGCAATCCGCCCTATGTGAGTGCTGCAGAAATGGCGCACTTGCCGGCGGAATATCGCCATGAACCGGCGCTAGGGCTGGCGGCGAAAGACCAGGGTCTGCAACTGGTGCTGGGTATTCTGCAGCAGGCAGCTGAGCATCTGCACGCGCAGGGGGTGCTGGTGGTGGAAGTGGGTAACAGCCGGGCAGCCCTGGAGGCACGCCTGCCGGAAGTGCCTTTCGTGTGGTTGAGTTTTGCGCACGGCGGGGAAGGGGTTTTCCTGCTGACTGCCCGTGAGCTGCAGACCCATCAGGC
The DNA here is from genome assembly GCA_964519605.1 of uncultured Gammaproteobacteria bacterium. Taxonomy (GTDB): domain Bacteria; phylum Pseudomonadota; class Gammaproteobacteria; order SZUA-140; family SZUA-140; genus CAZFJS01. The sequence continues at coordinate 848 of CAZFJS010000215.1, forward strand.
GGCTTTTTTTCGCTGATTTCCCCGTCGGGTATATCGTCGCCCGTGCAAATCACCGTATAATTGTCAGTAATATTATCCATGGACCTGCACGATGGACCAATCCCTGATTTTTGACCTCGATTTGATCCGCCGCTACGACAAGAGCGGGCCACGCTATACCTCATATCCCACGGCGGTCCAGTTTCATCAAGGCTTTGGTGAGACTGACTACCGGGACTGTGTGGCGCAGACCAATCAGGAAGCGCAGCTGCGTCCCTTGTCCCTGTATTTTCATATCCCTTTTTGCGATACCCTCTGTTTTTATTGCGCCTGCAATAAGATTGCCACCAAAAACCGGGACCATGCCGTGCCCTATCTGGCCAATCTTCATGAAGAGATCGCCCGTCAGGGGGCCTTGTTCGATTCCCGGCGGGTGGTGGATCAACTGCACTGGGGCGGTGGTACCCCGACCTTTATCAATCATCGGCAGATGAGTGAATTGATGGCCGTGACGCGCCGTCATTTCAGTCTGCACGAGGATGATAGCGGGGAATACTCCATCGAGATCGATCCTCGCGAGGTGCAGCACGATACCATTCACCTGTTGCGAGAACTGGGTTTCAACCGTATGAGCATGGGGGTGCAGGATTTCGATGAGCGGGTCCAGCAGGCTGTCAACCGCATCCAGTCTGAGAAACAAACCTTCAGTGTTCTGGATCAGGCCCGGACGGAGGGTTTCAAATCGGTCAGTGTTGATCTGATCTACGGCCTGCCTTTTCAGAGTGCCGCCAGTTTTCGGCGCACTGTGGACAAGATTATTGCTGCTGCGCCCGATCGCCTGTCGGTATTCAACTATGCCCATCTGCCGGAGCTGTTTAAGCCGCAGCGCCGCATCAATGATGCCGACCTGCCTTCCCCGGCCGAGAAGCTGGAGATCCTGCAGATGACCATTGAGCAGCTGGCCCAGGCCGGCTATGTCTATATCGGCATGGATCATTTCGCCAAGCCGGAGGACGAACTGACGGTGGCCCAGCGGGAGGGCACCCTGTATCGTAACTTTCAGGGCTATTCCACTCATGCCGATTGCGATTTAATCGGTCTGGGGGTGACCTCCATCAGCATGGTAGGTGATTGTTACAGCCAGAATGTTAAGCAACTGGAGGACTATCAACGCCTCATCGATAACGGTGGCCTGCCTGTCTACCGCGGTATCCGCCTGGATGCAGACGACCGCCTGCGCCGCGAGGTGATCACCCGGCTGATTTGCCACTTCGAACTGCCCTTTGCGGTGCTGGAGCAATTTTATGACATTTGTTTCGCAGACTACTTTGCCGCCGAGCTAAAAGCGCTGTTGCCCCTGCAGGCCGATGGTCTGCTGCAGCTGGACGCTGATGCGATCCGTGTACGGCCCGTCGGCCGCCTGTTGATCCGCAATATCTGCATGGTGTTCGATAAATATCTGCACGAAAAAAACGGTCAGCGTTTTTCTAAAGTAATTTAAAGGCAGAGCAAAGAGAAAAGAGAAAAGATACAAGAGGAAAGGGTCTGTTTGGGGTCAAAGGGTCTGTTTGGGGTCAGAGTAAAAACTCCATGCGCTATGGGGGCATGCTATGGGAGTCAGGTCTTGCTTTTTGCTAAAAGTTAATTTGAAGAAAAAAAGAAAGACCTGACCCTGCTTGCTCAGCTCTGCATCAGACATCTGCCAACCACCCGGGATGATGTCGATCATCCATCGCCTAGAGGCGAGGATAGTTTTTACTCTGACCCCAAACCGCA
>CAZFJS010000216.1:0-2600 GCA_964519605.1 uncultured Gammaproteobacteria bacterium
GCTGGCCGGCCAGCTCAGACCACCGCCGCCCCCCATTATCAGCAACCTCCTGGACAGCGCCGAAAACAGCGATGGGCTAAATCTGATCTTTGAACAATTACCGGTCGATAGCCTTTCCAATGATCAACTTCTGGTGGTCTTCCCATGAATAAACAACACCGGCCTGTACAGGGCTTCACCCTCATCGAACTGGCAATCGTCATGGTCATCGTTTCGCTGCTACTGGGCGGACTACTGGGATCACTCTCGTCCCAAAAGGAACAGCAGCGGCGCACCGATAATCAGCGCCTGCTCAGGCAGGTCTCCGATGCCCTGGTCGGTTTCGCCACAGTCAATGGGCGCCTGCCTTGCCCCGATAGCAGCGGCAATGGCCTGGAAAACGCCCCCTGCCCTAATCTGAGCAACAACATCAACAACGGGGCACTGCCCTATGCGACGCTGGGCGTCAACGGTATCGACCCCTGGGGCAATCCACTGATCTATACGGTCAACGGCGCCTTCAGCGCCAACACAACCAACCCAGGGTTCACCCTGGCCACCCGCGGCACCGGCACCGGAATTTTGCGGGTTTTCAGTGCGGCGCCTGCCAACTGCAATAATCCGGGCGATGTGGCGGAAAACGTGCCGGCAGTGATCTGGTCAGGCGCCAAACGCGACTACACCCTCAACCCGCCTCCCAGCGCAGATGAGCTGGAAAACCGGGATAATGATAACTGTTTCGTGAGCCGCGATTACAATACCGTGGCCGGCAGAGAATTCGATGACCAGATCATCTGGCTATCAGCGAATATTCTATTTAACCGCATGGTGAGCGCCGGGGTACTGCCTTGAAGCAACAGCAAACCGCTATTCTTGCCATCGCCCGTTACACTGCCCTGGAAGCGCTGCGCACCCGCTATGGCTGGCTGCTACTGCTGGCCCTGCTGGCCAGCCTCGGCGTAGCCCTGTTCAGCGGCCAGATCGCCATTACGGAGAGCCGGCAGATCCAGGCGGTGCTGGCAGCCTCCCTGTTGCGCCTGGCAATGGTCTTTCTGCTGGCCATTTTTGTGATCACCAGCGTGCAACGGGAATTCAGCGACAAGACCATTGAATTGGCATTTTCCCTGCCATTACCCCGGGCTGCTTATTATCTGGGAAAACTGGCGGCTTACAGTCTGGTGGCTGTCCTTAGCGTCCTGCCCGCCTGTCTGTTGATGATGTTCCTGAGCCCGGTCGATCAGGCACTGTACTGGAGCCTGTCGCTGATGCTGGAGCTGCTGATCGTCTGTGCCGCCAGCCTGGTATTCGCCACCGGACTGACCCAGCTCACCAGCGCCATCAGCGCCCTGTTCGTCTTCTACCTGGCCAGCCGCAGTATCGCCGCCTTTCAGTTGATCGCCCACGGGCCGCTGGCCCGTCATGACGCGCTATCACAGCGGGTCTTCAGCGTGCTGATCGATGGCCTGGCCTACCTGCTGCCCGATCTGGACCGTTTCAGTCGCAGCGACTGGCTGGTGTATGGCCACAGCGGCTGGGGGCAGATCGGCACACAGGCCGGACAGGCCCTGATTTACCTGCTGCTACTGTCCGCTGTCGCCATGTTCGACCTTTACCGCAAAAACCTCTGAAGCTGAATATGCGGCATCTCTTCCGTTATCGCCGGGAAAGACCCATTAGTCAGGTACCACGCTTATTGCAGGCCCTGCTGGGTGGCATCCTGTTGCTGCAACTGGCCTGGCACCAGTTCCAGCCACCACCCAGCGCACTTGCTACCGCCCTGCCGGCAACACCGGCCATGGCCATACTGCGTCTGGCCGCGCTGGGGGAGCCTGTCGCCCTGGCCAAAGGACTGGATCTGTGGCTGCAGTCCTTTGACAATCAACCCGGCATCAGCATCCCTTTCCGCCAGCTGGACTATCCACGACTGCGCGGCTGGCTGGATCATATCCTCCAACTGGATCCCCGTGGACATTACCCCCTGCTGGCGGCCGCGCGTCTCTATGGTGAAGTCCCGGACCCCGACAGACAAAGGTTAATGCTCGATTTTATATACAAAAAATTTCTTGAGGCGCCGGGTGAACGCTGGCCCTGGATGGCCCATGCCGTGCTGATCGCCCGCCACCGGCTCAAAGATTTAGCGCTGGCGCTAAAGTATGCGCGGGCAATCGCCGATAATACTACAGAAGCCCAGGCACCACATTGGGCGCGGCAGCTGCAGATTTTTGTCCTGGAGGAGATGGGGGAAAAACGGGCAGCCACCATTCTGCTTGGCGGACTGCTGAACAGTGGGCAGATCACGGATGCCAATGAATTGCATTTTCTGAAGGAACGGCTGCGGCAACTCAAGGGAAAGCAGGGGGTTTTGAGCAAAATTCAACGATTTGAGGAGCAATTACAATGATCAAAAAGCAACAGGGTTTCACCCTGATTGAAATCGCCATCGTCCTGGTCATTATCGGCCTGTTGCTGGGCGGGGTACTCAAGGGACAGGAAATGATCACCAGCGCCAAGGTGCGCAACCTGGCCGATAGCGCCAATGCCATCAAGGCAGCCTTTTTCGCCTTTCAGGACCGTTATCACGCTGTCCCGGGCGATTATGCCCAGGCCTCCGTCAACATCCC
>CAZFJS010000217.1:0-2598 GCA_964519605.1 uncultured Gammaproteobacteria bacterium
TAATGATCCTTCAGTCTGTTGGTCCTTGGAATTCGAGATCCGAACCGGGCGTGTCTGTTTTGTTGCCATATGCTCCACTCTAGATATGATCAAAAAAATCTTCTTGCCAGCAGTCAATCACCGCTATTTTAGAATAGTTGGCCGCTATGTTCTATCATAGAGAAATGAGCATCCCTAAGACAATTAAAATTATCTCTTATATCATCGGCTTAGTGGCTGCTTTGCTGCTGCTCGCCGTGATCGGCATCCCACTGATAATCGATCCGGACGAATATCGCGGCACAATAGAACAGCTCGTGCTGGAAAACACCGGCCGCCAGCTGACCATTGAGGGCCATATGGAACTGTCGCTGTTCCCCTGGCTGGGGGTCAAAATGGGACGTGTCACCCTGGCCGATAACCCGGCCTTCGGCCCCGGCCCCTTTGCCCGCTTCGACAGCGCTGGTATCCGGGTCAAATTGCTGCCCCTGCTGAGCAAAAACCTTGAGGTGGACCAGGTCACCCTGTACGGCCTGCACCTCAAGCTCCGCATAGACAAGCACGGCGCCCGCAATTGGGATGATCTCAGCAAACAGGGCAAAGCACCGGCCGCGGCCAGCCCACCCGGAAAACAGGCCGGCCTACCCTTGGCTGCACTGGCCATCGGCGGTATCGACCTGCAGGATGCCCAGCTGAGCTGGGATGACCAGCAACATCAGCAACATTATGAGATCGAGGGCTTGAAGCTGAACAGCGGCCCGATCACGCTGGGGCAGCCCTTCGAAATCGATACACGTTTCCGTTTCTCCAGCAGGCAGCCAGAGATCCAAGGCGCTGTTACCCTGGCAAGCAGGCTCAGTGTCGACCTGCAAAAACAGCGCTACCAGGCGCACAAGCTGCAACTCCAACTCAAGCTGACCGGCGCCGCCGTGCCCAATGGCAGCCTAGACGCCCAGCTCAGCAGTGACATCAGCACAGATCTCAGCCAACAGACTCTGACAGTCGAGCAACTACAGCTTACCAGCAGCGGTCTCACAATCAGTGGTCAGTTCCAGGGCAAAAACATCATCGATCAGTTACAGTTGCAAGGCAAGCTGCACACCAACGGCTTCAGCCCCCGCAAACTCATGACGGCACTCGCCCTGCCCGTGCCGCAGACCGCCGATCCAAAGGTACTGGACCAGGCCCGCCTGCAGCTGCAATTCGCAGCAAGCGCGGACTCGCTGAGTATTCGCCAGCTGACCGGCAAGCTGGACGACACCGGCATCGAGGTCGGCGCCGGGATCAAACATTTTGACCAACCGGCCATCACCCTGAACGCCCGACTGGATACTATTGATCTGGACCGCTATCTGCCACCTGCCGCCGAGGATGCACCTCCAGCAACACCAGCCGGCGCGGCCGCAGCCGGCGGCCTCCAGCTGCCGATGGAGACACTGCGCAAACTGAAACTGGATGGACAGCTCAAGGTCAGCACCCTCAAGGTCTCCAGCATGCATCTGCGCGATTTCCGGCTGGACATCAAGGCCCACCGGGGACTGATCCGGCTGGAGCCCATCAGCGCCGCCTTGTATGAAGGCCAATATCAGGGGAACATGACCCTGGATGCCCGCGGCAAAACCCCGCACTTCTCTCTCGATGAGAAGCTCAGCAAGATTCATATCAACCCCCTGCTCCGCGACCTGCTGGACAAGGATATCTTGTCCGGCCGCGCCGATCTCAAGCTACGGCTGAACGCTCGGGGAACGGACATCAATGCCATCCAAAAGCAACTCAATGGTACCGCCGCATTCGCCTTACAAAACGGTGCCCTCAAGGGTGTCAACATCGCCCAGCTGATTCGTGAGGCCACTGCTGCCATCAAGGGCCAAGCGATGCAGCAGAATGCCCAGCCACCGCAGACAGATTTCAGCGCGCTCAGCGGCACCATAAAAATCACCAAGGGTATCGCCAGCAATCAGGATCTCAGCATGCAATCACCCTTTCTGCGCCTCAGCGGCAAAGGCAATGCTGACCTGGTCAGACAACGCATCGATTACCGGGTGCATGCCAAAATCGTCAAAACCGATACCGGCCAGGGCGGCAAGTCGCGCCAAGCCCTGAAAGGTGTCGATATCCCCATCCACATAGGCGGCACCTTCAGCCAACCCAGCTACCAGGTGGACAAGCGCTTCCTGACCCAACTGCTGAAACATAAGGCGAAAAAGCGCCTCCGGAAAAAACTGCACAAACAGGAAGACAAGCTCCAGCGCAAACTCGAGAACAAACTTCAGGACAAGCTGAAGGGACTGTTCCGATAATGACGAGGGCAGCCGCCCGGCGCCAGGTAAAACCTGACCAGCAAGATGCAGAGGAAGACTTCAGCCAGCACCTACTGGACTGGTTTGACCACCATGGCCGCAAAGACCTCCCGTGGCAACAGCAGCCCACGCCTTATCCTATTTGGGTCTCGGAGGTCATGTTGCAGCAGACCCAGGTGAGCAGCGTCATCCCCTACTACCGGCGGTTTATGGCCCACTTTCCTGACCTGGCAAGCCTTGCCACGGCACCGCTCGATGAGGTGCTGCGCTGCTGGTCGGGGCTGGGCTATTACTCCCGCGCCCGCAACCTGCACAAAAC
>CAZFJS010000218.1:0-2593 GCA_964519605.1 uncultured Gammaproteobacteria bacterium
CACACTGGCAGGCCGGCCAGATTCTGAAGATTCACGCGCTAACAGGCACCGATGAAAATGGACGCCTGCTACTGCGCATTGGACGACAAACCCTGTCAGCACAGGCCCCCATCAAGATTGCCGCCGGTAGTCACTTTAGCGCACAAATCCAGTCCCTGGGACAACCTCCCTTGTTAAAAATTCTTTCTATTGAGGGGGCCTCGACCTCTCTACTGGCGCACTATCTGCGTCAGTCATTACCGAAAAGTGGTGAGCTGAGCCCGCTGCTGCAGACCCTGGCGGCCCTGAGCAAGGTGGCGCACCCATTGCCCGCCCCTGTCAACGCACAGCTGGCGGTTATCCTCAGCAAACTTCCTGCCCTGCAGCAACTCAGGCAGCCTGCAGGCCTGCAGGCTGCAATCAGGAACAGCGGCCTCTTCCTGGAAGCCGGATTGCAGCAGGCGGTCTTTATGGGGACACCGATTGTTACAGACTTCAAGGCCCGGCTGCTGCAACTCAGGCACCGATTGCGTCAGTCCCCGGGCGCTACTACTGCCACAGCAGCTCAGGCCCAGCAGATTGCCCCGCCCGCCGGGGCACCGGAAAATATACCACTGCAGAAAATCTTCCTATCATTCGGACAGGGGCGCCTGGAATTACCTGCACTGGCGCAGATATTGATAGCGCGGCTACCTGCCAAGACGCTGATGCAACTGACAGAAATGCTAATAAGCACAGACCTTTCTGCTGACGCCAAATACCCGGCTATCCTTGCAGAATTACTGCCGGCTCTGCGCCGCATGGGCAAGGATGGCAGACTCGCCCTGCTTGCTGAAATCAACAGGCTGTTGCCGCTGCAATTGCTGCAGCAACAGACGGATACCGCATTACATAGTCTGCAGGCGCACCAGCTGGCTATGCTTAGCAGGGATAGCAGTGACAATCATTTTCTTCTTCTTGAACTGCCCATCCTATACCATAATGACGAAATCGCAGCAGTCAAGATGCAAATAGAGCGGCATGTGAAGCAAGAGGGCGAAGAAGAAGCGTGGTCAGTCACCCTCAATTTCAAGTTGCCCGGACTCGGCCCCCTGCAAATCAGCACCCATTTGCACAAGTGCCAGCTGGTTTGTCATTTTCAAGCCTCCAGTCAGGAAACCGTGCGACTCATCCGTGAACACCTGCCCCAACTGCATGAGGCCATCGGTAGACTGGGGCTGACGGTCAAAGGTCTGTCGGTGGTGCGCACGGAGGTTCAGCCGCCGCCGCTGGTTCCCGCGGGTCATCATTTGGTAGATGAACAGGCATGAAGCAGGACACCGAAATTGCCGTTGTCCTGAGCTATGATGGTGAACAGGCCCCGCGCGTCACTGCCAAGGGTGCAGGAAAACTTGCAGCCCAGATACTTAAGATTGCGCAGGAACATGACATTCCCCTGCAAGAAGATCCACAGCTGGTAGAGATTCTGGCACAAATCGGGCTGGGAGAGGAAATTCCCGAGAGTTTGTATCAGGTTGTTGCCGAAATCATCGCTTTCGTTTATATCCTGAAAGGGAAAGCGCCTCAGCCGTATCACACGACAGCCCGGTAATGGAGCTTATCCGCTGCTGGGACGCCAACCACCGGTGAAGCTGTGCAAGTCCTTTTCATCCAGACGGCCGTGGATATAAAGTTTATCCACTGTCTTACGGCTAATTGACTGTTCCTTGCCTGTGCTGTCCAGATACTTCCAGCGCCCACAGATCGCCAATTCAAACAGGGTGTCCATGATATCATCGAAGCGAATGGTATACTGGTTGGCCAGACGGCGAAAATCCTGATTGTCGAGAAGCCGCCCGAGATGCTGGTATTCTTCCCTAAGCATGGCCTCCAGCGCCACATCCCATTGAGGCATGGATTCATAAATTTCATCTGATGTATTAAGCACTTATCTATCTTTCCTCATGTAATTTGATTACAGGCGTGCCGGGAAAAAGCTATCCGGTATCTTTCTGAAAGAATTATCGGCTGAAATTCATCAAGCTATAGAAGCTAAGTAGCTGGCTGTCAAATATTTGGCTATTATATCAGAAAGCCCAGATCAGCGGGACGAAGAAAACAACGATCAGCCCCACCACCAGGGTCAACGGAACACCGATCCGGGTGTAGTCGGAGAAACGATAACCACCAGGCCCATAAACCATCAAATTGGTCTGGTAACCGATGGGCGTGGCGAAACTGACAGAAGCCGCCACCATGATCGTGATCATGAAGGGCATGAAACTCACATCCAGGGCCTTGCTGGTCGCCATGGCGATGGGGAACATCAGCACCGCAGCGGTATTATTAGTAATGACTGCGCTAAACAGGGCCGTAATCGCAAAAATTAGTGCCAGCGCAACCCAGGGACTATCGTCTGCCAGCGACAGCAGCACTTGGGCAATCATCTGTGCCGCACCGCTGAGTTGCAGGGCCAGACCGATCCCCAGAGAAGCGGCAATCACAATCAACACCTGCCAGTCGACAGCGCGGCGCGCTGTCTGGCCAGTCGTGCATTTACTCATGATCATCAGACCCGCTGTCAGCATCGCCGCCTCCAGCATGCTGAGCCAGCCGACCGCTGCGCTGACTACCA
>CAZFJS010000219.1:0-2576 GCA_964519605.1 uncultured Gammaproteobacteria bacterium
ATGCGGAGGAGATCAAGATCAAATATGGCTGTGCGCTGGCTCAGCTGGCGAACCCCGATGAAAGCATTGAAGTCCCGGGGGTGGGTGATCGTAAGCCACGTCGGCTGGCGCGCCAGACGCTGGCGGAGGTGGTGGAGCCACGTTACGAGGAGCTTTTTATGCTGATTCAGGCAGAACTGCGGCGCAGTGGTTTCGAGGACCTCATTGCCGCCGGCATCGTGATGACCGGAGGGAGTTCCAAAATGGAAGGGACCATCGAGCTGGCAGAAGAGGTGTTTCATATGCCGGTGCGTTTAGGTTTGCCGCACAGTATCAGCGGGCTGGTAGATGTGGTGAGAAACCCGATCCATGCTACCGGCGTTGGTTTGTTGCTGTATGGCTTTCAGCAACGATATGTAAAAAAGCCGCTGCCAAAGGTAGGCGGTGGCTTCAGGGGTGTCTGGGAGAGGATGAGAAGCTGGTTCCAGGGGAATTTTTGAATCAATCTTAATGTTGAGAAAATAGCCAGAAGGAGAAGAAAATCATGTTCGAATTGATGGATTCATACAGTCAGAGTGCGGTGATCAAGGTCATCGGCGTTGGTGGGGGTGGTGGTAACGCTGTTGAATACATGGTGTCCGCCAATATCGATGGTGTTGATTTTATTTGTGCGAATACCGATGCCCAGGCACTGAAGAATTCCACTGCCCGGACAACTTTGCAATTGGGCTGCAATATCACCAAGGGTCTGGGTGCCGGCGCCAATCCGGAAATCGGCCGGCAGTCGGCCCTGGAGGACCGCGAACGCATCATCGAAGTTCTGGAAGGCGCGGACATGGTGTTTATCACTGCCGGGATGGGCGGGGGGACCGGTACGGGTGGTGTTCCCGTAGTCGCCAAGATCGCTAAAGAGTTGGGTATTCTCACTGTGGCCGTGGTCACCAAGCCCTTTCCTTTTGAAGGTCGGAAACGTAACCAGATTGCGGATGACGGCATCGAAGCACTCAGCGAATATGTGGATTCGCTGATCACCATCCCCAATGAAAAACTGCTGTCGGTGCTGGGCAAACACATCTCATTACTGGATGCCTTCAAGGCGGCCAACAACGTTTTATTGGGGGCGGTGCAGGGGATCGCCGAATTGATCACTCGCCCGGGTTTGATCAACGTGGATTTCGCAGATGTGCGCACAGTGATGGCGGAAATGGGCATGGCGATGATGGGTTCAGGTTGTGAGCGTGGCGAAAACCGGGCTCGTGAAGCGGCCGAAGCGGCGATTGCCAGCCCCCTGCTGGAAGATGTCAATCTTGCCGGTGCCCGTGGCATTCTCGTTAATATCACGGCAGGCCTGGATCTTGCGATTGGTGAGTTCGAAGAGGTGGGCAATACGGTCAAGGCCTTTGCTTCGGATAATGCTACCGTGGTAGTGGGTACGGTCATTGATCCGGAAATGACTGATGATCTGCGGGTAACCGTCGTGGCCACCGGGCTGGGTTGCGACGAGTTACAGGCCGAGCCGATGAAGCTGGTGCATCAGAACACGGCACCGGAGGAGGATATCGATTACGCCAAGCTGGATCGTCCCACTGTGATTCGCAATCAGGTCAGCGTAGAGCAGGCGGCCCTGCAGGAAGGCGCGAATCTGGATTTTCTCGATGTGCCGGCCTTTCTGCGTCGCCAGGCGGATTAGAACTTGAGTGGAATATGATTACAATACAGGAGCTTGCTGTAGAGTGACTTAATGTTGGCGTTTCTCTGCCGTTATATTTGTAGCGTAATTCCTATGCAGGGAAATCCGGCTGTGATAACATGCGGCGGATTTTCAGGACGAAACCAGCCCCATCCGCAGGCGGAGAACTGCCCACATGATCCGACAACGCACGCTGAAAAATGTCATCAAGGCTACCGGAGTGGGCCTGCATACAGGGCGGCAGATCCACCTCAGCCTACAGCCGGCGCCGGTAGGTAGCGGTATCGTCTTTCGCCGCGTCGATCTAGCGGAGCCGGTGACGATCAGGGCGTGTGTTGCTGCTGCCGGGAGCACGGCCGGGACCACCAGTTTGCGGGAGGGTACAACCGAGGTTGCCGCCGTGGCGCATCTGCTTGCAGCCTGTGCCGGTCTGGGTCTTGATAATGCCTATATTGATGTCGATGCCTCTGAACTGCCCATCATGGATGGCAGTGCCGCGCCTTTTGTATTTCTGCTGCAATCTGCCGGGATGGTGGAGCAGGCGGCGCCGAAACGTTATTTATGGATCAGGAAGCGGGTGCGGGTCAGCGCGGCGGGTGGACAGTGGGCTCAGCTTGAGCCCGGTGATAGTTTCAGTATGGCTTACCAGACGGATTCTGAAGCGGCGGCGGATGGTGCCGGCAGGCCGACCTTGAGCCTGGATTTTGCCAATGCATCATTCAGTCGGGAGATCGGTCGCGCGCGTCATCTGGGCAGCTTGCGCACCAACAGCCGGCTGGCGAGTGGCAGCCTGAATAATGCCGTGATTTTCGACCGGACGCGGACCCTGGGCGAGGGTGGCCTGCGTTATGTGGATGAACTTTCCAGGCACCATCTGCTGGATGCGCTGGGTGATCTGTCTCTGTTG
>CAZFJS010000220.1:0-2570 GCA_964519605.1 uncultured Gammaproteobacteria bacterium
GGGAGCAGGCGGTGGCCGGTGCCCGGACAGCGCATCCATGGTGGTACGGCAGCATCCTGCTGTTGCTGAGCGCCTGTGCCACCGATCCACCGGTCAATCCGCGCAATATCTGCGCTGTCTTCCGGGAGAAAAACGGCTGGTATGCGGATGCCCAGCGCGCCTTCAAGAAATGGGGGGTGCCCATCCATGTGCAGATGGCCATCATCTACCAGGAGTCGCGCTTTCAGCCCACCGCCCGACCGCCGCGGCGGCGCTGGCTGGGCTTCATCCCCACCACCCGGCCCACCTCGGCTTACGGCTATGCCCAGGTGAAGGATGAAACCTGGGACTGGTACCAGCGGAAGACCGACCAGCGGGGCGCCGACCGTGATGATTTTGCCGATGCGGTGGATTTTATCGGCTGGTACGGCCGTCAGAGCCAGATCCGCCTGGGGCTCTCCAAATGGGATGCCTACCGCCAGTATCTGGCTTATCATGAAGGGCAGGGCGGTTACCGCAAAAAGAGCTACCGCAAAAAAGCCTGGCTGCTGAAGACCGCGCACAAGGTGGATGCCAACGCCAAACGTTACCGCCGCCAGCTGGCCGGCTGCCGGGAGGAACTGAAACATCAGCATCCCTGGTACTGGCCCTTCTGAAAGATGCATCAATAACAACAAACAAGAAGAAAAAAGAATACCCAATGAAATTCCGGTGCCATCGTCTGCAGCGCCTCGCCCGCCTGATCGAGACCTTCAGTGAATGGAGCGGCCGCCTGGTGTCCTGGCTGGTCCTGCTGATGGTGATGATCATCAGCTATGACGTGGCCATGCGCTATCTTTTCCAGCATGGGTCCGTGGCCCTGCAGGAGCTGGAATGGCACCTGTTCGCCCTGATCTTCCTGCTCGGCGCAGCCTATACCCTCAAACACGATGAGCATGTGCGGGTGGACATCTTCTACCAGAGCCGCTGGATGGGCGCGCGCGGCCGGGCCTGGATCGACCTGCTGGGCAGCCTGTTCTTTCTGATCCCCTTTTGTCTGCTGGTGATCCATGGCAGCCTGCCCTTCGTGCTCAATGCCTACCACCTGGGCGAGGGCTCGCCGGACCCCGGCGGCCTGCCGGCCCGCTACCTGCTCAAGGCCGCCATCCCGCTGGGTTTTGCACTGTTATTGCTGCAGGGTCTGGCCATGGCCATTCGCAGTCTGCTGGAGATCTGCCGGCCTGCGGCTGACCAGCCGCCCCCCGCCACGGGCACACCGGACGACGCGCCATGAGCATGGAGGCCTGGGCGCTGGTGATGTTTGCGGTGGCGGTGGCCTTCCTGCTGCTGGGCTACCCGGTGGCCTTCACCCTGGGGGCGGTGGGGATGCTATTCGGCGGACTCTTTCTGGACCTGGATTTCTTCAACCTGCTGCCCCTGCGCATCTGGGGCATCATGACTAATTTCACCCTGCTGGCCGTGCCCATGTTCGTCTTCATGGGGGTGATCCTGGAAAAATCCGGCCTGGCGGAAGACCTGCTGGAGACCATGGGACTGTTGTTCGGCCGGGTGCGCGGTGGCCTGGCGGTCTCTATCGTGGTGGTGGGCGCCCTGCTGGCCGCCACCACCGGCGTGGTGGGCGCCACCGTGGTAACCATGGGGATCATCGCCCTGCCGGCCATGCTCAAGCACCACTATAGCCCGGCCCTGGCCGCCGGCACCATCGCGGCCTCCGGCACCCTGGGGCAGATCATCCCCCCCAGCATCATTCTCATCCTCCTGGGGGATGTGATCGGCGTGCCGGTGGGGCGGCTGTTCATGGGGGCGGTGGTCCCCGGGGTGTTGCTGATCCTGTCCTTCATAGTCTACATTCTGGTGATCGCCTGGCTGCGGCCAGCGGCCGCGCCCCCGGTCGCCAGGACAGCGCTGCAAAATGGGGTGGCGGGACCGGGACTGGTCCGTCAGGTGATGCGTAGCCTGGTGCCCCCCCTGTTACTGATGATCGCTGTGCTGGGCTCCATTCTTTTCGGCATCGCCTCACCTACCGAGTCCGCCGCCGTGGGCGCGCTGGGCGCCATGATTCTGGCCGCGCTACATCAACGTATGAACCTGAGCAACCTGCGCGCCGCTCTGCAGCAGACCACCCGGCTCACCAGCATGGTCTTCCTCATCCTCATCGGCGCCACCACCTTCGGCCTGGTCTTTCGCGGCATGGGCGGCGATATGCTGGTGGAAGACATCATGTCCTCCCTGCCGGGCGCCGAGTGGGGCTTCCTGGCGCTGAGCATGCTGCTGATTTTCGTGCTGGGCTTCTTCCTCGACTTTCTGGAAATCTGTTTTATCGTCGTGCCCATCCTTGCCCCCATCGCCGACAGCCTGGGCATCGATTTACTGTGGTTCGCCATCCTCATCGCCATGAACCTGCAGACCTCTTTCCTGACCCCGCCCTTCGGTTTTTCATTGTTCTATCTAAAGGCCGTGGCGCCGCCGGAGATCCGCCTGCAGCAGATCTACCGCGGCATCATCCCCTTCGTCCTGTTGCAGGTCATCACCCTGGCCGCCCTCATCCTGTTCCCGCGCATCACCCTGTGGTTGCCGGAACTGATGGACCG
>CAZFJS010000221.1:0-2537 GCA_964519605.1 uncultured Gammaproteobacteria bacterium
GGGCGACAACAACAGTGGACATGATCAGGCTGCTACCGCCATAGCTCATCAAAGGCAGCGTCAACCCCTTAGTGGGCAGAATACCCATATTCACGCCGATATTGATAAAAGCCTGCAGGCCGATCCACATGCCCGAGCCATAGGCGACGTAGGCCGCAAAAGGCTGGCCTGCCTTTTCCGCCCGGCGGCCAATCACAAAGGCGCGCCAGATGATGATGCCAAACAGGGCAATGATCAGCAGGGCGCTGACCAAGCCCAGTTCTTCGGCAATCACGGCGAACAGAAAATCCGTGTGCGCCTCCGGCAAATAAAATAGTTTCTGGATACTGCTGCCCAGTCCCACACCCAGCCATTCCCCGCGGCCGAAGGCGATCAGCGCCTGCGTCAATTGAAAGCCACTGTCGAAGGGATCTGCCCAGGGATTGAGAAAAGCGGTGATTCTTGCCATACGATAGGGTGAGGCAACCGCCAGTAGCGCCAGCGCCAACAACACCACAAAAAGCAGCAGAGCGAATTGCCAGATCCGCACCCCGCCCAGGAACATCAATCCCATCGCGGTCGCCATCAGCACCGCCGCCGCCCCAAAGTCAGGCTCCGCCAGCAGCAGTATGCACACCACTGTCAGTAACAGCATGGGCTTGACAAAACCGCTGACGGCTTCGCGCACCTCGTCGCGACGTCTGACCAGGTAACCGGCAAGATAGAGCATCATCGCCAGCTTGACGAATTCCGAGGGCTGAAAATTGGCAACCCCCAACGACAACCAGCGACTGCTGCCATTCACCTCTCGACCGACACCCGGCAGTATCACTAATACGAGCAACAGCATCCCCAGCAATAGCAGTGCACCACTCAATTTTTCCCAGACAGCCAGGGAGACATGCAGCACTCCGTAGGCCAATAGCAAGGCAACACCGGCATAAGACAACTGGCGCCATAGGTAGTGGGCCGGCTGATGAAACTGGCGGTCAGCAATAGCAAAGGAAGCGGACCCCACCATCACAAGGCCCAGCACGAAGAGAATGGCGCAGACAATCCACAACGGAAAATCATAGGCAGCGGCTTCGTTCAGGCGCTGACGACGACGATTGCCGGCGACGGGATTGGCAGTCACGGCATTCATGACAGCAAGGCCTCCACAGCCGCAGCGAAAACCCGGCCACGCTCGGCATAATCCTGAAACATATCCAGACTGGCACAGGCCGGCGACAACAACACCAGATCACCTGGGCGGGCATATTGTGCGGCCTGTCTAACGGCCTCCTCCATGGTCGCCACACACTGTACCGGCAGGCTGTCCGCCAGTGCATGGGCGATCTGCGGAGCGTCACGACCCAGCAATACAACTGCCCGCCCCTGGCTCAACAGCACATCCCTTAAGGGGCTAAAATCCGCGCCCTTGCCGATACCACCGGCGATCAGCACCACCCGGCGGTCAAGCCCGGCCAGGGCAGCCAGGGTAGCGCCCACGTTGGTGGCCTTGGAATCATCGTACCAGTCAACCCCCTGCCTGCTGACCACCTTCGCCATGCGATGTGGCAGACCAGGGAATTCCTGCAAGGCATTCATCATGGCATCTCTGGGCAAAGCAACCGCCTCACCCAGGGCCAGCGCCGCCAGGGCATTGAGTGCATTGTGCTGACCACTGATTGTCAGCGCACTGACGGGCAACAGGCGCGTCTTTCCCCGCGCCAGCCAGCACTCCCTGCCCTGACCCACAAGCCCGTATTCTCCTTCTCGGGGTGCCTGGGCACCAAAGGAAATCACTGTACTGCCCGACGGCGGCAAAGCCTGCAGCAGGGTATCGTCGCGATTGACAACCAGCACACCACCACCGTGATAAATGCGATTCTTGGCACGACGATAGGCCGTCATATCCGCATAGCGATCGAGATGATCCGGGCTGACATTGAGAATGACAGCAGCCGCGGGTCGCAGGGAGGTGGTGGTCTCCAGCTGATAACTGGACAATTCCAGTATATACATTGCCGGCGGCGTCTTATCCAGCAGATCAAGGGCAGGCGTACCAAAATTCCCGCCCACCCGTGCATCCAGACCTGCCTGTGCGGCCATCGCCCCCAACAGGGCCGTCACGGTACTCTTGCCATTAGAGCCGGTGATAGCCACCAGAGGGGCATCCGCACAACGGGCAAACAGCTCGATGTCGCCCAACACCATCAGCCCCCGTTGTCGCGCAGCCCGAATATAAGGGTCATCCCGGGCAACACCGGGACTGAGGACCAACTGCGCACAAGACGCCAGCGCCGCAGCGGAAAATCCTCCTGTAAAAATAACTTCCGGAGACAGCAATTCCTTTACTGCAGCAAGACCGGGGGGGTGAAGTCTGCTGTCGGTGACCATCACCGGCAGGCCCAGACGGGTGAGAAAACGGGCACAGGAAAGCCCCGTCTTGCCCAGACCGACGATCAGGGTAGTGCCCTCCAGAGCCAGGCGCTGCCTGAAAACAGCAGCAGTCTGCAGCGCTTCCGGTTGCTTGTTCATCGCTTTTTGCATCATCTGATTTTCAAGGTTGCCAG
>CAZFJS010000222.1:0-2534 GCA_964519605.1 uncultured Gammaproteobacteria bacterium
CTGGCAACCTTGAAAATCAGATGATGCAAAAAGCGATGAACAAGCAACCGGAAGCACTGCAGGCTGCTGCTGTTTTCAGGCAGCATCTGGCTCTGGAGGGTACCACACTGATCGTTGGTCTGGGAAAGACGGGGCTTTCCTGTGCCCGTTTTCTCACCCGCCTGGGCTTGCCGGTGATGATCACCGACAGCAGACTTCACCCCCCCGGTCTTGCTGCAGTGCAGGAATTGCTGTCTCCGGAAGTTATTTTTACAGGTGGATTTTCCACTGCAGCGCTGGCGTCTTGTGCGCAGTTGGTCCTCAGTCCCGGTATTGCCCGGGATGACCCTTATATTCGGGCTGCGCGACAACGGGGGCTGATGGTATTGGGCGACATTGAGCTGTTTGCCCGTTGTGCGGATGCCCCTCTGGTGGCTATCACCGGTTCAAATGGCAAGAGTACCGTGACGGCCCTGTTGGGGGCGATGGCCGCACAGGCGGGTCTGGATGCGCGGGTGGGCGGGAATTTTGGTACGCCTGCCCTTGATCTGCTGGACGAGACCCCGCCGGCAATGTATGTACTGGAATTATCCAGTTATCAACTGGAGACCACTGCCTCCCTGCGGCCCGCGGCAGCTGTTATTCTCAATATCAGCCCGGATCATCTCGATCGCTATGTGGATATGGCCGCTTATCGTCGTGCCAAGGATGGCATTTATCACGGTGGTGGTGTGCTGGTTGTCAATCGTGACGATACCACACTGCAGGCTTTGCCGCCGTCGGGCAGTACAGTAATTTCCTTTGGTGTCCAGGCACCCCGAGAGGGAGAATACGGGCTTGTGGACCATGGTGGGCAGCGTTGGCTGGCACGGGGAAAGGCGCGCCTGCTGCCCGTCAGTGCGCTGGCAATCAGCGGTCAGCACAATGCACTCAATGCCCTGGCGGCGCTGGCACTGGGCGAGGCAGTTGCTTTACCCCAGGAGGCCATGATGAATGCCTTGCAGGCATTCCCTGGTCTGCCACATCGCATGGCGAAGGTGGCCAGCAGGCGGGGGGTTGACTGGTACGATGACTCCAAGGCCACCAACGTGGGTGCTACCCTGGCTGCCCTGGCCGGGCTTGACCGCCGGGTGGTGCTGATCGCCGGTGGTATCGGCAAGGGCGCGGATTTTAGCCCCTTAAGGGATGTGCTGTTGAGCCAGGGGCGGGCAGTTGTATTGCTGGGTCGTGACGCTCCGCAGATCGCCCATGCACTGGCGGACAGCCTGCCGGTACAGTGTGTGGCGACCATGGAGGAGGCCGTTAGACAGGCCGCACAATATGCCCGCCCAGGTGATCTGGTGTTGTTGTCGCCGGCCTGTGCCAGTCTGGATATGTTTCAGGATTATGCCGAGCGTGGCCGGGTTTTCGCCGCGGCTGTGGAGGCCTTGCTGTCATGAGTGCCGTGACTGCCAATCCCGTTGCCGGCAATCGTCGTCAGCGCCTGAACGAAACTGCCGCCTATGATTTTCCGTTGTGGATTGTCTGCGCCATTCTCTTCGTACTGGGTCTTGTGATGGTGGGCTCCGCTTCCTTTGCTATTGCTGACCGCCAGTTTCATCAGCCGGCCCACTACCTGTGGCGCCAGTTATCCTATGCCGGTGTTGCTTTGCTATTGGCCTACGGTGTGCTGCATGTTTCCCTGGCGGTTTGGGAAAAATTGAGTGGTGCACTGCTATTACTGGGGATGCTGTTGCTCGTATTGGTGATACTGCCGGGTGTCGGTCGGGAGGTAAATGGCAGCAGTCGCTGGTTGTCGCTGGGGGTTGCCAATTTCCAGCCCTCGGAATTCGTCAAGCTGGCGATGATGCTCTATCTTGCCGGTTACCTGGTCAGACGTCGCGACGAGGTGCGCGAAGCCGTCAGCGGTTTTGTCAAGCCCATGCTGTTACTGACAGTGGTGTGCATACTGCTGCTGGCGGAGCCTGACTTTGGGGCGGCGGCGGTGCTGATGGCGACCGCGATGGGATTGATGTTCCTGGGCGGGGTGCGGATCTGGCAATTCGCTCTGCTGCTTTTTGTGGTGTTGTTGGCGCTGGCGCTACTGGCGGTTGCCTCACCCTATCGTATGGCAAGAATCACCGCTTTTCTCAATCCCTGGGCAGATCCCTTCGACAGTGGTTTTCAATTGACGCAGGCGCTGATCGCCTTCGGCCGCGGTGAATGGCTGGGCGTGGGACTGGGCAGCAGTATCCAGAAACTATTTTATCTGCCGGAGGCACACACGGATTTTCTGTTCGCCGTGATTGCCGAAGAATTGGGCTTGGTCAGCGCCCTGCTGATCATTGCCCTGTTTGCCATCATTGTCTGGCGCGCCTTTGTGATCGGCCGTCGGGCGGAAAAGGCAGGCCAGCCTTTTGCAGCCTACGTTGCCTATGGCGCGGGTATGTGGGTCGGTCTGCAGGCTTTTATCAATATCGGTGTGAATATGGGTATTCTGCCCACTAAGGGGTTGACGCTTCCTTTGATGAGCTATGGCGGTAGCAGCCTGATCATGTCCACTGTTGTTGTCGCCC
>CAZFJS010000223.1:0-2532 GCA_964519605.1 uncultured Gammaproteobacteria bacterium
GATACCGTCAAGCAGGCGGTGGCGCAGACCGCTGCGGAAGCCACGGTGATCTACGTGCCCGCGCCGTTTTGCAAGGATGCGATTCTGGAGGCCATCGACGCCGGACTGCGGCTGGTAGTGTGTATTACCGAGGGGATCCCGACGCTGGATATGCTGCAGGTCAAATATGTCGCTGACGAGGCAGGGGTGCGCCTGATCGGTCCCAATTGCCCTGGCGTGATCACGCCGGGCGAATGCAAGATTGGCATTATGCCAGGCTATATCCACCGTCCGGGCCGGGTGGGTATCATCTCCCGTTCAGGTACCCTCACCTATGAGGCCGTTAAACAGACCAGCGATCTGGGTTTTGGTCAGAGCACCTGCATCGGCATCGGTGGCGATCCCATTCCGGGCACGACATTTGTCGACTGCTTGCAGTTGTTCGAACAGGATCCCGGGACTGATGCGATCCTGATGGTGGGTGAGATCGGTGGCAGTGCCGAAGAAGAGGCAGCAGCCTTCATTCACGAAGCAGTCAGCAAGCCCGTCGTGGCCTATATTGCCGGGGTTACCGCCCCCACGGGCAAGCGCATGGGCCATGCCGGTGCCATTATCGCCGGTGGCAAAGGCACCGCGGCGGAGAAATTCGCTGTCCTGGAAGCCGCGGGTGTGGCCACTACCCATTCGCCGGCTGAAATGGGGCGGGTGCTCAGTGACAGGCTGTCTTCGTCAGGCGGCTGATACGGATATTCCGCCAGACTCTTTGATCGATTTCGGTGTTAGCCGGCGGATCTGCCGTGCTATGAAGTTAGCCGCCGGTCGTTTTTGGTCTGCCACGATTTGATTGCCTGGATGTGGCCGCTCTCATCGTGGCTGATGAGGATGCGTTTCGCATGCTGGAGGCGCGGTATCAGCTTGGGGTCGATTCTATAGAACGCTGCCAGCTCGTGCGGTTTTATCATTTCCTGATAGCGACGCTTCTCCCGGCCACGGAAACGCAGCTGGTTGTATAGGGCCCAGCCGAGCAGGCTGATGCCAAGCATCGCGATGACCAGCCCGTACCAGCCCGCCAAGTCCAGCAGGCCCTGCAGTCCTTGCAGAACAATCATGTGTTGGTAGAAGAGCTTGAAGCCGAACAGCCAGGCAACCAGGCTGACCAGGGGGATCCACAGGTAAAACCATAATATCCAGAACAGCAGCGTCAGCATGGCATAGGCATATCGCTGTCTCAGACTCTGCAGCTCAGGACGTTCGATGATCAGCGGCCGTTTCATGGCTGTATGCCCCGGTCAGGACTGATCCACACCGCTCGGGTACCGCGCTTCTTAAAGAGTGCCCGGGGGAGTGCCACGATGGTGGTGAGAATATTCAGCAACCAATAGGCGATGGGATACCAGATCATCCAGTAATACATTTTTCCAATGCCCTTTTCGAAACGGGAGTCGATGGTCAGGCTGACAGCGAACTGCAGCATGCAGGTGATGCCCAGTAGAATGCCGTTCCAACCCGGCGTCAGCGTGGGGATAAAGATCACCTCAGGCAGTTTGATAAACTGTCCTGCCAGCCAGAGGACTATGATGACCGCCATGGCGTAGGCCCAGATGACACTGGTGATGAATTCCAGATAGACTGCCCACATGCGACGTTTGCGCCAACTGACCAGGTTATGTCGGTATTTCAGCAATACTTCCACACCGCCCTGAGCCCAGCGCAGCCGCTGACTCCATAAGCCACGCAGCGTTTCCGGCATCAGGATCCAGCACAGGGCATTGGGTTCAAAGCGGATGTCCCAGTGATCCAGCTGCAGCTTCCAGCTGATATCGATATCTTCCGTGATCATGTCCAGGCTCCAGTAGCCGGTTTTGTGCAAGGCCGTTTTGCGGAAGGCCGCAATGACGCCGGAGATCGTAAACACCCGGCCATAGATGCGCTGGGCCCGCTTGATAATCCCAATGATCGAGGAGAATTCTCCTACCTGAATCTTGCCCAGCAGGGTGGAGCGGGTGCGGGTGCGGGGGTTGCCGGTGACGGCGCCCACCCGCGGGCCATTGACGAAATGGCGCATCATCCAGACGGTGGCGCGCGAGTCGAGCAGAGCATCGCCATCGATGCAGAACAGAAATTCATGGGCGGCTGCCAGCGCGCCCATGCGCAGTGCCATGGCCTTGCCCTGATTGTGCTGCAGATGGATGACCCGCAGACGGTCATGGCGACGGCTCAGGGCATCGAGTACCTCGCCGGTGTTGTCCCTGCTACCATCATTGATGGCGATGATTTCAAAATCCGGATAGTGCTGCCGCAGCAGGTAGTGAATGGTCTCATCGATATGTCCACCTTCATTGAAACAGGGGATAAGGAAGGAAACGCCGGGATATTGCTCAAGCACCGGCAACTGGTCGATGCTGTTTTTTGGTCCCGCTTCCCAGTGATAGTAATAATAGAGCGCCCCGATGATCCACAGATAGGCCATGAATAGCGGATAGTAGAACTCGAAATAGAGCAGTCCCGATGCCAATGGTGCCAGGAATTCTATCATTGTGCCGGATAGGGGTA
>CAZFJS010000224.1:0-2518 GCA_964519605.1 uncultured Gammaproteobacteria bacterium
ACGCCATCCAGCTGGGCATAGTCGGCATCTGTGGTAATCACGAATTGCACCGGCAAACCGCCGCCTGAACCCGGCAGGCTGGGGCGTGGAAAGACTGCGATGCGAAAACCGGCGATGCCGTTAAGTTTTTGCTGTAGCTCGGGTTGGACCATCATCTGGGAGCGCTCGCGCAACAACGGCGAGGGCATCTTGAAACCACCGAAAGTGGTGCTTGTTTCACCCATGCCCAGCAGGTAAAAGCTTTCCTTGTACTCCGGCATGCTCTCGAAAATATCGACAATTTGCCGGGCGTAGGCCTCATCGTATTCGATAGTGGCGGTTTGCGGGGCAGTGGCCTGAAAGAACAGGATGCTCTGATCTTCTACAGGAGCCAGTTCGCTCTTGCTGGTAATAAACATGAAATAAATGGAAACCAGTACAGCACCGGCAAACAGCAGGGTAACCGGCAGATAATTCAAGGAACTTTTCAGACGGCGCTGATAGCTACTGGCAAGGCTGGTAAAGAAGCCTTCCACTCGTTGTTCAAAGGGTCCTGTCCGGTTGCGGGTGCGCAACAACCGGGATGACAGCATGGGTGACAGGGTCAGGGCGACTACTCCGGAAATCAACACGGCAGCGGCCAGCGAAAAGGCAAACTCCGTGAACAAGGTGCCCACCAGTCCACCCATGAAGCCGATAGGCGCATAGGTAGCCACCAGGGTGGTGGTCATGGCGATGACCGCCAACCCCAGCTCCCGGGCACCGAAAATAGCGGCCTTCAGCTTGCTTTCCCCCCGCTCGATGTGACGATGGATATTTTCCACCACGATGATGGCGTCATCCACCACCAGACCAATGGCCAACACCAGGGCTAGCAAGGTCAGCAGGTTGATGGAAAATCCCATCAGCAGCATCAGAAAAATACCACCAATCAGCGACAGGGGCACGGCGACGGCCGGCACCAGCACCGCCCGTAGCGAACCCAGGCTAAGGAAAATCACCAGAAAAACGATTAGCAGGGCCTCCGCCAGGGTGCGGAACAGTTCGTGAATGGAATCATCGATGTATTCACTGGCATCGTAGGGGATTCCCGCCTTGAGGCCGGCGGGCAGCTGACGCTCGATCTCCGGCAGCAGACTGTGAATCCGGCCAGCCACCTCCAGTGGATTGGCGCCGGGGGCAGGGTTTATCCCGATAAAAATAGCCGGTTTCCCCTTGTACCAACTGGTTGAATCATAATTCGCTGCGCCCAGCTTGACCTCGGCGATATCCTCCAGTCGCACCAGCACATCTTTGCTGTTGCGCACCACCATCTGGCGAAAATCCTGGACACTGTTGATATCAGTGGTAGCACTGAGATCAATGGCCACAAAATCACCTTTGGCCTGACCGATACTGGCCAGGTAATTATTCTCCCGCAGCACCTCTCTGACTTCCTCAGCGGTAACATCCAGCGCCGCCATGCGCTGCGGATCAAGCCAGATACGCATAGCAAAGGTCTTATTGCCGATGAGCATCGCCTGAGCCACCCCGGGAATCGCCTGTAGCCTGGGCTGAACAACGCGCAGCAGATAATCCGTGATCTGTGAAGGGCTCATGGCCTCGCTCCAGAAGGCCATATACATCAGGGCGGTACGATCCCCGGTGGTTGAGCTGATTACTGGATCCTCAGCCTCCGGCGGCAGCACATTGTCCTTGCCCGCCACCTTCGCCTGAATTTCGGCCACCGCGGCATTAGGGTCGTAATTGAGAACCATATGGGCTTCAATATGAGACAGACCACGGGTGCTGCGGGCAGAGATATAATCAATACCCTCGGCCTCGGCAATGGCCTGTTGTAAGGGTGTGGTGATAAAGCCCTTGACCAGCTGACTGTCGGCACCCGGATAGGCGGTATCCACAGTCACTACCGTGTTCCTGGTTTCCGGGTACTGGCGCAACTCCAGCGCCAGAATAGCGCGCAGGCCGAGCACCAGGATCAGCAGACTGATGACACTGGCCAGTACCGGCCGGTGGATGAAGATGTCGGTGAATTTCATGGGCCGATGGGCTGCTGATCCAGCTTGACGGTATTATTGACTGCCACCCGTTGGCCGTTGCGCAGCTTGAGCTGCCCGGCGATCACCACCTGTTCACCGACCTGCAGACCCGCCTTGATCGCCACTTTGCGTCCGCGAACAGCGCCCGTAGTTACCTGTCTCCGCTGGACAACAAGCGCCCCTTTTTCCTTGACCACCACATACACCGAATTTCCGTAGGGCGCATAACTGATCGCCATGCGTGGCACGGTGAGTACGCTGTGCTTTGCGGACATCAGGGAATGCACCTCAGCAAACATGCCCGGTCGCAGCGCGCCGTCCGGGTTACTTAACGAGGCGCGAATCCTGAAATTGCGGGTTGACCGGGTGATACCGGGTTCCAGTGCACTGATTCGGCCTGTGAATGTCCGCCCGGGAAATGTCTGGACAGAAACCCGCACCTTCTGCCCCAGTGCAAGCGGAGAAAAATCGCGCTCCGGCAAGGCATAATCTACATAGAA
>CAZFJS010000225.1:0-2501 GCA_964519605.1 uncultured Gammaproteobacteria bacterium
GCACTGTTGATCCAGGTCGCCCGCCAGGCATCACGGGTCACCGCCAGCAGCAGACCGGCAAAGATGGGTGTTCCCAGCAAAAGGTCGAACAGGTTCATCAATGGTGCTCCATATCATGCAAATCCAGGGATTCAAAACTGGAACGGATATGGTAGAAAAACAGGCCAAAGATCAACCCGGCAATCAGTACATCGAAGGCAACCCCCAGCTCGACGACCAGCGGCATACCGTAGGTCGCTGCCGTAGCGGTAAAAAACAGGGCATTCTCAATGGACAGGAAGGCAACCACCTGGGCAACCGCCTGACGCCGGGTAATCATCATCAGCATGCCCAGAAAGAGACTGGCCATGGCGATGGCGATGGTATTACGGGTTACCAGATGGGAAAGGTGAATGATCGGCAGGGTGACATGCACCGCATACAAGACCAGTGCCGCCCCGATCAGGGCAGTGGCGGAGATATTCACTAATTGCTCCACCTCGCGGTGTACTCCCAGGCGCACCACAATGCGCCAGGTCAACCAGGGAAGGAAAATTCCCTTCAGCAGCAGGGTCATCGCCGCAGAAAAATACAACTCCGGCATGTTGGCCTCATTGGCCACCATAGCGGTCGCCACGGCGAGAATGATACCCTGAGCCGAGAACCAGTGCAGCAGGGCGCGCATGCGCCGCTGTGCCAGCAAGGCAAAGGATGTCAATAACAGCAAAGCGGCGGCGACCGACACCATTTGTTGCAGCAAGGCAGCAGACATCAGACGGAAACCTCCAGAATATAGTGGGTCAGCATACCGAGTATTGCCAGCAGAAAGGCGATACCTAAATACTCCGGCACACGGAAAATACGCATTTTCGCCATCCAGGTTTCCAGCAACGCCAGAGCGGCAAGCAGCAGTGTAAGCTTGGCGATCCAGAAAAGGCTCGCTACGCCGATGGCAAGCGCGGTGACCTCAGTGGCCATACCCCAGGGAAAGAACAGATTGGTGATGAGCGTGGCAAACAGCAGCAGCTTAATCTGACTGGCCCATTCGATCAGGGCAAGATGACGGCCGGTATATTCCAGGATCATGGCCTCATGAATCATGGTCAATTCCAGATGCGTGGTGGGGTTGTCCACCGGGATGCGCCCGGTCTCGGCCACGGCCACCATCAGCATGGCCGCCAGCGCAAAGGCCAGAGAGGGCCGCAGTTCCAGCCCACTGTTCATCACCATGGTGATCATGGTCGTCATATTGGTGCTATGCGCCGCCATAGAAAGCACGAAAATACTCATCAGCATAGCGGGTTCCGCCAGAGCGGAGATGGTCATTTCCCGGCTGGCGCCCATGCCACCAAAAGCGGTACCACTATCCATGCCGGCAAGTGCAGTGAAAAAACGCCCTACCGCCAGTAGCGCTACCAGGGCGATCACATCCGCCGTCTGGGTAAAGGGGGCACTCACCAGGGTAACCGGGATTATGGCTGCCGCCAGTACGGTGCTTGCAAAAATGATATAAGGTGCGCAACGAAACACCCAGGAGCTATGCTCAGCGAGTACCACCTGCTTGTCGATGAGCTTCAGCAGGTCCCGATACCCCTGGAGCCAGCCCGGACCGCGGCGATTCTGCAACCTGGCCTTGAGTTTTTTTAGCAGGGTGACCGCCAAAGGCGCCAGCGCCAGCAACAACAAAGCCTGCACCAGATTCCACAACCACAGTTTCATCAGATCAGCCCCAGGATGATCAGCAGGGTCACGAAGGAATAGCTCAGGTAAGTATTCAGAGTACGGCTGTGCAACCATTGCACCCATTGGGTCAGCACCAGGGTAAGCTTGCCAATGGGCAGATAGACATACTGCCAGGACAGATCCATGATATGCAGGCTATAGCGCACTCTTTTGGTGAGCATCTTGTGACCAAGATTCGCCAGCTGATGTTTCTCTCGCGGCCGATAGACGCTGGCAAAAATCCTGCGCAGCGGTTGGCTAAAACTCACTGCGGTGTACTGCATCTGAGCGGTTAGGCCGGGGAAGCCACAGCTCCACACAGGCCCCCGGCGCACCGGACCGCCCCGCCGCCGCAAGGCCAGAAAGCTGATCGCCAGAATAGCTAATATAGCCAGAATCACAATAGGTGCCGCGTAAGAGGCCCGCTCGCCGGCCAGTGGCGTCAGCCACAGCCAACCCCCTTCCTGGAGGGCATCAGACAAACCATGCTGCAACAGTAACTGCGGTACAGCATCCAGCACCGGCAGCACCAGGGTCGGGAAAACACCCAGCAACAGGCACAGTACCGCGGGAAAGGCCATTCCCAGCTGCATCCAGCCATCCACCTCCAGGGCCTCCGCCGCCACCGGATTACGCGCCCGGCCAAGAAAGACAATGCCATAGACCTTGACAAAACAGGTGGCGGCCAACGCGCCTGCCAGAGCCAGCATGGCAGCGGAAAAGGGGATCAACGCTGATAACAGCGTACCCTCCAGCTGGGGTGCCATCAGGGCCGCCTGAAAGGTCAGCCACTCGGAAAC